>NZ_JBAKHR010000016.1:0-185693 GCF_036902955.1 Micromonospora sp. CPCC 205558
GCCGGAGGCACCCTCGGGGTGCCTCCGGCCGGCTATGTCGGTTTGTGGATTTAGTTCGCCATCAGATCGGCGCCACGCCAGCTGAAATCGGGCTCCGTTGCGAACCGCTCGGTGATCTTCACGAGATCCTCCGCGTACTTGTTCGCGTGGTGCCCGCAGAACACCAACTCGCTCCCACCCGCCAGAGTGATCCGGAGCTTCCCGGCAGCATTGCAGCGGTCGCACCGTTCATCGGCGGCTGGGGGCGCCACCGTCTCGGGCGGCGGCGTGAGGGTCGGGGTCATCGCCTTCCTCCTCTGGTCGTCACCGATGAACAATCTCTTCGGTCGTTGCTCACCTATCGTGCAACACCCTTACTAGGCACTGCCTTCCCTGTTTGCCCGCGGGGGACCGAGGTCACACCTGGAAGGGACAGTGTGCCGTGCACCCAGGGTGCCACGTCAACGATCACATTCGTGCATCCGGACGATCACCATCTGGTGTTGCACACCAGGTGGTCAAAACGACACGTTCGGTTGACGAAACCCGGTCAGTCCAGGTAATCCCGGAGGACCTGCGACCGGGACGGGTGACGCAGCTTGGACATCGTCTTGGACTCGATCTGCCGGATCCGCTCCCGGGTCACCCCGTAGACCTGGCCGATCTCGTCGAGCGTGCGCGGCTGGCCGTCGGTCAGGCCGAAGCGTAGGCGTACCACACCCGCCTCACGCTCGGAGAGCGTCTGCAGCACCTGCTGGAGCTGGTCCTGCAGGAGCGAGAACGAAACCGCGTCGACCGCGACCACGGCCTCGGAATCCTCGATGAAGTCGCCGAGCTGGCTGTCGCCCTCGTCGCCGATGGTCTGGTCCAGTGAGATCGGCTCCCGAGCGTACTGCTGGATCTCCAGCACCTTCTCGGGTGTGATGTCCATCTCCTTGGCCAGCTCCTCCGGAGTGGGCTCGCGGCCCAGATCCTGGAGCAGCTCACGCTGTATGCGGCCGAGCTTGTTGATGACCTCGACCATGTGCACCGGGATGCGGATGGTGCGGGCCTGGTCGGCCATGGCGCGGGTGATGGCCTGCCGGATCCACCAGGTGGCGTACGTGGAGAACTTGTAGCCCTTGGTGTAGTCGAACTTCTCCACGGCCCGGATCAGGCCGAGGTTGCCCTCCTGGATCAGGTCGAGGAAGGCCATGCCGCGGCCGGTGTAGCGCTTGGCCAGCGACACCACCAGTCGGAGGTTCGCCTCCAGGAGGTGGTTCTTGGCCCGCTCGCCGTCCCGGGAGATCCAGCCCAGGTCACGGACCATCTCGCGGACGAGCTTCTCCTCGCCCTCGTCGGCGGCCCGCAGTCGCTCGGCGGCGTAGAGCCCGGCCTCGATCCGCTTGGCGAGCTCCACCTCCTGCTCGGCGTTGAGCAGCGGGACCTTGCCGATCTGCTTCAGGTACGCCCGCACGGAGTCGGCGGAGGCGGTCAGCTCGGCGTCACGTCGCGCCTGCTTGAGGGCCTCGGACTCCTCGTCGTCCCACTCGAAGTCGTTGTCGGTCGCCGAGGCGGCGGCGTCGGTCTCGGCGGCCTGGGCCAGCTCGGCCGGCTCCTCGACCACCACGTCCTCGATCGCGGCGGCCAGCTCCTCCGGGTCGATCTCGCCCTCGGCGCCCTCGCCCTTGGCCTTGCCGGCAGTCTTGGTCGGCTTGGCTCCGGCAGCCGCGGCCACCGTCGCCTTGGTGGCTCGGGTCGACCGGGTCGCCTTCGCTGGCGTCGCCTCGGCGGCGGTGCCGGTCGCCTTGCGGGCGGCCACCTTGCGCGGGCCCGGCGTCGACGGGGCGTCGTCGGCGGCGGGCGCCTGCTTCGGGGCCGGCGCGGCGGCCTTCTTGGTGGTCTTGGCGGTGGTGGCCCGGGACGCTGGCGTGGTCGAGCGGGCCGCGGCGACGCGGCGGCGGGTGCTCGCCGAGCCGTCCACCACGACGGTCACTCCCGCCTCGGAGAGCGCCCGCAGGATCTTCTTGGCCTGGGCCGGAGTCACCTCGGCGGACTCGACGGTGCGCGCGAGCTGGGCCGACGTGAGCTGGCCACCGGCGCTCTGCGCGTGGGCGATCAGGGTGTCGGTGAGCGAGCGAACGTCGGCGCCGGGCTGGCGGGGTTCTGTCACGAATGACCTTCCGGAGGCGAAGAGCGGGCACGGCGTGTTCGTCCGGCGCAGCGAGGGTTACCGTGCCGGGCGATGTGGTTGAGGGACCCTCGTGTCACGGTCCGGCCGGTGGTCGGCGGTCCGTGCCGCGTGGGCAGGGGTGAATTGTAACGCCGTCTGCGGCGATCATCCTGCTCCGCATCGCGTACCGCCGGTGGGGACCGTCAGTGCGGCGGAGATATGGGCTTCGCGGTAATGATAGCCGCGCGGCCGGCGAAGGGTGCCCGTCGTCGGCCCTGGCGGCGCGCAGATCGTGTCCGAACTGCCATCTGAGCAGCCGGCACCAGGTCGGTGGGGCGACTGCCAGGGCGGTTGTGCGGAGCACCGGGGCCGCTGGAGGACCGGCTGCCGGCGTCCCCACCAGGTCGCGGTTGGGCAACGCTTGCGAGCTGAGCACGGACGGGGCGGTAAGCACTTAAGCGACATTACCAATCTAAAGGGGCATATTCGCTTAGGTTGGCCGCTCAAGCCGCGAGCGGTATCGGGCGCCCCCTCACAGCGGATGCCGCGTACCAAAAGATCCTGGTCTGGCGTCGTCGCGTGCCGTCGGGAACGATGATCTTCGGAAGTCGGGTCGCTGGCTCCACCCACCCACCTGCACCCGGCATGCGGAAAGAGGCGAATCATGACCAACTCGGCTACGACGCCATCGGAGCTGCTGGCCGTCGCACTGGAGGTGGCACGGGACGCGGCGGACACCGCGTACCGGATGCGCGCCGAGGGGGTGGTCGTCGCCGCCACCAAGAGCACCGTCACCGACGTGGTCACCGCCGCGGACCGGGCGGTCGAGCGGCAGATCCTCGACGCGCTGGCCGCGCTGCGCCCGGACGACTCGGTGCTCGGCGAGGAGTACGGCGAGGGGGCTGCCACCGCGGGGCGCAGCGGAGTGCGCTGGATCGTCGACCCGATCGACGGCACGGTGAACTACCTGTACGGGCTGCCGCACTCCGCGGTCTCGCTGGCCGCCGAGGTGGACGGGGTGGTGGTTGCCGGCGTCGTGCGCAACGTGAGCACCGGCGAGCAGTGGACCGCCACGGCTGGCGGCGGGGCCTGGCGCGACGGTGTCCGGCTGCGCTGTTCCGGCGAGGTCGACCTGGGGCAGGCGCTGGTCGGCACCGGCTTCGGCTACGACGCCGCCCGCCGGGCGCACCAGGCGCAGGTGGTGGCCGGGCTGATCGCACACGTACGGGACATCCGCCGGCTCGGCGCCGCCGCGCTGGACCTCTGCCTGGTCGCCGAGGGGCGGCTCGACGCGTACTTCGAGAAGGGCCTTGCGGCCTGGGACCTGGCGGCGGGCGGTCTGGTGGCCGCCGAGGCGGGGGTTCGGGTCGCCGGCCTGGCCGGTCGACCGCCGGGGCCGGACCTGGTGGTCGCGGCCCCGCCCGCGCTCTTCGCGCCGCTGCACGATCGGCTGGCCGCGCTGGACGCCGCCGGCGGACCCTGACCGGCCGACCGGGTCGGTGCTCGGTCGGTCGGTGGTGCGGCGCTGTCGCTGGCCGGTTACGCGGTCACTTCTTGGCGGGTGGGGACGGGCAGGAGCCCTTGGGCGCCTCCGGCGGACCCGAGTCGCCGAGTGACTGGTTGACCTCGGTCGTGGTGGCGAGCTGCTGGAAGCGGTTGCCCAGCACCACGTCCACGATGTCGTCGGTGCGCGCCGGGTCGTAGCCCGGCACGGCGTTGTTGAGGAAGTACGCCTGGAGCAGGTGCGCGGAACCGACGCCCTTCGGGCCGAACCGCAGCACCGCGACGCTGTCGACCTTCTTCTCGTTCCCGGTCTTCTTGACCTGGAACTGTCGATTGCTGAACTCGTCGGCGACGGTGTGGGCGAGGCCGGGCTGATCCGTGGCATTGAACACGTTGATCTTGACGTCCTTGCGCTCGCGCAGGGTCAGATCCGCCAGTGGCCAGCCCTCGGGGCAACCCGCCGCAATGCCCGCGTTGCTCTGGGTGTCGCGGACCACGGCGACGACGACGACGACCAGGGCGATGACCGCCAACAGGCCGACGATGACGAGTGCTCGCACGCGCGCAAAACTCATCAGGGGACTCCCCGGACCTCAGGTGGGTGGTGGCGGCCAGGAACGATCGCTCAGGCCGCCGGCCGTCGAATACGCCGCTGAGGTTAACGGTTGTCCGGCCGTCGCGTGGAAACAGCCCGACATGCCGGCGCGCCGACCGCGAACCGGGTACTACTACCCCTATCTTCGTGTCGCCTGAATCACATTGGGAACAACTTCGCGTGCGGGGGCGTACATCTCAGCCGCAAGGGCGGTATACATGCCTCGCCCAAGGGGGGGTAAGGTTCCGCGCTCGCAGGGGAGTCGCCCCAGCGAGCTCGACCCGTTCGGTCCTCGGGTCGGGTGCCCGACACAAGTGGTGGCCGGCCAGCGGAACCGAAACAGCGTCGTCCGGCGTTACAACCGGAAGCGACAACATCGATATGGGAGAGTGAAACCGATGGCCACCGACTACGACGCCCCGCGTCGCGACGAGGTCGACCTCGGCGAGGACAGCCTGGAAGAGCTCAAGGCACGGCGCGTCGACTCACAGTCGGGCGCGGTGGATGTCGACGAGGCCGAGGTGGCCGAGAGCTTCGAGCTGCCCGGTGCCGATCTGGCCGACGAGGAGCTCACGGTCAAGGTGCTTCCGATGCAGCAGGACGAGTTCCGGTGCGCCCGCTGCTTCCTGGTCCACCACCGTAGCCAGCTGGCGGTCGAGCGCAATGGCGAGCTGATCTGCCGCGAGTGCGTCTGACGATCACAACACGGCGGCGGCCTCCTGAACGGGGCCGCCGCTGCCGGTGTAGGCATGCGGCAGCGGTGGGTACCTGCTTGACTCGAAGCGGGTAGCCACAGCACCGGGAGGTCCGATGAGCGATCGAGGCGGCACGGACGATGGCGGCACGGAGGAGCTCGGTGCCACCCGTGGCACGGACGACCTCGGTGCCACCGTCGCGGCGTTGACCGCGGATGACATCGAGCCGGCCCGGCGCCGCCAACTGCTGACCCGGATGGTCGGGCAGGCCCGTGCACGGGGCATCTCCGACCTGTTCAAACCCCGCGCCGCCGTGCGGTGGATGGTCGACACCGTCGCCGAGGTCGCACCGCACGTGCCGATACGAGACCTGGACGCGCTGCGCCGGCACTTCCCCGGTCTGGACGACGCCGCACTGGCCGACAGGCTCATCCGTAACGCGTCGAGGACGACCGCCGCGATCGGCGCGGCCGGCGGGGGCGTCGCCGCCGTCGAGTGGACGGTCGCCCCGACCCTGCTCTCCGCGCCGGTGCTGCTCGCAGCCGAGACCGTGGCCGTGGTGGCGGTGGAGCTGAAACTGGTCGGTGAGCTGCACGAGATCCACGGTGTGTCGCTACCGACCGGAGGCAGCCAGCGGGCGGTCGCCCTGGTGCACTCCTGGGCCACCCAGCGCGGCGTCAACCCGATGGTGCCCGGCGTGGGAGTGGGAGCGGTGCTCGGCACCGCCGCCCGCAAGGAACTTCGAGACATGCTGCTGCGGCGTTTCGGTCGCAACCTCACCACGCTCGGGCCGTTCCTGACCGGTGCGGCGGTGGCCAGCTTCCTCAACCGACGGGCCACCCAGCAGATGGCCGAGCAGCTCCAGGTCGACCTGCGTCGGCGGGGCATCGCCCGGCCCGCGCCACCGGCGGCCCTCCCCGGCCCGCCGACCGGCACCTGAGGTGGGCCTTCGGCCTCGGACCGGCACCTGAGCGGGCCTTCGCCCTCGGACCGGCACCTGAGCGGGCCTTCTGCCAGTCGGATCAGCCGGGCTCTGCCGCTGTCCGGTGGGAGGCAGCCAGGGCATCCCGTGCGGCCAGCACCGCCTCGGCCAGCTCGACCGGGTGGCGGGTGCTCACCACCCAGAACGGGGTCGGGTCCGCGGGATCGTCGAGGATCACCTGCACGGCGCCGCCGATCCACGGTCGCTGCACCACGAAGGCGAACGGGTCCGCGCCGACGCCGAGCACCTCACGTCGGCCGGCCACGTCCAGCGGCACCACGTCGGCCACGAAACGTACCGGCAGGCGGGCGTCGTCCACCCGCAACTCGGCGTCGGTCACCCCGACCCGGATCCGGCCGAGCCACCACAGCCCGGCCGCGGCGAGCGGCACCAGCACGGCGAACGGCAGCCAGGCACGGACGCCGGAGGCGCCCATCCAGATCTCGACGGCCAGCAACGAGGCGGCCACCAGCCCGGCCAGCCACAACCACCAGGGCAGATCCAGCCGCTCGGTGTACGCCGGGCGGGCGGCGCCGGGCGGCTGATCGGCGGACGGGGAGGGCGACATGCTCACTCCTGCGAGGGTACGGCGCACGGCGGCTCGACGAACCGGCAGGATGGCAGGGTCACCCCGCGAACCGGACGGAAGAGGGGACCTGTGACCGACGTCGTACCCGTGCCCGTACAGCTGCTCGACCCGGAGCTGCCGCTGCCCACGTACGCCCATCCCGGCGACGCCGGGGCCGACCTGGTGGCGGCCGCGGACGTGGAGTTGCCGCCCGGCGGCCGTGCCCTGGTGCCCACCGGCGTGGCCATCGCGCTGCCGGAGGGGTATGTGGGCCTGGTCCATCCCCGCTCCGGTCTGGCTGCCAGGCTCGGCGTGACGGTGCTCAACGCGCCCGGTACGGTCGACGCCGGCTACCGGGGTGAGATCTTGGTCAACCTGATCAATCATGATCGGGATGTGCCGGCGAAGATCTCCCGCGGCGACCGGATCGCGCAGCTCGTGGTCCAGCAGGTCGCGCGGGCGCGGTTCGAGCCGGTGGTCGAGCTGCCCGCGTCCCGGCGCGGGACCGGTGGACACGGGTCCACCGGTGGGCACGCCGGGCTGGTGCCGTCGCCGACGGGCCAGGACCGGGTCGAGCGGCGGCCGAACGAGCCGGGCCGCGGGCAGACGAAAGAGGTGGCAGGGTGAGTGTGAACAGCGGAGGGCAGGCGCAGTGATCTTCTCCCGAAAGCGGGCCGACGCCGGGCGGCGGACCCGTGACGAGCAGGCCACCCAGGTCCCGGACCAGGGCGACGCGGCGCCGACGCTGGAGCGCGGCCCGTACGACATCTCCGAGAGCTACGACGACGTGCAGCGACTCGACCTGGGCAGTTTGCACATCCCGGCGATCGCCGACGTCGAGGTGCGGGTGCAGGCCGACCCGCAGGGTGTGATCCAGCAGGTGGTGCTGGTGCACGGCGACAACGCGCTCCAGTTGGGCGTCTTCGCCGCACCCCGGTCCGAGGGGATCTGGGACGAGGTGCGCGAGGAGATCCGCCAGTCGCTGCTCCGCGACGGCGCGAGCGCGCAGGAGGTCGCCGGCGAGTACGGCCCGGAGCTGCACGCCCAGGTGCCTACCCCGGACGGCCCGACGAACCTGCGGTTCGTCGGAATTGACGGGCCGCGCTGGATGGTCCGTGGCGTCTTCCAGGGCCCGGTGGCCACCGACCCGGCCCTGGCCGGGCCGCTCGGCGAGTGCCTGGACGGCCTGGTGGTCGACCGTGGGCAGGAGGCGAAGCCGGTCCGCGAGCCGCTGCCGCTGCGGTTGCCCCGGGAGGTCGCCGAGCAGGCCGAGGCCGAGGCGGGCGACGCCGCCGCCACGCGTCAGGTCTGACCCGCGCGCACCGGCCCGCCGGAACCAGCCCCGTCGGCGTACGCTGGCGGCACGGTTCCGGCGCCGCCGGGGCAGGCCGGGGACGGCGAGCGTGGAGAGGGTGACGCGGAGGTCATGACGACCGACGAGAGCCGGGTGTCGTTGCGGCGCATCCTGCAGAGGTTCACCGCCAGCGAGGCCGAGATCGACGCGCAGGAGCTGCGCCGGGAGAGCGCCGAGTGCGGCGGGGTCCCCGCCCAGCAGTGCTCCCGGGGCCAACTGGTCTCGGTCGCCGGTCGGCTGCGCACCGTGGTCTACACACCGCGCACCAATCTGCCCACCCTTGAGGCCGACCTGTACGACGGCAGTGACGTGGTCACGCTCGTCTGGCTGGGTCGACGGCACATCGCCGGGATCGAGCCGGGCCGGCACCTGACCGCCCGTGGCAGGGTGGCGGTGCGCGACGACCGCAAGGTCATCTACAACCCCTACTACGAGCTGGACTCGCCCAAGTGACGGCACTGCGGACGGAAGGCCGGCGATGACGACGGGACAGGACCGCGCGGCACAGCCCGAGACGGGCCCTCAGGACGAGGAGCAACTGCCGACGATCGCCGAGCAGATGGCTGACCAGCTCGGCGGCTGGCGCGGGCTGGTCGAGTCCAGCATCCCGGTCGTGGTCTTCGTCCTCGCCAACATCATCGGCGAGCTGCGGCCGGCGGTGATCGCCTCGGTCTCCGTCGCGGTGCTGATCGCCGGGGTGCGGCTGGCCCAACGCCGGCCGATCCGGCACGCCGTCAACGGGCTCTTCGGCGTCGGTGTCGGCGCGGCGATCGCGTGGCGCACGGGCGACGAGCGTGACTTCTACCTCCCCGGCATCCTCTACGGCATCGGTTACGGCGTCGCGCTGCTGATCTCGGCCGCGATCCGGCAGCCGCTGGTGGGCTGGATCTGGTCGGTGTTGGTTGCCAAGGGCCGCTCGGAGTGGCGGACCGACCCGAAGCTGGTACGCACCTTTACCCAGCTGACCGTGCTCTGGGGCGTGGTGTGGCTGGCCAAGGTGGGCGTGCAGGCCGGGCTCTACCTGGCCCACCAGGACACCGCGCTGGGCGTGGCCCGGCTGGCGCTGGGCTACCCGCCGTACGCGCTGCTGTTGCTGATCACGGTCTGGACGGTGCGCCGGGTCACCCGGGAGTCGTCGCCGGCCCCGCTGCCCAGCGCCTGAGCGAGGCCGAGTCACCCCGGACGCTCAGGCGCCCCACCTATTGTCAGCGTGAGCTGCGGGTCCGTTCGACGCTGTCCGGCCCGAGGATCACCGCGCGGACCTCGTCCTCCACCTCGGCGGTGCAGACGAAGATCAGCTCGTCGCCGGCCTCGATCGGGTCGTCCGGGCTCGGCACCAGGACCCGCTTGCCGCGCAGGATCGCCACCAGCGCGGAGTCACGGGGCAGCGGCACGGCGTGGATCGGTTGACCGACGTAAGGGGCGGTCGGCGGCAGAGTGATCTCGACCAGGTTCGCCTCGCCCTGTCGGAAGGTCATCAGCCGGACCAGGTCGCCGACGGTTACCGCTTCCTCGACGAGCGCGGCCATCACCCGCGGCTTGCTCACCGCGACGTCCACGCCCCACTGCTCGGTGAAGAGCCACTCGTTCTCGGCCCGGTTGACCCGGGCGACCACGCGCGGCACCGCGAACTCGGTCTTGGCCAGCAGCGACAGCACCAGGTTGGTCTTGTCGTCGCCGGTCGCCGCGACCACGACGTCGCACCCGGCGACGTCGGCCTCCTCCAGGCTGGTCAGCTCGCACGCGTCGGCCAGCACCCACTCGGCGGCCGGAACCCGGTCCGGGCGCAGCATCTTGGGCTGGCGCTCGATCAGCATCACCTGGTGGCCGTTCTCGATCAACTCCTGGGCGATCGAGCGGCCCACGTTGCCCGCGCCCGCGATGGCGACTCGCATGGCTCAGTGCCCTCCTTCCGGCGCCGTCGCCGCCACCGACGTGACCGCCGCCACGATGTCGTCGCTGACCAGCATGAACACCTGGTCACCCTCCTGCAGGACGGTGGAGCCGGTGGGTAGCGTGCCGATGCCGAAACGGATCAGGTAGGCCACCCGCGCCCCGGACGCGTCCTCCAGCGCCCGCACGGGTCGACCGATCCAGTCCTTGTGGACGGGGACCTCGACGATCGACACGGTGCTCGTGGGGTCGCGGAAGATCTCCACGTTGCCCTCCGGCACCAGGTGTCGCAGCATCCGGTCCGCCGTCCACCGCACGGTCGCCACGGTGGGGATGCCCAGCCGCTCGTAGACCTGCGCCCGGCGCTGGTCGTAGATGCGGGCGGCGACCCGGGACACGCCGAACGTCTCGCGGGCCAGCCGGGCCGAGATGATGTTGGAGTTGTCGCCGCTCGACACCGCCGCGAAGGCGTCCGCGCGTTCGATGCCGGCCTGTCGCAGCACCTCGCCGTCGAAACCGGCCCCGGTCACCGTGATCCCGGCGAAGTCGGGGCCGAGGCGGCGGAAGGCGTCGGCGTCCTGGTCGATCACCGACACCGAGTGCCCTCGGGACTCCAGGCTGTGGGCGAGGGTCGAGCCGACCCGACCACATCCCATGATCACGACGTGCACGCTGTCCCTCCCAAGGTGCGCACCACTCCCGATGCCGTGGTCTTCCGAGTGCGAGCCTGCCACGTCCCGGTCACGAGCGGGGACCGACCGTACCCCGCCGTCTCCAGCAGCGGTGATCGCCCACCCCCGCGCCCCCGCCGTGGTGGTCGTACCCTTGGCGTTCGTGGCCAGTCCCACCTCGCTGCTGAAGCGGCTTCTTCTCGGTCGGCCGTTCCGGTCCGACCGGCTGCAGCACACCCTCCTGCCGAAGCGCATCGCGCTGCCCGTGTTCGCCTCGGACGCGCTGTCCAGCGTCGCGTACGCGCCCGACGAGATCCTGCTGACCCTCTCCATCGCCGGTGCCTCCGCGTACGTCTTCTCGCCGTGGATCGCCCTGGCCGTGGTCGTGGTCATGCTCACCGTGGTGGCCAGCTATCGGCAGAACGTGCACGCCTATCCGTCCGGTGGCGGCGACTACGAGGTGGCCACGGTCAACCTGGGCCCGAAGTTCGGCGTCGGGGTGGCCAGCGCGTTGCTTGTCGACTACGTGCTCACGGTGGCGGTGTCGGTCTCCTCCGGGGTGGCCAACCTGGGCTCTGTGGTGCCGTTCGTGGCCACCCACAAGGTCCTGATCGCGGTGAGCGCGGTGGTCCTGCTGAGCGCGGTCAACCTGCGCGGTCTGCGCGAGTCGGGCACCGCGTTCGCCATCCCCACCTACGGCTTCGTCATCGTGATGGGCGGGATGCTGCTCACCGGGTTGTTCCGGGTCTTCGTGCTGGGTGACGAGCTCCGCGCGCCGAGCGCCGACCTGATCATCCAGGCCGAGCACAGCGTGACCGGTTTCGCGCTCATCTTCCTGCTGCTGCGGACGTTCAGCTCGGGCGCCGCCGCGCTCACCGGAGTCGAGGCGATCTCCAACGGCGTACCGGCGTTCAAGGCGCCGAAGAGCCGCAACGCCGCCACGACCCTGCTGCTGCTCGGCGGCATCTCGGTGAGCATGCTGGTCGGGATCATCTGGCTGGCCCGGCTGACCCACCTTCAGTTCGTCGAGGACCCGGCCCTGCAGATCGTCTCCGGCCCCGAGGGGTACGTGCAGAAGACCGTCACCACCCAGCTCGGCGAGACGGTCTTCGGCTCCGGGTCGATCCTGCTATTCGTGGTTGCCGGGGTGACCGCCCTGATCCTGTTCCTGGCCGCGAACACCGCGTTCAACGGTTTTCCGGTGCTCGGCTCGATCCTCGCCCAGGACCGCTACCTGCCCAGGCAGTTCCACACCCGGGGCGACCGGCTCGCGTTCTCCAACGGCATCGTCTTCCTCGCCCTCTTCGCGATCGTGTTGATCGTCGGCTTCCAGGCCGAGGTGACCCGGCTCATCCAGCTCTACATCGTCGGGGTCTTCGTCTCGTTCACCGTCTCCCAGGCCGGCATGATCCGGCACTGGAACCGGCGGTTGCGGACCGAGCGGGACCCGGAGGCGCGCCGCCGGATGCACCGGTCCCGGGCCATCAACACCTTCGGCGCCGGCCTGACCGGCACCGTGCTGGTGATCGTCCTGATCACGAAATTCCTGCTCGGGGCCTGGATCGCGATCGTCGCGATGGCGGTGATCTACGTGCTGATGCTGGCCATCCGCCGGCACTACGACCGGGTCGCCGCCGAGCTGACCCCGCCGGACGAGGGCCGGGCTGTGCTGCCCGCCCGTAACCACGCGATCGTGCTGGTCAGCAAGCTGCACCAGCCGACGCTGCGGGCCATCGCGTACGCCCGCGCCACCCGACCGGACACGCTCACCGCGGTGACCGTCAACGTGGACGAGCAGGACACCCGGGACCTGCAGGCCGAATGGGAGCGCCGGGAGATGGCAATCCCGCTCACCGTGATCGACTCGCCGTACCGGGAGATCACCCGGCCGATCCTGGACTTCGTCGCCTCCACCCGTCGCAAGTCGCCCCGGGACGTGGTCACCGTGTTCATTCCGGAGTACGTGGTCGGCCGGTGGTGGGAGAACCTGCTGCACAATCAGAGCGCCCTGCGCCTCAAGGGCCGGCTGCTCTTCGAACCGGGGGTGATGGTGGTCAGCGTGCCGTGGCAGCTCGCGTCGACAGCGAGCAAGAACCTGGACCGGCTGGACGCCACGCTGTCCCGGACCCCGGCGCGCGGGCCGCGCAGCGCCGCCCCGCCACCGGTCTCCGCGCCGCCGGTGGTCTCCGCGGCGTCCGGCGAGGGCGAGCAGCGTGAAGGTAGTGCGACAAGGGAGAACACCAGTGACTGAGCCGGGCAGTCGGACCGCGACACCTCGGACGCCGTCTGCGTCGGGATCCTCGGCCACCGAGCGGGGTCTGGCCGAGGCGGATCGGGTCGAGTTGACAGTCGACGCGGTCGCCCCGGGCGGGCACTGTGTGGCCCGGGTGGACGGGCAGGTGGTCTTCGTCCGGCACGCGCTGCCGGGTGAGCGGGTCATCGCCGAGGTCACCGAGGTGCACAAGGGGTTCGTCCGGGCCGACGCGGTGACCGTGCTGGAGCCCTCGCCGGACCGGGTCGAGCCGCCCTGCCCGTACGCGAAGCCGGGCGCCTGCGGCGGCTGCGACCTGCAACACGTCGCCCCCGAGGCGCAGCTGGCCTGGAAGGCCGCAGTGGTGCGCGAGCAGTTGGTCCGCCTCGGCGGGCTGACCGACGCCGAGTTGGACCGGCTCGGCGTCCGGGTCGAGGCGCTGCCAGGCGGGCTGCTCGGCTGGCGCTCCCGGGTCCGTTACGCGGTCGACGGCGCGGACCGGGCCGGCCTGCTCAAGCACCGCTCGCACGAGGTGGTGCCGATCGATAGGTGCCGGATCGCCCACCCGGCCATCCAGGAACTGCCGGTGCTCACCCCCACCGGCGCGCGCTGGCCGGCCGCCGAGGCGGTGGAGACCGTCGCCAGCACCGGCGGGGACGTGACCGTCACGGAGCTGCGCGACGGGGTGCCCACCCCGGTCAGTGGTCCGACCGAGGTCCGCGAGGTCGCCGCCGGACGGAACTGGACGCTGCCCGCGTCGGCCTTCTGGCAGGTGCACCCGGCGGCGGCCGACACGTTGTCCACGGCCGTGTTGGAGCTGCTCGACCCGCGACCGGGCGAGGTCGCCTGGGACCTCTACGGCGGCGCCGGGCTGTTCGCCGCCGGGTTGGCCACGCAGGTCGGCCCGACCGGCCGCGTGACCGTGGTGGAGGCGGCCCCGCAGGGCGTCGCCGCCGCCCGGGAGAACCTGGCCGACCTGCCCCGCGTCGAGGTCGTGTCGGCCCGGGTGGAGACCGCGCTCGCCCGTCGGCGGATCACCGGCCCGGTCGACGTGGTGGTGCTCGACCCGCCGCGCTCCGGGGCCGGCGCCCCGGTGGTCCGCGCGTTGGTCGCCGCCGGCCCGCGGGCGGTCGCGTACGTGGCCTGCGACCCGGCCGCGTTCGCCCGGGACGTGCGTACCTTCGCCGGGCTGGGCTGGCGGCTGGCGGCGCTGCGCGGATTCGACCTGTTCCCGATGACCCAGCACGTCGAGCTGGTCGGGCTGCTGGTCCCCGGGCCGTAGGCCATCACCCCCCGACGCTCGGGGTGGGTCGACTCCGCTGCCTACCAGGGCACGCCCTGGTAGTCGGCCTGGCCGGCGATCTGCCCGCCATCGGCGACCACGTCGCTGCCGGTGATGAACTGCGCGTCGTCGCTGGCGAGGAAGAGCACCGTACGGGCGACGTCGTCGGGTTCCCCGACACGCCCCAGCGCGACACTGCTCGTCTCGAAGGTGGCTCCCCTCGTCATCGGGGTGTTGATCTGACCCGGGTGAACCGCGTTCACTCGGATCCCGTACGTGCCCAATTCCAGGGCGGCGCTCTTCGTGAGACCGCGTACGGCCCACTTGGAAGCGACGTACCCGGACATCAGGATGATTCCGATAAAGGCGGCCACGGAGCCGAGGTTGACGATCGAGCCGCCGCCAGCCCGCTTCATCGCCGGGGTCACGGCCTGGATGCCGTTGAAGACGCCGATGAGATTCACGTCCAGCACGCGCTGTAGCTGCGCCACGTCCCACTGCTCCAGGGGAGCGGGATCGACGATGCCTGCGTTGTTGACGAGGATGTCGATGCTGCCGAACCGCTCCTCCGTCCGTTGGACGAGGTCGGTCCACTGCTGCGGGGAGCGGACGTCGAGCTTCTCGACCACTGCCGTCGGCCCGAGTTCGGCGGCGAGGGCCTCGGCCTCCGCGACGTTCACGTCGGCGATGACCACGTTGGCGCCCTCGCCGACGAGCCGCCGTACGGTGGCCGCGCCCATTCCCATCGCGCCGCCGGTGACCACTGCCGTCTTTCCTGTTACTCGTCCCATGATGAGTTCCTTTCGCTGAGAACCGGACCGCTCGATGCGGCCAGCGGCCGTGGGGCCAACGGTAGCCAGCGGAGGGTGACTCGTCACCCTTTAGTGGCAGGTGACACATCACCCCGGTTAGGTGGTTGCTTCGACTGAAAGCCCGGCTCTGCTTGAGATCAAAGGCGCGGCTGGGTCGTGATACATCAATAATCAGGGCAGGCGCTGGGGTGACGAGTCACCGCAGTGAGGGTCGGCCCTCATTCCTCGAAGGGGTCATCCTTGAGGTTGTCCAGCACCGCCTCGGACATCACGGCCAAGGTGTCGAGCTGCCGAGGGCTCAGCACGTCGAGGAAAACCTCCCGCACGTACCGCAGGTGCAAGGGAGTCGCCCGGTCGATCACCGTGCGCCCTTCCCCGGTGAGCGCGATGTAGGTCCCCCGAGCATCATCGTCGGAGCTGCGGCGCTCCAGCAGGCCCCGGCGGATCATGCGGGATACCTGGTGGGTGAGGCGCGTCTTCTCCCACCGTAGGACCTCCCGCAGCTCGAAGACCCGCATCGGTCCTTCCGGGTGGAGCCGCAGACTGCTCAAAACGGCGAAATCCGCGAGGGAGATCCCCGCGTCGCGGAGCAACTGGCGGTTCAGGTGCCGCCGGACGTCCTCCTGCATGGTCAGGAAGCCGAACCAGGCGCGCTGCTCACGATCGTTCAGCCGTTCAGGCTCAGTCACCCCTCAACGCTACGGCAGGACGGTTTTCTGCCCTCCCTCCGGCGCGCCACCCGGGGCGCGGTCCTGGGCTCCTGGACACCTGCCGGCCCGGCGTACGGCGGTGCCCCGACCGGCAGGCCGCGCCGGCTGCGGATCCGGCTCTGACCCGGCGCTCAGCCGGCGGGCATGGGTGCGCAGGGCTCGGGCCGAGCTGCGGAGTGCCGGGCGGCCGATAGACTCTCCGGTCATGAGTGTTGAAGAGGACACGGCCAACCACGGCCGGCTGCTGGGGACGGTTCGCGGTCCGCAGGACGTCAAGCGGATGACCGGCGAGGAGTTGGACGTCCTCGCCGCCGAGATCCGGGACTTCCTGATCGCCAAGGTCTCCCGTACCGGCGGGCACGTCGGGCCCAACCTCGGTGTGGTCGAGCTGACGCTCGCCATGCATCGCGTCTTCGACTCCCCCCGGGACCGGCTCCTGTTCGACACCGGCCACCAGGCGTACGTACACAAGATCATTACCGGGCGTCAGGCCGGCTTCGACAAGCTCCGCCAGCGCGGTGGCCTCTCCGGCTACCCGAGCCAGGCGGAGAGCGAGCACGACCTCATCGAGAACTCGCACGCTTCCACAGCGCTGTCCTACGCCGATGGCCTCGCCAAGGCGTACGCCCTGCGCGGTGAGGCGCGCAGCGTGGTGGCCGTGGTCGGTGACGGTGCGCTGACCGGCGGCATGTGCTGGGAGGCGCTGAACAACATCGCCACCGCCGGCAACTCCCTGGTCATCGTGGTCAACGACAACGGCCGGTCCTACTCGCCGACCATCGGCGGCCTGGCCGACCACCTTTCCTCGCTGCGGCTCAACCCGGGCTACGAGAAGGTCCTCGACACCGTCAAGGACGCCCTGGGCTCCACCCCGCTGGTCGGCAAGCCCATGTACGAGGTGCTGCACGCCGTCAAGAAGGGCATCAAGGACGCGGTCGCCCCGCAGGCCATGTTCGAGGACCTCGGCATCAAGTACGTGGGCCCGGTGGACGGGCACGACGTGACGGCGGTCGAGGCGGCGCTGCGCGCGGCCAAGAACTTCGGCGGTCCGGTCATCGTGCACGCGGTCACCCGCAAGGGCTACGGCTACCGTCCCGCCGAGGAGGACGAGGCGGACTGCCTGCACGGCCCCGGCGGCGCGTTCGACGTGGAGACCGGTGCGCTGCTGGCCGCCCCGGCGGTGAAGTGGACGCACGTCTTCGCCGACGAGCTGCTGGCCATCGCCGACGAGCGCCCGGACGTGGTGGGCATCACCGCCGCGATGGCCGAGCCGACCGGCATCGCCAAGCTGGCCCGCAAGTACCCCGAGCGGGTGTACGACGTGGGCATCGCCGAGCAGCACGCCGCCACCTCGGCGGCCGGGTTGGCGCTCGGCGGTCTGCACCCGGTGGTCGCGGTCTACGCCACCTTCCTCAACCGTGCCTTCGACCAGGTCCTGCTGGACGTGGCGATGCACAAGCTGCCGGTGACCTTCGTGCTGGACCGGGCGGGCATCACCGGCCCGGACGGGCCGAGCCACTACGGCATCTGGGACATGTCGGTCTTCGGGGTGGTGCCGGGCCTTCGGATCGCGGCTCCCCGCGACGCCGCCACCCTGCGCGAGGAGCTGCGCGAAGCGGTGGCCGTCGACAACGGCCCGACCGTGGTGCGGTTCCCGACCGGCGCGGTCGCCGCGGACCTGCCGGCGCTGCGCCGGGTCGGCACGGTCGACGTGCTGGCCGAGTCCGCCCGTACCGACGTGCTGCTCGTCGCGGTCGGCTCCTTCGGCCAGCTGGGCATGGAGGTGGCCGCCCGGGTCGCCGAGCAGGGCTACGGGGTCACCGTCGTCGACCCGCGCTGGGTGCGTCCGGTCCCGGCGGAACTGGTCGACCTGGCCGCCCGCCACCGGCTCGTGGTCAGCGTCGAGGACGGCGTCCGGGTCGGCGGGGTGGGCGACGCGCTCGCCCAGGCGATGCGGGACGCCGACGTCCGGGTGCCGCTCAAGGACCTGGGTGTGCCGGCCGACTGGCACCCGCACGGCACCCGCGCGCAGATCCTCGCCGACTTGGGCCTGACCGCCCAGGATGTGGCCCGCAACGTCACCGGTTGGATCTCCAGCCTGGACGCCACCCCGGACCGCCTCACCCCCAGCGACGCGGCCGCACAGAACTGACCCGCACACGACGGCGGGCGCCCCTCACCGGGGGCGCCCGCCGTCGCGCGCACCCCCCCGCACCCCCCGCACCCCCCGCACCCTCGTCCTGCTCGCCGATCTTGCACTTTCGGTCGACGTAATGCCCCTTGAGCCCCGATTTGTCGCCGCAGAAAGTGCAAGATCGCGGGGGCGAGGGTGTGGGGTGTGGGGGTGGGGGGCGGGGTGGGGCGGGGCGGGGCGGGGTTAGCGGGGGGAGATTGAGCGGTAGTGGGTCTTGTCGCTGTTGGCGAGGCTGTAGGTCTGGGAGCGGGACGGGGTGGGAATGACCGCCAGGCCGGGGCGCTCGACCAGCATTGGAGTGCCCGGCGGGACGGACAGGGAGCCGTCCCGGGTGGGTCGCCAGCTCAGCACCACCAGCGGCTGACCGGGCACCGGCAGTTGGTACGTCTGCAACGGGGTGGCCCGGTCGGCGGGTGAGACGACGGGTGCGCTCCCGTCGGCCGGTCGGTAGACCACCGCCGTCATCGCGCCGGCATCGGTGTCCCAGCTGAGCTGCTGCAACTCGGCAGCCTCGCCCCCGCCGAGGGCGACCTCGCCGAGCGAGCGCACCGTGAGCTTCGCCATCGGCCAGGATGTCGGCACCGAGCGCGGGGCGTCCCGATCCCCGATCCGGCGCGGGATGCTGCCGAACGGGCCCCGGTCGCCGGCCAGCACGCAGGTGTCCAGGCCGGTGAGTGCCCGCCGGCCCGTGCCGGACTCGTCGCGAACCAGCGGGTAGCGCGGGTCGACGGTGCCGGTGCCCAGGTCGAGCAGCCGGTCGGCGGCCCGTCCACGGGGCAGCGACTCCGTGGTTCGCAGGGTCGCGGTCACGGCGACGGCCGTGCAGGACGGCACGTCGACCGGTGCGCTGAGGCCGTCCGAGATGGTCAGCGTCCGATCCTGTGGCCCGAGGAGGGTCTGCACCCGGGCCGAGACCAGGTAGCGCCGGCCGCCGGCCGTCTGCACCGGCAACACGTCGGAGTAGACGAGGTAACCCGGGTCGGTGTATTCGGTGGCGCGGGTGACTTCGTACCGGTCACCGTCGCGAGTCAGTTGCAGCAGCCAGGAGGCGCTTTCGCCGGGCACGTCGGCGGCCACCAGCGCCACCGGGGCGCCGTCGACGCGACCTGAGAAGAGGATGCCGGACGAGGGCAGGTGCGCACGGTCGTCGGCCGGCGACCGCCAGCCCCGTACGGCCGTGGTGACCGCTGCGGTCGTCGCGGCGTCCCCGGAGAGGTCGCCGCGGGGCGGCCACACCGTCAGCGCGCCGTCGAGGCTGTCGTACCCGACCCGCAGATCCTGTGGCTTCCGCTCGGCTACCGGACCGCAGGCCGTGCTGGCCAGCAGCGCGCTCAGCAGGACGGGAAGCGCCCTGCCGTACCGACGGCCTCGAGTCACCTGGCCCGCCCCCGATCGCCTCGCCGTCGCTGTGGGAAAGCGCCATAGTACGAGATGTCCGGTGCGGTGCCTCAGGTGGCCGTCACCCGATCCGCCACAATGGACGCGACCGGGGCTTTAGGGCGTTTTGGTTGCTCCGGTAGACTCCGCCGACTGTGACGCCTGCCGAGTCCCGCGCCCTGCCCGCGCCGCACAAGGAGGCGGCAGCCGACTCCGCCGACCTGGTGAATTACCGCACACCGGTCGATCGCCTCGCCGGCCCGCCCGCGCTGACCGCCCCCACCACGGCACCGGCCGAGACCGCAGGACCGGCAGAGACCGCATCGCCGACAGAGCTCGACACATCGACAGAGACCGCAGCGCCGGCCGAGCCCGAAACGCCGGCCCAGCCCGCAGCGCCGGCCGAGCCCGAAACGCCGGCCCAGCCCACAGCGCCGGCCGAGACCGCGGTGCCGGCGGAGAGCGCGGCGCCGACGCGGGTGCGGTGGACCCGGCGACGGCAGCACCTGGCGGTGGGCGGGCTGTTTCTGCTCGCCGCGCTCTGGGTGACCAGCCGGATCTGGCTGGACCCGTCCGGCCGGGTGGCCTCGCTCTACACCGGTGACCCCGCCCAGGTGCAGTTCTTCCTCGCCCACGCGGTACGAGTGGTGGTGCACGGCGAGTACCCGTTCTACACCGAACAGTTCAACTACCCGGACGGCGTCAACCTGATGGCCAACACGGCCGTGTTGGCGCTGGGCATCCCGATGGTCCCGGTGACGCTGCTCTTCGGACCGGCGGTCTCCTTCGTGGTGCTGGTCACGCTGGGCCTCGCCGGCACCGCCACGGCCTGGTACCTCATGCTCTCCCGCCACCTGGTGCGTACCCCGCTCGCGGCGGCCGTCGGCGGCTGGTTCTGCGGGTTCTCGCCCGCGATGCTCTCGCACGCCAGTTGGCATCCGAACATCATCAGCCAGTTCCTGCTGCCGTTCATCGTGTGGCGGGTGCTGGCGCTCACCCGCTCCGGCAAGCCGGTTCGGGACGGGGCCCTGCTCGCCCTGCTGGTCACCGCCCAGGCGTTCATCAACGAGGAGATCCTGCTCTTCACGGCTATGGCCTGCGGCGTCTTCCTGCTGGCGGTGCTCGCCCAGGAGCCGGCCCGGTGGCGGGCGGCGTGGCGTCCCCTGGGCGTTGGCGTGCTGACCTGCGCGCTGCTGGCCGGGGCGGCGCTGGCGTACCCCCTCTACGTGCAGTTCGCCGGGCCGATGGCCTACCACGGGCTCAGCGACGCGGTGCAGGACTACGGCAACGACATCGCCGCCTTCTTCGCCCCCGGCTCGCCCACCCTCGGCGGCAATCAGCGAGCCAACATCAACCTGGCGCCGAACTATTCCGAGGAGAACGCCTTCTTCGGCTGGAGCCTGTCGATGCTCGCCATCGGCATCGTGGTCTGGCTACGCCGGGAGCTGATCGTTCGGGCGCTCGCGGTGACCGGCGTGGTCTTCGCCCTGCTCTCCCTCGGTGAGCGGGTCTCCTGGTGGGACCGGGAGCTGATCACCGGGCCCTGGCAGTGGTTGGTCCACCTGCCGCTGCTCGACGCGGTGGTGCCGACCCGGTTCGGGCTGATCACCAGTGTGGTGATCGGTCTGCTGCTCGCGCTCGCCGTCGAGCGGGCCTGGGCGCTGCGTCCGGCCGACCGGCGTACCGTCCGTGTGCTCACCGCCGCGGGCCTGGCCTTCGCGCTGCTGCCGATCGCACCGATGCCGCTGCGGATGGTCTCCCGGCCGCCGGTGCCGGACTTCATCACAGCGGACCGTTGGCGGGCGTACGTCGGGCCGGACCAGACGCTGGTGCCGATTCCGGTGCCCAGCATGGGCAACACGCACGGCATGCGCTGGGCGGCGGCCACCAACCTCGACTTCAAGATCCCCGGCGGTTACTTCCTCGCGCCCCGCAACGGCAACACCGGTGACCCGGGCCGCTTCGGCGGTCGTCCCAGCGGGGTGGGCCAGATGCTGGAGGAGGTGGCGACCACCGGGCGTACGCCCAAGCTCGACGACCGGCAGCGTCGGCGCTTCACCGACGAGTTGCGGCACTGGCGGGCGGCGATCCTGGTGCTGCCGCTGCGCCAGCACAACGCCGAGCCGCTGCGACGTACGGTCGAGGAGTTGGTCGGCCCGGGCCGCCAGGAGTTGGATGTCTGGGTCTGGGACGTCCGGGCGCTCAGCGACCGCTCGGTCTGATGACCGCCGGGACGACGTCCCCGAACACCTCGTCGCCGGCGACGGTCGGCACGTCCCGTCCGGCCTGGCTGCGGGACGCGCTGGTGGTGGCCGGCTATCTGGGCCTCGCCGTGGTGGTGACCAGCGGGCAGTGGGGTCGCCCGTGGCGGTTGTTCCACCAGGCGGGTGACCAGATCCTCTTCGAGTGGATGCTGGCCCATGCGGCCCGAGCGGTGGCCGAGGGGGAGAACCCACTCTTCAGCACGGGGATGAACGCGCCCGACGGGGTCAACCTGATGGCGAACACCTCGGTGCTCGGCCTGGGCGTCCCACTCACCCCGGTCACCCTGCTCTTCGGCTCGCAGGTGGCGTTCTGCGTGGCGGTCGTCTGTTGCCTCGCCGGGACGGCCGTCGCCTGGTACGTGCTGCTGCGCCGCCGGCTGGTCAGCACCCGGGCCGCAGCCGCCGTGGGTGGGCTCGTCTGTGGCTTCGCGCCGGGGATGATGGCCCAGGCGGGCGCACATCTGCACATCGCCGCGCAGTTCCTGGTGCCCGCGATCCTCGCCCTGGTGTTCCGGCCCGCCTCGGGCGGCGCACGGCGCGACGTGTGGCGGCCCGGCGTCGGCCTCGGGTTGCTGCTCGTCTGGCAGGTCTTCATCGGCGAGGAGGTGCTGGTCTTCCTGGTGCTCGCGGCCGGGGTCTTCGCGCTGGCCTACGCGCTCGCCGACCGGGTTGCCGCGCGCCGGCTCGCGCCGGTCCTCTTCGGTCGGCTCGCGGTGGCGGCCGGTGTGGCGGCGGTGCCGCTGGCGTACCCGCTGTGGTTCCAGTTCCACGGCCCGCAGCGCTACTCCGGGATGGCGTTCGCCACGCAGGGCTTCCAGTTGGACGTCGCCTCGTTCACGGCGTCGGCCCGACAGACCGTGCTGGGCGACGACTGGCTGCCGGGGCTGCTCTCGCCGAACCCGACCGAGGAGAACTCGTTCTTCGGCCCGGGTCTGCTGGTGCTCGCCGTGGTGATCGTGATCTGGCTGTGGCGACGAGCACTGGTCCGGGCGTTGGCCGGCTGCGGCGTGGTCTTCGCCCTGCTCTCGCTCGGGACGCAGTTGCGGCTGAACGGCAACGCCACTGGCATTCCGGGGCCGTACCGGCTGGTCGCGAAGTTGCCGCTGCTCGACCTGGCGGTGCCGGCCCGGTTCGCGCTGGTCTGCGTACCGGTGCTGGGTGTGCTGGTGGCCCTCTCCCTGGACCGGGTCCGGGCCGCGAGCCGGGCGAGCGCGCCGGGGCTGCCGGTACGGCTGCTGTGGGCCGGCGCGGTGGCCGCCGCGCTGCTGCCGCTGGTGCCGACGCCGATCCGGGTGGTGCCGGTCGCGCCGGTGCCGGCGTTCGTCGCCGACGGCGACTGGCGTCCGCTGGTGCCGCCCGGCCGCACGGTGGTCGCGGTGCCACCGGTCACCGGTGCCGGACGCAGCCCGGTGATGCTCTGGTCCGCCCGTACCGGTCTGGCGTTCCCCGCGCCGGGTGGCTACTTCATCGGCCCCAGCGGCCCGGACGACCCGGCGGCCCGCTGGGGCGCGCCGGACCGGCCCACGTCGGTGCTGCTACGCCGGGTGGTCGAGACCGGCGCGGTGCCGCTGCTCACCGACGCCGACCGTCGACAGGCCATGGCGGACCTGCGGCACTGGCGGGCGGCGGTTGTCGTACTCGGCCAGCTGGAGCACGGCGACCCGGTCCGCCGGACCATCGACGACCTGCTCGGCCCGGGTCGACCGGTCGATGGCGGGTGGGTGTGGGACGTGCGGGACCGCGGCTAACCCACCAGTTGCCGGACGTCCCAGACCCAGACGTCGTCGACCCGCTGCGGCGGCCCGATCAGGGCGGTGACCAGCTCGCGCAGCACCGCCTCGCGCGGGTGCGCCCCGAGGACCACCACCGACGCCCGCCAGAACCGCAGATCCTCAACGGCCTGGCGGCGGTTCTCGTCGGTCAGCTCCGGGACCGCGTCCTTGTCCATCGTGGAGTAGATCAGGGTGCTGGTCGGTCGGTTCGGCGCACCGAAGACTCCCTCACCCAGCTCGTTCGGGCCGATGAAGTAGCCGCCGGGGATGGGGAACTCCTGCCTGGTCAGCGCACTCCATCGCAGCGTCGGCAGACCGTGCACGTTGCTCGGGATCGGCACCGGCACCAGGGTTCGACCCGCCGGCACGTACGGCCGCCAGCCGCCCGCGGTGATGAAGTGCGGCGGCGGGTCGATCTGCTGGGCGGGCAGCGGCCGGGGGAAGAGCGGCAGCACGGCGAGGGCGACCGCCGCGTACCCCACCGGGCGCAGCCACCGACGGCGCGTCGCGACCGGCGCGGCCGGCTCGTCGGCGGGCGTCGCCGGGGCCGCTTCGCCCGTGCGCTGGGCCGGCACCCGGGGCCGGTCGGCCACCGGGCGTCCCTGGCGGTACGCGGCGTCCCAGGTCAACGCGAGCAGTACGCCCACCGCGGCGGCGACCACCAGCGTCAACCGGGTCGGCATCATCATCTCGACCAGCGGCAGGTCATCCGACACGTACGACCACGGGCCACGCACAGTGGTCTCCACACCGTTGAAGCGCACCCACGGCCCGATCGCGGCCACGCTGAACACCACGATGAGCACCGCGACGATCCGCGCGGCCAACGACCGGCGCACGAGCAGCGCCAGAGCCACCAGCGAGAGCAGCACCAGCGGCCAGCCGAACCAGGTGTTCTGCTCGGTCAGGCCGATCGTCTTCTCCACGGCCGGGTCACCGGCCCAGGTGTCCCGGGCGAAGGTGACGAAGGCGACCAGGTCCTCGCCCCAGTTGTGGAACACGCCGCCCTGCAGGCCACGGTAGGACTGCGGGCCGTTGAACTGGAACCAGATCGGGTACGCGGTGAGTACCAGGGCCAGCCCGCCGGCGACGCCGAGCCCGGCCAGGAACGTGCCGGCGGCGGCCCGGGTGGCCCGCGGCCGCTGCACGGCGTACGCCAGCACGACGACCAGGCAGGCCAGCGCGGTGAGCAGCAACATCTCCTCGTTGATGAAGATCTGGTACGCCACCAGCGCACCGAGCACCAGCCCGTTGCGTCGCCACCGGCCCGGCTCGGCCAGGGTCAGCACCCGCACCACGATCAGCGGGAGCAGGAAGTTGGACACGAAGTTGGGTTGGCCGTTGGCGTGGTGGATGATTCCCGGCGCGAAGCCGAGGAACGCGCCGCCGACGAACGCCGCCGCCCGGGAGCGCACCAGGTGGCGGGAGAGCATCCAGTAGCCGGTGCCGGCGGTGGCCGCCAGCGCCGCACCCAGATAGAGCGCGTACATCACCTGGGGGCCGAGCAGCATGGTCAGCGGTGCCAGCGGCACTGTCACCCCGAGCAGCGAGGTGTTGGCCATCATGTTCACCCCGTCCGGGGCGTTCTGACGGGCCGTGAACAGCGGGTTCTCCAGGTGCCGCACGGAGTACTCACCGTGCGCGAACAGCCACTCGAACCAGCTGTGGTCGGTGGGCAGGTGCGAGGAGACCCGGCCGTTGACGTCACCCCAGTAGTTGAGGCAGACGAAGATGCCGAGCAGCACATAGGCTCCAAGAGCCAACAGGTCTGTTCGGCCCGGACGGCGTCGAGGCCGCCGGGTCGGCTCGACCTCTGCCGGATCGGCGTCGGTCAGGGAATTCAGCGAAGGGTCTACCACCGGCACAGCCACGACGCGCCATCGTACAGGCGGGGTTCCGTCGCTTTTGCCGGCCCGGTGCGCTGACGGTCGGTTTGCCGGACGCTGACCGGTCGGCCAGCCCTACCTGGTCACGGAAGGACGGTCGTTGTCGATCATCGAGCTGGGCGAGGTTCGGGGCGAGCCCGCGTCGCCGTCACCGGTTCGCGGCCCGCGCGCCGCCGGTCGCCCGCTAGGCAGCGCCGTGGTGTCGTTGCTCAGCCTGGTGCTGCTGGCCGGCGCCACGCCGCCGGCGCAGCGAACGGTGAGCGTGGTGACGGCGTCCCGGATGGCCACGGCCTACCTGGCCGCGGACCACGTCTTCGTGGTCGATCCGCCGACACCCGACGGCGACCGGTACCTGACCGCGTACGCCCAACCGTCACCGCACGGCGCTGGTGTGCGGCGGCGGTGGCACGCACCGCTGGCCCGCATCGGCGACTACCTCGACGTCCGGGTCGAATGGGGGTTGGTGTTGGCCACGGCGGCCACCGAACCGAACCAGGTGTTCCAGACCACCGCCTTTGACGGCGCGACGGGCCAGCAACGGTGGCGGCATCGGGGGGCTCTGCAACCGACCGCCGGCGGCGGCCTGCTGTTGACCGACGTCCGCGAGGACGGGACGGGCGTGATGAGCCGGGTGGAGCCCGACACCGGCCGGCTGCTCTGGTCGGTGCCGCTCCCGAGGCCCGCCCACCCCACCTTCCACCGCGATTCCGAGGGCCGGGTCGACCGGTTCGTGCTCCTGCAGCCGACCGGCGAGGTGCAGGTGCACGACGCGGGCACCGGCGACCTGCTGCGCAGCGTCGACACGCTGCCCGGTGACCGGTCGGCGTACCAGCGGGTGCACGTCGTCGACGATCTGCTGCTGCTCGTCCCGCCCGGCAGCACCCGGCTGGTGAGCTTCGGGCTGGCCGACCTGTCGCCACTGTGGACGGCCGAGGTGACGCTGGTGTCGCACGTGCTCGGCTGCGGTGGTCTGCTCTGCGCGGTCCCGCAGACCGGCGGCGTCCAGGTGCTCGACCCGGCCACCGGCGAGGTGCGCTGGTCGGAACTCGGCCAGGACAACCTGGCCGACGTCCGGCAGGGCCGGTTGCTGATGGTCAGGCCCGGCTGGGGGTACACGATGCGGGACGCGGCGACCGGACAGGTACGAATCGAGCTGGGTACGTGGAGCCTGCTGCCGGTGCGCCGACCGGACGATCCGCTGGTCGGTGTGCGACGGACCGACGGCGGTCGGATGGTCGTCGCGGAACTCGATCTGGAGGCGGGTCGGACGTGGATCGTCGACGTGCTGCCGGGCATCGCCGGCAGCTGCCAGGCGTCCCTGCCGATCCTGCTCTGCCAGCGTCTCGACGGCACGACCGCGCTGTGGAGGTTGACGCGGTGAGCGACTCGGTGATCGACCTCGGCGAGCTGCGGCACGGTCCGGACCCGGACCCGCCGCCCCGCCCACCCCGTGCTCACGGTCGCCCGCTGCGCTGCGCGTTGGTCGTGCTGCTCGCGCTGGTCACGCTCGCCGCCAGTGCGGTGCCGCCGCCCCGGCGGGCGCCGGTGACGCTGGCGGCCAGGTCCGGGTCCGACCTCCTGATCGATGGTGATCTCCTGCTGGTGATGGAGCCGACAAACCCGAGGCGGCAGGGGCGGCTGGCCGCGTATCGGTTGCCCGGTGTCGAGCCGGTCTGGCAGGTGCCGCTGTCGGCGGAGGCCAGGTACTGGGGAATGACGTCGCTGTCCGGGATGCTGCTGGTCACCGGGTACGAGATCGGCCGGGAGGGTCGGGAGACCCGCACCATCGCACTGGACCGCGCGACCGGGGCGTACCGGTGGCAGCAGCCGGGCACCGTCATCGAGTTGACCGACGGCAACCTGCTGCTGCGTAGTGGCGGCGACACCGAACCGTCCAGTGTGCGCGCGATCGATCCGTGCTGCGGCACCGTGCGCTGGCAGCTGTCGGGCCTCAGCGCCGAGATCAACGTGCGGGGCAACGAAAACGGGGTGGACCGGGTGGTGCTCAACCAGTTGGACGGGCCGGTCGAGGTACGCGACGCGATCACCGGCGCGGTGCTGGCCCGCGCCGACCTGCGCCCGCCCGACGGCGGTCCGATCGGAGTGGACCTGATCGACGACCTGATGCTGGCCATCGACAGAGGCTCGGGCACGGTCACCGCGTACGGACTGGACCGGCTCGACGAACGCTGGACCCGCACCAGGGTCAATGTCGACTTCGTGCTGGACTGTGGCCCCGTCCTGTGTTTGCGCACCGGCAACAACGAACTGCAGGCGCTCGACCCCGCGACCGGCGAGGTGCGTTGGCGCAGCAGCCGGTGGGGGTGGGCCTGGCCCACCGACGGCCGGCTGATGGCCAACGTCAGCGGTGTCGGTCCGTTGGAGCAGTACATCGTGCTCGATCCGCTGACCGGCCGGCAGTTGGCCGACCTGGGCCGGTGGGAGCTGTACCAACTCAGTACCGGTGGCCGCCTGGTCGGCATACGTCGGCATCCCGATGGTGGGGTGCTCGTCGGCGAGTTGGACATCGGCGCCGGCGAGGTGCGCATCGTGGACGTGCTGCCCGATCCCACCGGGGACTGTCAGGTGATCACCGGTTACCTGGTGTGCAGTGCTGCCGCGCCCAGCTCGTACCGGTTCTGGAAACTGGCGGACTGATCACCAGTTGGCCTGGACGGGCGGCGGGGGCAGCGGCATCGACGCGGGTCGCAGCACGTACGCCACCCCGCCGCTGCCGCGTTGCCAGACCGCCTCGAAACCCTGACGAGGCACGGTACGACGGACCGCGTCGTCGTCCGGGGCGTACGGGTCGTTGAGCACCGGGTCGCCGTCGGCGGTGAAGCCGAGCAGCACCATCAGGTGCCCCGCGGTGTCGTACCCGAGCCCCGGCACCTCGTCGGCCCGGAACGCGGCGGAGACGATCAGGGGGATGCCGGCGGCGATGAACGCCTCCGCCTCGCTCAGCGACCGCAGGCGGGTGACGAACGCGTCGACCCCGTGCAGGCCGGCGTACGCGGTGTTGAACGGCCAGTTGCCGGCACCGGCGTACGCGTGGTCGTAGCAGTGTCGGGCGGCGTGCACCACCACCGGGCGCGGGCCGGACGGCTGCACCCAGGCGTAGTGGTCCGGCGTCGGCTCGGCGCCCCAGTAGGCGAGCACCATCGAGGTGCAGGTGGGGCTGCACCAGGAGTCACCGCCACCACCCCACTGCGGGTACTGGCCGGCGTGCAGCCGCTGCGAGTAGCGGGGCACGTCCAGCACGATGCCACGGGCGGCGGTCGAGGCGGGTTCCCGCTCGTACCCCTGGTCGGTCGGGTTCGGCCCGGTGGCGACCGCGCCGATGCTGTGCAGCACCGGGCCGGTCGGGCTGCCGGCGGGCCGACACAACGTCACCCGCGCCTGCCAACCGGTGACCGTCGCCCCGGTCACGATCAGGGTGTCGGTGTCGACCCGGGCGGCGCTGTCGCGCTGCCCGGGCAGTGAGGTGCGTCGTACGGCCCGGTCGTCGGACGCCCAGCGGGCCAGCCGGTACCAGTCGGTGCTGGGCGCGTCGTCGTGCCAGCCGCGCAGGTCGACCTCGATCCAGCAGCCGTCCGGCGTGTCCGCCGTCCAGGACGGCACCACCTCGGTGACGGCGAAGCCGACCCCTACCGGCGGCGACGTCCAGGTGCCCCGCTGGGCGACGCCGTCGAGGGTGAGGCCTCGACCGCTGGCGCGCAGGTCGTCGCCGCTGCCGCTGGCCGTGTCGGCCGGGAGGCGGAAACCCCGGTAGGCGATGTCCCGCCGGGTGGGTGGTGCCGTAGTGGTCATGCCAGGTCCGTCCGTCGCTCGGTGCCGCCGGCCAGCATCGCGTACGCGGCGGTGGCCCGCAACGCCGGCCGGCGCGGGCGGCGAGGGACGATGGTTGCCGGCCGGCACTAGGTTGTCGGTGGTCAGCAGCGAGGAGGCCGGGATGCGGGTACTGGTGGTCGAGGACGAGCGCAACCTCGCCGACGCGATCGCACGCGGGTTGCGTAAGCGGGGGATGGCGGTCGACGTGGCGTACGACGGCGACGCCGGCCACGAGGCGGCGTTCGTCACCCGGTACGACGTGGTGGTGCTCGACCGTGACCTGCCCGGCGTGCACGGCGACCAGATCTGCGCCGACCTGGCGGCGTCGGGCGCGTTGACCCGGGTGCTGATGCTCACCGCCAGTGGCACGGTGGCGGACCGGGTGGAGGGGTTGCAGCTCGGCGCGGACGACTACCTGCCCAAGCCGTTCGCCTTCGACGAGTTGGTCGCCCGGGTGCTGGCGCTGGGCCGGCGGGCCACCCCGGCGGCGCCGCCGGTGCTCGAACTGGCCGACCTGGTGCTCGACCCGGCCCGCCGGGTGGCCACCCGCGCCGGAGTGCCGGTGGACCTCACCAACAAGGAGTTCGGGGTGCTCAGCGAGCTGCTGAAGGCGCGCGGCGCGGTGGTCTCCAGTGAGGAGCTGCTGGAGCGGGTCTGGGACGCCAACACCGACCCGTTCACCACGATCGTCCGGGTCACCGTGATGACCCTGCGCAAGAAGCTCGGTGACCCGCCGCTGATCGAGACGGTGGTCGGGGCGGGCTACCGCACCGCCGAGGTAAACGCGTGAGTCGGCGGTTGCGGCCCACCCTGCGATTGCGGTTGACACTGCTCAACGGCGTTCTGCTCATCGGGGCCGGAGCGATCCTGGTGCTGCTGGCCTGGCTGCTGGTCCGCGACGCGTTGCGCCCCACCGACGAGTTGGTGCCCGGCACGACAGTGCTGCTCTCCGACGGCCGGGAGCTGGACGCCGGCCAGTGGCAGCGGCAGTTGGTCGACACCGCCTCCGGGGAGCTGCTGGCCAAGGGGCTGGTGGCGTTGTTGGCGATCAGCGTGGTCGGGGTGGCCGGGGCGTACGCGGTGGCGGGTCGGGCGCTGCGCCCGCTGCACCAGGTCACGGCGACCGCGCAGCGCCTCGGCGAGGCGACCCTGGACCAGCGGATCGGCTACTCGGGCGCCGACGACGAGGTGGCCGAGCTGGCCAAGACGTTCGACGACATGCTGGACCGGATCGCGTCCGCGTTCGAGGCGCAGAAGCGTTTCGTGGCGAACGCCTCGCACGAGCTTCGTACCCCGCTCGCCGTGATGCGGACCGAGATCGACGTGACACTCAGCGACGACGAGGCGGACGCCGCCGAGTACCGGCGGATGGCGACGGTGGTCCGCGACGCCTCCGAGCGGGCGAACGGACTGGTGGACGCGCTGCTGGTGCTGGCTCGCAGCGAGGCGCAGGCCGGGCGGCGGCTGGGCCGGCGGACCGAGTGCGACCTCGCCGCCGGCACCGCCAACGCGCTGTCGGCGATGCGCCGTGAGGTGGAACGGATCGGCCTGCGGGTGCAGACGTCGCTGGAGTCCGCCCCGGTCGTCGGCGACCCCGGGCTGCTGGACCGGTTGGCGGGAAACCTGATCGAGAACGCGGTCCGCTACAACCACCTGCACGGCCGGCTCTGGGTGCGTACCGGCACCGACGGCGACCGGTCCTGGTTGGTCGTGGGCAACACCGGCTTCGAGGTGGACCAGGCCGACGTTCCGGGGTTGTTCGAGCCGTTCCGGCGTGGTGGCCGGGAACGCACCGGCGCCCGTGGCTCCGGCCTCGGGTTGTCCATCGTCCGGGCTGTCTGCGACGCGCACGGCGGCACCGTACGGGTGGTCGCGCAGGCCGGCGGTGGCCTGGAGGTGACGGTCACCCTGCCGTCGGCGGACGCCCCGGCGGTGCCGGCCGCCGGCTGATCGGGGTTGCGGGTTCCGCTCGGCCGATGGCAAGATCGCGTCGTCAGCTTGAGAGGGAAGGGGGTGCGTCGATGTCCACCAATGTTGGCTCCGCGCCCCGGGTCAGCGTCGGCTGACGTCCCGGAGGCGGAGCGCCCCCGCACGGGTCGGGCGCTGATCGCCCACTCGAAGGGGAACCAGTTCCTGCGTGGTGCGCCGCGTACGCGGGTCGCGCCACGTCACCACCGTGGAGGACCACTGTGAGTTCGACGATCCACAACATCAGCATCGACTGTTCCGACACGTACGCCCTCGCCGGTTTCTGGGCGCAGGTCTTCGACTGCCCCCGGCAGCCCGACGACTTCCCCGGCGACCCGGAGGCGATGCTCCTGCCGCCGGGTGGCCCGGAGGTGCTGTTCCTCGCGGTGCCCGAGGGCAAGACGGTGAAGAACCGGCTGCACCTCGACCTGCAGCCCGCCGACCGCACCCGGGCCGAGGAGGTCGAGCGACTGCTCGGCATCGGCGCAATGCTCGTCGACGACCAGACCCGACCGGACGGCACCGGTTGGGTGGTGCTCGCCGACCCGGAGGGCAACGAGTTCTGCGTGCTGCGCAGCGCTGCCGAGCGGGCGGCGACATCTGCCACACCGGCTGACGCCCAGACGGTCTAGGCGCCGGCGGTCCGGCCGCCTCGAATAGTCAAGATCCGCGCAGTTACGCAGATGATGTCGCCTCCGGCTCGTGTGAGGCGACAGTTTCGGCGAAGGTGCGCGGATCTTGTATGTCCACCTCGAATGCCCGGTCCGGCCGCCGAGAAGCTACATGTCTCTCGCCTCGATCGACCCGCTCCTCGAAGTTGGCTCGACGTCCGACCTTCCGGTGAAGATGCCGCCGGCAGCAAGATCGACCCGAGCGCGGGCACCCTCGGGATCGTCTCCAAAGCGGTCGATGCCCCAGGACACGGTCGTGATCAGCTCGAACAGTTGCTGTGCTGTGACGCTATGTGTCATCACGCCGTCCTCGCGCGCTCGCGCCAGGAGTTGCTCAGTGCGGCTGATCAGCGGTCCGCAGACGATCTGCATAGGCGACGCGTGGTCGTGGATGGCGGCTGCGATCGAGCTGGGCAGGTCGTTCCAGAGACGAAGCCGCCACGCCAGTTGGTATAGCCACTCGCGAAGTGCTTCCGCGGGGGGCAGGCGGCGTTCAACCTCGATCGATTGTTCCAGAACCTCCTGCACGCTGCTGACCATGACGGACGCGAGAAGGTCGTCGCGCGTGGGGAAGTTGCGGTACAGCGTGGCATTACCGACCCCTGCGACGGTGGCGATCGCATCCGTGGGGGCGCGGATGCCCTCGCGTTCGAAGACGGAACGCGCGGCCGCCAGGATCGCTTCTCGGTTGCGCTGGGCATCAGCGCGACGCGCCCGCTTCGCTGTCATCTCGTCGGCCTTCCGGTGCCACTTGCATATGTGGGGACTCTCCCCACATACTGATGTGGGGAGAGTCCCCAGTTTCACGATGGATTCTATCTTGGGAGTCAAGATGACTGCTCTACAGGCAGCTCCGGCAGCAACAGGCGGTGCGACCGGAAGCCCTGACACGACGGCCGCCGCCGCCAACTATCAGCTCCTGACGGACTACTACGCGGCCTACGGTGACGGCGGTGCGGAGGGGCTGGCGCGAATGGCCGCCTTCTACGCCGAGAACAAGCCGAGCTACACCGCCGGCAACTCGGAGCTCTCCGGCGAGACGAACAGCCCGGAGGAGTCGCTGAAGGTCATGCGACGCCTCCAGGAGCTCAGCGGCGGCAACATCACCTTCGCCGCGCCGCCCACCATCCTCCTCGCCGGCGATGCCGTCGTCGCGCTCGTGGTCAACGAGCGGCACGCTCGCCCAGGGCTGCCGGAGCTGGTTGTGCCACGGCTCTACGTATACGAGATCGCCGACGGAAAGATCAGCCGATCATTTGGCTGGCAGCTCCAGTCCAAGGCCTTCGACCAGTACTACCCGCGGGCATGAAGGAGCCCGGCCCGCGTGGAGGACTCTCCCGCAGGCCGGCTCCCCCGACTATGTCTGGTCGTGCGTCGTTCAGGAGCGCTGCTCGATCTCGCTGCGGATGGCGACGAACTCGGCCTTCGCCTGCGCCGCGGACTTGAAGTGCATGACCACCACGCCCACGCTGCCCCGGTTGTTCTACTTCTTCGGCGGCGGGCCGAAGGGGTGGGCCGGCTGCTGGGACATCGGTCAGCTTGGCGCGACGCTGGTCGACGACCAGACCCGACCGGACGGCACCGGTTGGGTGGTGCTCGCCGACCCGGAGGGCAACGAGTTCTGCGTGCTGCGCAGCGCTGCCGAGCGGGCGGCGGCAGCGGCGGCGCGAGCCGCGGCGGATGCCCTCGCCACCTCGGAGGTTGCCGAACCGGCCTGACCGTCGGCGTACGACACAGGGCCCCGGCCACCCGAGGGTGGCCGGGGCGTGTCGCGGCGCGGTCACTGGACGAAGGCTGTCGCGCCCTGGTATTCCGCTACCGGGGCGGCGCCGACATGCTCGTACTCGAGTAGGAGCAGACCCTTCGCCGTCGCCTCGTGATGAACCAGTCGGAGGCCGACGGACGCGCTTGGGTGGTCGAGCAGCCGACGCCCGGAACCGGCCACTGTGGGGGCGACGACGAGTCGGAGTGTGTCGACGAGGCCGGCCGACAACAGCGCCTTGCCCAGTCGTGCGCTGCCGTGGATCTGGAGTTCCCGTCCTGGACGCGCCTTGAGCTCCCCGACGGTGTGGATCGGGTCGCCGTGGAGCAGCGTCGTCGGGCGCCAGCTACCCTCCGTCAGGGTGTTCGTCACCACGTACTTCGGTAGTGAGTTCATCCGTTCGGTGAACGGATCGTTCGGGTCGGTGATCTGCGGCCAGTCGCGAGCGAACGCCTGGTAGGTCCGCCGTCCGAGCAGCAGGCCGTCGGCGAGACCCAACCAGTCGGAGGTCCGGCGGACGAAGACCTCGTCCAGGTAGGGCACGAGCCAGCCGCCCCGGGTGAAGTCGTCGCTCGTGTCCTCGGTCGGCGAGCCGGGCCCCTGGCTGACGCCGTCGAGAGTGACGAACTCGGTAAGGACGATCTTCACGGCGCACCCTCGCCTTCGGCGACCCCGGCGAGTTGTTCGGTGACCGAGCCCCAGCCGTCCGCGAAGCCGATCTTCTCGTGAAGGTCACGAGCGGTGGGATCAGCGTGGCGGACGATGATCCGGTAGTCCGTGCCGTCCGGATGATCTTTCATGGTGATCTCCGCGGTCATCGGGACCGGGGTCGGGTTCGCGGGCCGCCAGGCGCTGTCGATCACGTTGGTGAACACGATCCGTTCGAGATCGTCGACGACGAGGAAGCACGCATCGAGGTGCGGGACGAACTCCACCCCGTCCTCGCTCAGGCGGGTCACGAGTGCGCCACCGGGCCGGACGTCCAAGCGATCGACGCGGCACAGGGCCGGCGCCGGTACCCACCACTTCTCGAAGCGGGACGGGTCGGTCCAGGCGCTCCACACGGCGGCGAGAGGGGCGCGGATGACCCGCGCCATGATCAGGTCCAGGTCGGGGTTCATTGCTGGTTCTCCTGCTCATCGGTGACGAGGCGTTCCAGGCGATCCGTGCGCTCATCCCAGACCCGGCGCTGCTCCGCGAGCCAGTCGTCGACGACGGCGAGGCGCTCACGGTTGAGCACGCAGGTGCGCACCCGGCCGGACTTGGTCGTGTGAATCAGGCCGTTCGACTCGAGCGTCCGCACGTGCTTCATGAACGAGGGAAGGGTCATCGGAACTTCGCGGGCGAGGTCGCCGACGCTCGTCGGACCGTGGCCGAGGCGTCGGATGACCCAGCGTCGGGTCGGGTCGGCGAGAGCGACGAACACGCCGTCGAGCTGCGCCGAATACTGTGCCATGCGGCTAAGTGTTGCAAGAGACAACACTTAGCGCAAGGGCAAAGTATTCGCGGCCCCAGGGAGTGGCTGCCCGGACGGCGGCCGATCGGCGCGCTTCAGGAGAAGCACTAGGGCCCCGGATCGTGGTGAACTCGGCCTTCGCCTGGTCGGCGGACTTGAAGTACAGCACCACCATGCCCAGGCTGCCCCGGTCGGCCCAGACGCAGATGCCCAGCGGCACGGTCTCGGCCTTTCCGTCGCCACAGCGCGCGTCACCGCCGAGCGGGCCGGCGTCGACGGCCGTCATCTTCTCCACCGTCAGCTGCTTGGACAGGCTGTCCACATAGGCGTCGAGCTTGTTCTTCGGGTCGGCCAGCAGCCCGGACACGCCCGTGATCATGATGAGGTCCTGCTTCAGCGGATCGCCGTAGAAGGCGGCGACTGTGCTGGTCGAGTTTCCCGCGACCGTCTTCATCTCGCCGGCCGCCTGGTCGGCGGCCCTCTGGAGCTCCGGGTTGGTGAGCTTCGGCCGGCCGGCGAGGGTGGCTGGCGCGACCACCCGGGTCTTGCTGGCGTCGAGCGCGTCGTTCACCGGCCCCTTGGCGACGAACCAGATGACCGCCGCGCCGCCGAGGCAGAGCACCAGCACCACGGCCAGGACGATCAGAATGATCTTGCCGGCGTTCGACTTCTTCGCCGGGGGCGGGCCGCCGGCCAGGTTCGGGTCACCGTACGGCTGACCCGGCTGACCCGGCTGAGCGGGCGGAAAACCCGGCTGCGGTGCCGGGTATCCAGGCTGCGGTGCCGGATAGCCCGGCTGCGGTGCCGGGTAGCCGGACTGCGGTGCTGGGTATCCAGGCTGCGGTGCCGGGTGGCCCGGCTGCGGTGCCGGAAAGCCACCGGGCTGCTGCGGCTGTCCCTGCGGCGGCGGCCAGCCGCCAGGCTGCTGGCCCGGCTGCTGCGACGGGTCAGGGAAATCGTGCGGCGGGCCGTAGGGATTCGCCGGCGGCTGGGACATCGATCAGCTCCAAGATGGGGGTGCAAAACGTGTGATCCTAACCCGGCCCCGCGACCGCCGTTGTCCCTGCGGAGACCCGCACCCGCCGGTCACCTGATCACAAACGGTCGCGGTGGCCGGACCGTCCATGAGGGACGATCCGACCACCGCGACGGTGGTGCTGCGATCAGGCCGGCAGGCTCGCCGCACCGGGCGGCAGGAACCGCTGGCCGGTGACCCGCTCGGAGGTGCCGGTCCGGTCCAGGTACGGCGTGACGCCGCCCAGGTGGAACGGCCAGCCGGCGCCCAGGATCATGCACAGGTCGATGTCCTGCGCCTCGGCGACCACACCCTCGTCCAGCATCAGCCGGATCTCCTGCGCGAGCGCGTCGAGCGCGTTCTGGCGTACCTGCTCGGCCGTCAACGGCTGGTCACCCACCACGAGCAGCGCGGCGACCTCCTCGTTGATCTGGTCGTCGACCACGATCGGCTTCCCCGAGTCGGCGATCCGCTTGAGGTTCTCGCTGACCCCGAACCGGTCCGGGTACGCGGCGTGCAGGGTGCCGCCCACGTGGTGCGCGACGGCCGGCCCGACCAACTGGAGTAGGGCGAGCGGACGCATCGGCAGGCCCAGCGGGTCCAGTGCGCTGTTCGCCACGTCCAGCGGGGTGCCGGCGTCCACGGCGGCGAAGACGGTGCCCAGGAAGCGGGTGAGCAGCCGGTTCACCACGAACGCCGGGGCGTCCTTGACCAGCACGCTCGACTTCTTGAGCTGCTTGCCGACGGCGAACGCGGTGGCCAGGGTGACGTCGTCGGTGCGCTCGCCCCGGACGATCTCCAGCAGCGGCAGCACCGCAACCGGGTTGAAGAAGTGGAAGCCGACCACCCGCTCCGGGTGCTCCAACTCGGCGGCCATCTCGGTGATCGACAGCGAACTGGTGTTGGTGGCGAGCACCGCCTCCGGAGAGACGATCTTCTCCAGCTCGGCCCAGACCTGCTTCTTGACGCCCAGGTCCTCGAAGACCGCCTCGATGACGAAGTCCGCGTCGGCGAAGGCGCTCTTGTCGACAGTGCCGCTGACCAGGCCGTACAGCTTGGCGGCGGTGCCCTTGTCCATCCGGCCCTTGGTGACGGCCTTCTCGATCTGGGTGTGCACGTAGCCGACGCCCTTGTCCACCCGCGACTGGTCGAGGTCGGTCATCACCACCGGCACCTGGAGGCGGCGGGCGAACAGCAGCGCCAACTGACTGGCCATCAGGCCCGCACCGATGATGCCGACCTTGGTGATCGTCCGGGCCAGGCCCTTGTCCGGTGCGCCGGCCGGGCGCTTGGCCCGCCGCTGCACCAGGTCGAACGCGTACAGGCCGCTGCGCAGCTCCTCGGAGAAGACCAGGTCCGCGAGGGCCTCGTCCTCGGCGGCGGTGCCGGCGGCGAAGTCGGCGTCCTTCGCCGTCTCCAGCAGGTCGAGCGCCTTGTACGCGGCCGGAACCGCGCCATGCAGCCGCTGGTTGAGAGTCTCCCGGGCGAAGTAGAGCACGCCCGCCCACATGTCCTTGTCGACAGCGGGTCGGGTCACCGTGACCTGACCCCGGACCACCGCGGCGGCCCACTCCAGGGACCGCTCCAGGAAGTCGGCCGGCTCCAGCAGGATGTCCGCGATGCCCAGCTCGGCCGCCTGCTTCGGCTTGAGCATCTTGTTCTGCATGAGCGGGTTCTGGATGATCACCTGGGTGGCGGCGGGGATGCCGATCAGGTTCGGCAGCAGCTGGGTGCCGCCCCAACCCGGCACCAGGCCGAGGGAGACCTCGGGCAGGGCCAGAGCGGCCGCACCGCCGGAGAGTGTCCGGTAGTGGCAGTGCAGCGCCAGCTCCAGGCCGCCGCCCATCGCCGCGCCGTTGACGAACGCGAAGGTGGGGACGGTGCTGTCCTTGAGACGGGCGAAGACCCGGTGGCCGAGCCGGCCGATCTCCAGCGCCTGCGCACGGTCAGCGAGCTGCGGCAGGCCGACGATGTCCGCACCCACGCAGAAGATGTACGGCTTGCCGGTGACCGCGATGAACGCCGGGTCGGCGGCGAGCGCGGCGGTGATCGCCTCGTCCAGGCTGGCCAGCCCACCCGGGCCGAAGGTGTTCGGCTTGGTGTGGTCGAGGCCGTTGTCCAGCGTGATCAGGGCGGCGGGCCGGTCCAGCCCCGGCACGTTCACCTGGCGCAGCAGCGCCCGGGTGACGACCTCGTTCGGTGCGGCGAGCGCGCTCACTTGTTGCCCTCCGTCCAGTGCGGGTTCTCCCAGATGACCGTGCCGCCCATGCCGATGCCGATACACATGGCGGTCAGGCCGTAGCGGACCTCGGGGTGCTCGGCGAACTGGCGGGCCAGCTGGGTCATCAGCCGCACCCCGGAGGACGCGAGGGGGTGACCGATGGCGATCGCGCCGCCCCACGGGTTGACCCGTGCGTCGTCGTCGGCGATGCCGAAGTGGTCGAGGAAGGCGAGCACCTGCACGGCGAACGCCTCGTTCAGCTCGAAAAGGCCGATGTCGTCGATGCTGAGCCCGGCGAGGCGCAGCGCCTTCTCGGTGGACGGGATCGGGCCGACGCCCATCACCTCCGGCTCGACGCCGACGAACCCGAACGACACCAGTCGCATGGCGACCGGCAGGCCCAGCTCGCGGGCGGTGGCCTCGTCGGCCAGCAGACTTGCGGTGGCGCCGTCGTTCAGGCCGGCCGCGTTGCCCGCGGTGACCTTGCCGTGCGGGCGGAACGGGGTCTTCAGGGTGGCGAGCTTCTCCAGCGAGGTGTCCCGCGGGGCTTCGTCCACAGTGGCCAGGCCCCAGCCGCCCTCCGCGTCGCGGATCGACATCGGCACCAGGTCGTCCTGGAGCTTGCCGTTTGCGTACGCCTTGGCGGTCTTCTGCTGCGAGGCGAGCGCGAACGCGTCGGTGCGTGCCTTGGTGATGTGCGGGACGAGGTCGTGCAGGTTCTCCGCGGTGGCGCCCATCACCAGGGCGGACGGGTCGACAAGCTTCTCCGCGATGATGCGCGGGTTGGGGTCGACGCCCTCACCCATCGGGTGGTGGCCCATGTGCTCGACACCACCGGCGATGGCGATGTCGTACGCGCCCATGGCGATGCCGCTGGCCACGGTGGTGACCGCGGTCATCGCCCCCGCGCACATCCGGTCGATGGCGAAGCCGGGGACGGTCTTGGGCAGCCCGGCCAGCAGGGCGGCGGTGCGGCCGATGGTGAGGCCCTGGTCGCCGATCTGGGTGGTGGCCGCGATGGCGACCTCCTCGACCCGCTCCGGGGGCAGCTGCGGGTTGCGACGCAGCAGTTCCCGGATGCAGCGGATCACCAGGTCGTCGGCGCGGGTGTTGGCGTACATGCCACCCGCCTTGCCGAACGGGGTACGGACGCCGTCGACGAAGACGACGTCGCGAACTTCACGGGGCACTTGAGCCTCCTAGCCGAGGGGCACGTTCCCCCGAATGCTACTCGTCAGTAACCAACCCCGTCCCCCACCCCTGACTGTGGCCCACCCCACACCCTCACTCCGTCGATCATGAAGTTATTGCCGGGACACGCCGGTCGCGCTGGCAATAACTTCATGATCAACCGGGGGTGGGTGTGGGGTGGGTGGGTGTGGTTAGGGGGTTGGTGGGGTTAGGGCTTCGGTCAGGTCGGGGGTGAGGAGGCCGATCTGCCACTCGCGGGCGTTGAGGCCGCGCAGGGTCTCCGCGACCGACTCCTCGGTGATCTCCTCCGGCGGGGTCCAGGCCAGCCGGCGGATCGAATCCGGAGTGATCAGGTTTTCCGGCGGAAGGTTGTGCTCACCCGCGATGCGGATCACGACCTCCCGGGAGCGGGCCAGTCGACCGGCCGCCACCGGGTCCCGTTCGGCCCACCGGTGCGGCGGGGGCGGGCCCTCCACGGCCGGCGAGACCGGCAGGGAATCGTCCGGCAGCTGCCGGGCGTCGTCGAGCGCGGCGAGCCAGGTGCGGGCCAGCCGACGGACCGACCGGCCACCGAAACCGGGCAGGGTCAGCAGCGTCTTCTCGTCCTTCGGGTCCAGCTCGGCCGCGGCGATGATCGCCGAGTCGGGCAACACCCGACCGGGAGCGGCGTCCCGCCGGGAAGCGATCTGGTCCCGGGCGTACCACATCGAGCGGACCCGGGCCTGGGCCCGCGCCCCCCGCAGCCGGTGGATGCCCGAGGTGCGCCGCCACGGCTCCGCGCGGACCCGCGGCGGGCGTGCCCCGGTGCGGACCAGCGCGGCGAACTCCTCCGCGGCCCAGGCCGACTTGCCCTGCCGGGTCAACTCGGCGTCGAGCGCGTCCCGCAGGTCGGTGAGCAGCTCCACGTCGAGGGCGGCATACGTCAACCAGGACTCGGGCAGCGGTCGGCTCGACCAGTCGGCCGCCGAGTGGTGCTTCTCCAGGGTGAACCCGAGTAGCTGCTCGGTGAGCGCGGCCAGCCCGACGCGCTCGAAGCCGGCCAACCGGGCCGCCAGCTCGGTGTCGAACAGTCGGCGCGGGCGCAGCCCCACCTCGGCCAGGCAGGGCAGATCCTGGCTGGCCGCGTGGAGGACCCACTCGGCCTCGCCGATCACCGCGTCCAGCGCGCTGAGGTCGGGCAGCGGCAGCGGGTCGATCAACGCCGTGCCCGCACCGGCCCGGCGCAGTTGCACCAGGTACGCGCGTTGGCTGTAGCGGTAGCCGGAAGCCCGCTCGGCGTCCAGGGCGACCGGGCCGGTGCCCGCCGCGAAGCGGGCCACGACCTCGGCGAGCTCGGCCGGAGCGGCCACCGGGTCGGGGGTGCCGTCACGCGGGGCGATCAGCGGAACAGGCCCACCGTCGGCCGGGTCGGCTCCCTCGCCCGCCGGCTGCGGCTGGGCCGACGGCGGGTGCTGGGGTGCGTTGCCCGGAAGTTCCTCGGTGGGCCGACGGCGCAGGGGTGGTTCGTCGGTCACCTGCCAACCCTAGTGCGCGCGGAGATCCGGCGTGTGCAGCCGGTCCGGCGTGTGTCGATCAGGTGTCCGCAAAGTTTCCTCCCGAGCGCCGAACATCAGGCTGCGCCGGCGGGGCGACGGTCGGCGAGGGCGGTGACGCCGGGTGGCGGGAGGCCGGCGGTGGAGGAGAGCAGCGCGCACCAGCCGAGCAGATGTGGGGTCAGGTCGTCGTCGATCGGCGTCCAGGACGCGCGGATCTCGATGTCGCCGATGGTCGGCGGCCCGGCGAGATCGCCGAACCGGGTCGACATGGTCTGCGTCACCGTCCCGCCGATCGCCCGGTGGTGGGCGTCCTGGGCGTCCAACGCGTCGGTCAGCCACGTCCAGCCGACCCCGGGCAGCAGCGGATCGGCGGCCAGGTCGACCTCCAGCTCGGCGGTCACGTAGGTGACCAGCCGCAGGGTGCCCTGCCACGCCTCGTGCCCGACCGGGTTGTGCAGCAGGATCAGCCGGCCGGTCGCCACCTCGTCGTCGTCGCGCAGCACGGTCGCGGAGAGCGCGAACGAGTACGGTGCCAGCCGCTGGGGGGCGCCGACCTCCTCCAGGGTGATCTCCGGCCGGGGGGCGGCCGACCGCAGCCCGGCGACCGCGCGGGCGAACGTCTCCGGGAGCGCGATCGGGGGGGCCATGCTGGCAGCCTATGCCGACGCCCGCCCCCCGCTTCGACGGCGCGCCGACGCTCAGCGAGGGGGCCCCTGCGTCGACTCGGGGGTAAGGAACGGTGCCCTTCCTCTCACCCCCACCTGGTTGGGGGTGGCGGGCGTGGCACGATTGCGGCGATGACCACGGACACCACGGGCACTGTCGCCCGAGACGGAGATCCCCGCCCCGGCGGACCGGCCGACTCGCCCTTCATTCGGGCCTGTCGACGTCGGCCCGTCCCGCACACCCCGGTCTGGTTCATGCGCCAGGCCGGCCGCTCCCTGCCGGAGTACCGGGAGATCCGGGCGAGCGTGCCGATGCTGGAATCCTGCCGCCGCCCGGAGTTGGTCACCGAGATCACCCTCCAGCCGGTACGCCGGCACGGAGTGGACGCCGCCATCCTGTTCAGCGACATCGTGGTGCCCGTCGCTGCGGCCGGGGTCGACCTGGACATCGTGCCGGGCACCGGCCCGGTCGTCGCCGAGCCGATCCGCACCGCCGCCGACGTGGAGCGGATCCGCCGGATCAGCCGGGACGACGTCTCGTACGTGGACGAGGCCGTCCGGCAGTTGGTGGTCGAGCTGGGCGACACCCCGCTGATCGGTTTCGCCGGCGCGCCGTTCACGCTGGCCAGCTACCTGGTCGAGGGTGGGCCGTCGCGCACCCACGCGAAGACCAAGGCCCTGATGTACGGCGATCCCGAGCTGTGGCACGCGCTCTGCGCCCGGCTGGCCGAGGTGACGCTGGCGTTCCTGCGGGTGCAGATCGAGGCCGGGGTGTCCGCCGTGCAGCTGTTCGACTCGTGGGCCGGCGCGCTCTCCGAGGCCGACTACCGCCGTTTCGTGTTGCCGCACTCGACCGCCGTGCTGAGCGGCCTGGCCGACGCCGGGGTGCCCCGGATCCACTTCGGGGTGGGCACCGCCGAGCTGCTCGGCGCGATGGGTGAGGCCGGGGCGGACGTGGTCGGCGTCGACTGGCGTACGCCTCTGGACGTGGCAACCGGCCGGATCGGCGCGGACAAGGCGGTGCAGGGCAACCTGGACCCGTGCGTGCTGCTCGCGCCGTGGCCGGTCGTCGAGGCCGAGGTGCGCCGAATTCTCAAGCAGGGCCGGGCGGCCCCCGGGCACGTGTTCAACCTCGGCCATGGGGTGCTGCCGGAGACCGACCCGGACGTGCTGACCAGGGTCGTCGCGCTGGTGCACGAGCTGTCCAGCCGCCGGGCCGACCAGGGCTGAAAAGGTGACGCGGCAGCCCTGGCGGGTGGCGGTGGTCGGCGGCGGGATCGCCGGGCTGGCCGCCGCGGTCCGCTTGCGCGACCGCGCACCGGCCGGCACCGAGATCACGGTGTACGAGCAGTCCGGCGCGCTGGGCGGCAAGCTGCGCACCGGGGAGCTGGCTGGTCAGCCGGTGGAGTTCGGCGCTGAATCGTTCCTGATGCGCGACCCGACCGGCGCCGAGAGCGCGGCGGTGGCGTTGGCCCGCCGGCTCGGGCTGGCCGATCGGATCGTGCACCCCACGGTGGGGCAGGCCGCGCTGGTGATCGACGGAGGGCTGCGCCCCATCCCGGGCGGCACCCTGGTGGGCGTACCCGGGGATCTGGATCGGGTGGCCACGGTCGCCCGCCCGGCCGTGGACGCCGACACCGACGGTGGCCGGCCGCTGATCGGGCCCGACGCGGACGTGTCAGTGGGTGCGCTGGTCCGGTCCCGCTTCGGCGACGAGGTGGTCGAGCGGCTGGTCGACCCGATGCTCGGCGGCGTGTACGCGGGCCGCGCCGACGATCTCTCCCTGGTAACGACGATGCCGGCGCTGGCCCGCACGGCCCGGGTGGAACACACCCTGGTCGGCGCGGTCCGCGCCGCCCAGGCCGCCGCGCCGCGCGCGCCCGGCGCCCCGGTCTTCGGCACTCTGGTCGGTGGGCTCGGCACCCTCATCGAGGCGGCGGTGACGGCCAGCGAAGCGACGATCCGGCGGGACGCCGCCGTCCGTGAACTGACAGCGACCGACACCGGTTGGCGGCTCACTGTCGGCCCCACGCGTGATCCTGAGCTGGTGGACGTGGACGCCGTGGTGCTGGCGGTGCCGGCGCGACCGGCGGCCCGGCTGCTCGCGGGCCCGGCCCCGGCGGCCGCGGCGAGCGTCGGGGAGTTGGACTACGCGAGCGTCGCGTTGATCACCCTGGCGGTGCCGCAGCCGCAACTGCCCGAGCTGTCGGGCTTCCTGGTGCCCAGCACCGAGGGCCTGCTCATCAAGGCAGCCACCTTCTTCACCACCAAGTGGGGGCACCTGCGCCGCCCGGACGGGTTGGCCCTGGTGCGCGCCTCGGTGGGCCGGTACGGCGAGGAGGCGCACCTGCAGCGCCCCGACGCGGACCTGGCGGCCACCGTGCACCGAGAGCTCTCGGCGGTGCTCGGCACCCCACTGCCCGCCCCGGTCGACGGGCACGTGCAGCGGTGGGGCGGGGCTCTGCCGCAGTACGCGCCGGGGCACGCCGACCGGCTCGCCGCCGCGCGGACGGCGTTGCGGGCCGCGCACCCTACCCTGGTCCTCGCCGGTGCCGGTTACGACGGCGTCGGCATCCCGGTCTGCGTCCGCTCCGGCGAGACGGCGGCCGAAGAGATCATCACTGCACTGGGAGGATCGGCGAGATGACCGAGCAGACCAACGCGGCCCGGTTGCGGGAGCTGAACGACAGCATCCGCTACACCATGTGGTCGGTGTTCCGGGCCAGCTCCCCGCTGCCTTCGCTGCGGGACAACGTCACCGGCGAGGTGGTGTCCCTCTTCGACGAGCTGGCCGGCAAGGACGTCGTGGTCCGGGGCGTGTACGACGTCTCGGGGCTGCGCGCCGACGCGGACGTGATGATCTGGTGGCACTCCGCGTCCAGCGACGCGCTCCAGGACGCGTACCTGCGGTTCCGCCGCACCACGCTGGGGCGGGCGTTGACCCCGGTGTGGTCGCAGATGGCGCTGCACCGGCCGGCGGAGTTCAACAAGAGCCACATCCCGGCGTTCCTCGCCGGCGAGGAGGCCCGCTCCTACATCTGCGTCTACCCGTTCGTCCGGTCCTACGAGTGGTACCTGCTGCCCGACGCCGAGCGGCGCGAGATGCTCGCCGAGCACGGGAAGCTGGCCCGCGGCTTCCCGGACGTGCGGGCCAACACGGTCGCCTCGTTCGCGCTCGGTGACTACGAGTGGATGCTGGCCTTCGAGGCCGACGAACTGCACCGGATCGTCGACCTGATGCGGGACCTGCGCGCCTCCGGCGCCCGCCGGCACGTCCGCGAAGAGGTCCCTTTCTACACCGGCCGCCGCCGCTCGGTCGCCGAGATCGTCAACTGCCTCGTCTGACCCCCGCCCTGCCCCGCCCCACCCCGCCCCGCCCCACCCCGCCCCGCCCCCGCGATCTTGCACTTCCTGTCGCTCGTTTGAGGCTTATGTTCCTTTTGTCGGGACAGCAAGTGCAAGATCGCGTGAGGGGTGTGGGGTGGGTCAGAGGGGGCGGAGCATGACCTGTTCGCGGTGTACGCCGTCGGGCAGGAGGTCGCCCAGTTCGTCGGTCTGGGCGAAGCCGGTTTGGTGGTAGAGCGCCTTCGCCGGCGCGTTGTGTGGCATGACGGTGAGCCGTAACCAGTCGGCGCCGCTCTCGTAGGCCCAGCGCGCCACGGTGTTTACGAGAAGGTGGCCGACCTTCCGGCCGCGTGCCTCGGGGTGCACCCACATCGAAATCAGCTCCATGGTCAGCGGGTCCGCCGTGGGCACGCCGCTGGACATCCCGACCGGCCGCCCGTCCAGCACGGCCACCAGGTTGTGCGAGCCGGGGATGCCCAGCCGGTCGCGCCAGCGTTGCTCGCGGTCGCCGCCGCCCTGCCAGTCGGCGAGCCGGGAGCCGAACGCCTCGGGCGCCTCGGCCAGCGCGGCCAGCCGCAGCTCACGCCAGATCGGCCAGTCGTCGGCGGTGAGCACCCGAATCTCGATCATGGGGAGATGGTGCCCGGTCGGACGGCCGGGCACCACCTGGTTCCCGCCGTCCGGCACCGCACCCCCGCCCGGGTGCGGCGCCGGCCGGGGGTCAGCTGGTCGTCGTACAGGAGACCAGCGGAACCGGGTTGCTGCCGTTCCACGAGCCGAGGAACCCGAACGTGGTGCTCGCTCCGGCGGCAAGGCTGCCGTTGTGGGCGACGTTACGTGCGGTGACCTGCGTGCCGTTGGTGCTGACCGTCGTGTTCCACGACGAGGTGACCTGCTGGCCGTTGCCGTAGTTCCAGCTCACCGACCAGCCCTGGATGGCTGAACCGCCGGCGGTCACCTTCACGTCGGCCTGGAAGCCACCGGACCACTGACCGGTCACCTGGTACGTCGCCGTGCAGGCGCCGGCCGGCGGCGGGGTGGTCGGCGGGGGCGTGGTGGGCGGCGGCGTGGTGGGCGGCGGGGTCGTCGGCGGGGGAGTGGTGGGCGGCGGGGTGGTCGACCCGCCCCCGAAGTCGACGTCGCTGCACAGGTAGTACGACTGGTCAAAGTGGCTGGCCTGCCACACGGTGTAGACGATGTGCCGTCCGGTGCGTCCGGGCGCGCTCACCGGGATCTGGATCGAGACACCGCCGGTGTCCTGGTCCCACTGTGAGGCCGGGGTGTTGCCGATCTGGCCGGCCAGCTCCAGGTTGCCCCAGCCCAGCGGTTGGGTGGCGGAGTTGAAGCCCTGCTTGGTCACGTACACCCGGATGTAGTCCGCGCCGTGACTGGCCTGGTCGAAGAAGCGCAGCCGGAAGTTGTTCGACACCGCTGTGGTCTTCCAGGCGCCGACGGTGTCCAGCGAGTTGTAACGGGGGCTCTGGGTGCGTCCGCCGCTGCACAGCTGGCCGTCCGGGACGGCGGCCTGGTGGTTGCCCCCCACGCCCTCGCGGAACAGGCCGTTCCAGTTCCACATGGCGGCCGGGTCGGCCTGCCAGGCCTGCCAGCACATCGGGTCCTCGGTGGCCATCCGGGGGTTCTGGAAGTCGCCGCCCCAGCGTTGCCAGCAGCTGTAGTTACGCGAGGCCGGGTCGACGACCGAACCGTGCGCCGAGGCGGGCTTGGTCAGCACGGTGGTCAGTGCGGTCGTCAACAGGAGCGTGGTGGTCGCCACGATGGCGAACAGCCAGAGCACGCGTCGTGATCGAGTGAGAGTGGACATGGAGCCCCCGGGGGGATGAGGTCGGACGTCGACACCCGGATCGCCGGGAGTTGCCCACTCCCGTGCCTGATCGCTGGCTCCCGCGATGGCTCTACCCGGCACGATGCCAGTTTGATCGTCACCCGTCAATGGGTTCGCGCCGCATTGGCGTGTGCGGGATGCCGTCCTCGACGTACTCGGGACCGCTCACCGCGAAGCCGTGCCGGGCGTAGAACGCGACCAGGTGCGACTGGGCGTCCAGCACGCACTGCCGGTTGCCCACCACCTCCAGCGCCGCGCCCATCAGCCGGCCGGCGTGTCCGCCGCCGCGCGCCGTCGGGGCCACCACCACCCGACCGATCCGGGCGGTGCCGTCCGGGTCGGCCAGAATCCGCAGGTACGCCAGCGGGGCTCCGCCGTCGGTGAGCCAGAGGTGCCGGGTGCCCGGTTCGACGTCGCGCCCGTCGAGTTCCGGGTACGGGCAGTTCTGCTCCACCACGAACACGTCGATGCGCAGTTTGAGCAGGTCGTGGAAGGTGCGGGTGTTCAGGTCGGCGAACGAGGCCGTCCGGATCTCGGTGGTCTGCTGGGGCATCCGCCGATGGTAGGTCGGTTGTCTGGGCGTGGTCAGGCCGGGCGGGCGCCGACGGCGTCGCGGACCTCAGCGCCCACCGCGCCCTCGACGGCGCGGGCGCAGTGCGCGCAGCAGAAGAAGCGGCCGTTGACTTCGACGCCGTGCCCGACGATCTTGACTTGGCAGTGCTCGCAGATCGGCGCCATCCGGTGGATCGCGCATTCGAACGAGTCGAAGGTGTGCACGTCGCCGCTGACTGTGTGCACCTCGAACGCCATCCAGTAGTCGTTGCCGCAGACCTCGCAGGTTGCCACCGAAAACCTCCGTTAAGTGGACAAGTGCCTACAGAATCCTCCGGGCTGCGTCGGCGTGGGGCGGAACGTCGATGCCGCACCCCGGCCGGCGGCGTGTCGGTGTCGGCGTGTTGCCCCTCCGCGTCCGAGGGACTGCGCGGCGACACCGGAGGCGGCCTGCTGCGGGTCTGAGAAGAAAACTGTCATCATCGATGGATTTATTGATGAGAGTCTTTACTGTTAACAATGTTTAAATTACGTTGAGGGCACCTCACCGCACCTGGAGAAGGAGCTGCCCGATGCGTCGAAGAATCACCGTCCCGCTGGTGGCGGCGGGCGCTGTCGCCGCCACCCTCACCGTCGCCGCCCCCGCGCAGGCGCACGGCTACGTCTCCGCCCCACCGAGCCGGCAGGCGCTCTGCGCGCAGGGCCGGGTGCCCGACTGCGGCCAGATCAAGTACGAGCCGCAGAGCGTCGAAGGGCCCAAGGGCCTGCGCAGCTGCAACGCCGGAATCGCCCAGTTCGCCGTCCTCAACGACGACAGTCGGGGCTGGCCCGCCACCTCGGTGGGCAGCTCGCTGACCTTCACCTGGGTCAACACCGCCCGGCACGCCACCAGCAACTGGGAGTACTGGATCGGCAACACCCGGGTCGGCGTGGTCAACGGCAACGGCCAGCAGCCGGGCGCCACGGTGTCGCACAACATCAATCTCGGGGGCTTCACCGGCCGCCAGAAGATCCTCGCGGTGTGGAACATCTCCGACACGGCGAACGCCTTCTACTCCTGCATCGACGTGCAGATCGGCGGCGGCGGGTCGAACCCGACCCCCACCCCGACGCCGACCCCGACGCCCACGCCACGGCCCACCCCGACACCCACCCCGACCAACCCACCCGCGGGCGGCACCTGGGCGGCGGGCCGGTCGTACCAGGTCGGCGACCAGGTCACCTACGGCGGAGCGACGTACCGCTGCCGGCAGGCGCACACCGCGATCCCGGGCTGGGAGCCGCCGAACGTACCGGCGCTCTGGCTTCAGGTCTGACCGCACGGGTGCGGCCACGGGCCGCACCCGTGTCGCCACCCTCGCGTGAAGGGAGCAACAGGCATGCCCCGTCGTACCCCGCTGGTGTCAGTGCTCGCGGTCCTGCTGCTCGCCGGCGGCTGCGCCGCGTCACCCGACCCGGCCGGGCCGCAACCGGCGCCCGCGCCCCCGGCCGGGTCGACGGTCGCCGAACCCGGCGCCGGGTCGACGGTCTCCCAACCCGCGGCCGACCTGGGTGAGATGAGCGGGATCGACGTGGTTTTCCTGAACACGATGGTCGGGCACAGCGAACGCACCCTGCAGATCGTCCGGTTGGCCCGGGGCCGGGTGCGCGACGAGGCGCTGCGCACCCTGGCCGCCGCCGTCGAGGCGACCGAGGCCGACGAGCTGGCCGCGATGCGGAGCTGGTTGCCCACAACCGGGCCGGGCGCCAGCGCGGCCGCACACCACCACGACGGGCACGGCGACGACGCCGCGCTCGACCGGCTGCGGACCGCGCCGGCCCCGGACGTCGACCGCGTGTTGCGCGAGGTGCTCGCCGACCATCAGCGATCGGCCGCCGACCTGGCCCGATCCCACGTCGGCGTCGGCCGCAACGACCGGGTCCGCGACCTGGCCCAACGCATCGAGCAGTCCCGCACCGCCGAGGTCGAGCTGCTCAGGGGTACGCCCTGAGCGCCGTCAGCGAGGTTCGAGGCGGACCGAGATGGAGTTGACGCAGTGCCGGGTGTCCTTCGGGGTGAAGCCCTCGCCGTGGAAGACGTGCCCGAGGTGACTGTCGCAGCGGGCGCACCGGATCTCCGTACGCGCCATGCCGAGGCTGCGGTCCTCGATCTCCTTGACCCGGCCCGGGATGGCGTCGTCGAAGCTCGGCCAGCCGCAGTGCGAGTCGAACTTGGTGTCGCTGGAGAACAGCTCCAGACCGCAGGCCCGACAGTGGTAGACACCCTGGGTCTTCGTGTCCACGTACTCGCCGGTCCAGGGGCGTTCGGTGCCGGCCTCTCGCAGGACGTGGAACTCCTCGGGGGTCAGTCGGACCCGCCACTCGTCCTCGGTGCGGGGCAGCTCGTTGTCGTCAAGACTCACCCGTCAACGGTACGTCGAACGTCGGGGGTGTGGCATATGGTCGCGAGATGGCGGGCACCAGGGCGGCGGTCACCGAGGTCGAGGTGGCCGGGCACAGCGTACGGCTGAGCAGTCCGGATCGGGTGATCTTCCCCGAGCGGGGGTTCACCAAGGCGGACGTCTTCCACTACTACCTCGCGGTCGGCGACGGCATCATGCGCGCCCTGCGGGAGCGGCCCACCACACTGCAACGCTTCCCCGAGGGCATCGGGGGCGAGGCGTTCTTCCAGAAGCGGGTGCCCACCCGGGGGGTGCCGCCCTGGGTCACGACTGCGGAGATCACCTTCCCGAGTGGTCGGAGCGCGGCGGAGCTGTGCCCGGTCGACCTGGCGCACGTGGCCTGGGCGGCGCAGATGGGCACCATCGTCTTCCACCCGTGGCCGGTGCGGGCCGCCGACGCCGACCGACCCGACGAGCTGCGCCTCGACCTCGACCCGCAGCCCGGCACCGACTTCGCCGACGCGGCGCGGGCCGCCGGCGAGGTCCGTGCGCTCCTCGACGAGCTGGGTGTCACCGGTTGGCCGAAGACCTCCGGCGGTCGCGGCGTGCACGTCTATTTGCGCATCCAGCCCCGCTGGACGTTCACCGAGGTGCGCCGGGCCACCATCGCGCTCGCCCGGGAGGTGGAACGTCGCCACCCCGACCTGGTGACCACCGCCTGGTGGAAGGAGGAGCGCGGCACCCGGGTCTTCGTCGACTTCAACCAGATGGCCCGCGACCGCACGATCGCCTGCGCGTACTCGCTGCGGGCCAACGCGCGGGCCACCGTCTCGACCCCGGTCACCTGGGACGAGCTACCCGACGTCGACCCGGACGACTTCGACCTGCGCACCGTCCCGGCCCGGCTCGCCGAACGCGGTGATCCGCACGCCGGCATCGACGACACACCGTGGGACATCACCCCGCTGCTGGAATGGGCCGAGCGCGACGCCGCCGCCGGTCAGGGCGACCTGCCGTACCCGCCGGACCACCCGAAGATGCCCGGCGAGCCCAAGCGCGTGCAGCCCAGCCGCGCCAGGCGCACCCCGGACAGTCCCTGACCGACCTGCCGGGGTCATAGCTGCGGCCGAGCGGTCCACGCCAGGAACCTGTCGAACAGTTCGGCCGGTCGGGCGGCGGGTCGGGGTTCAGTTTGAGCAGGTCGGCAGTCGCGTCGAACAGTTGACTCGCCAGGTAGATCGATAGCGCCACCCGGTCGGTCCCGTACTCCACCCGCAGCAACATCCGTGCGAATCCGCACGGCCAGGTGGCGGCGTACACCCGGCAGAGCCAGAGCGGCCGGCGCGGCAGGTGCTGATGCACCGGATGCAGGCCGCTCAGCGGCTGATGGTCGCCGCTGGGGGAGGCCTTCGGTGTAGTCATCCGTCAATCATGGCCCGACCCGTTGTCTGTGTCAACGCTCTCCGTAGTTGTCGCAGTCCGGCGACTGCGCCGCTGTCATCGTCAATGTGTGGACCTCGTCGGCGTGTCGGAGATTCGGGAGATGCTGGGGAACGTGTCCCGGCAGCGCGCGTCCGTGATCGCCAATCAACGGAACTTCCCGGAGCCGGTCGCCGTGCTGGCGATGGGCAAGGTCTGGCGGAGGTCGGACGTGGTGGCCTGGATTCGGGAGCACCGGCCGGAGTTGGCCGAGGGCTGACGAAGTCTTCCAGCGGATCGCTCTCCGCTGGAGGTGCTGGGTGGCGACTGATTCGGCGGGGACCGCCACGCGGCGGCAGATTCCTGTCGTACATCTGTTCTAGAATTTGCCTGTGATCGATGAGTTGGCGCAGGCGGACAGTGCGGTGGCGACCTGCGCCGACGCCCCGGTCTGGGCCCTCTCCGAGCACGATCTGATCGCGGTCCTCGATGCCACGCACCGGTTGCAGCAGCGGCTGGCGGCCGTGCAGTTGGCCGCGATCCGCGAGTTGGATGGTCGGGGCACCGCGCTCGCGCAGGGTGCCTCCTCGACGGCGGTGTGGTTGCGCCACCGCCTGCGACTCGATGTTTCCGCCGCCCGCCGGCTGGTCGGGCTCGCCGCCTCGCTCGACGTGGCCCCGTCCGCCGTGCGCGAAGCCCTGGCGAGCGGGGCGGTCGGCCTGGAGCAGGCCCGCGTCATCGCCGACACAGCCGCCACGGTGTCGGCCTCGGCGGGCGTCGAGGTGGCCGACAAGGCGGTCGGTGTGTTGGTCGATTGGGCCGGGCAGTTCGACCCCGCACTGCTGCGCAAGCTCGGCACCCGCATCCTCGACCACGTCGCCCCCGATCTCGCCGACGCCGCCGCTGCGGCGGCCCTGGCCGCCGAGGCCGCCCGGGCCACCCGCGACCGGCACGTCACCATCTCCGAGCAGGTTGGCGGGCGGCTACGGCTCAGCGGCACCCTCGACGCGGAGACGGCGGCACTGTTGCGTGCCGTCGTCGACCCGCTGAGCACGCCCTCCGGGCCGGACGACACCCGCTGTGCAGGGCAGCGCCGCCACGATGCCCTCGCGGACGTGTGTCGGCTGGCGCTGCGCACCAGCGAGCTACCCGAGACCGGCGGCGACCCCGCCCAGCTCGTCGTCACCGTCGACTACGACGGGCTGGCGCGGCAGTTGGGTTCCGGCACCCTCGACGTCGGCCTGCGGCTCACCCCCGACACCGTGCGCCGCCTCGCCTGCGACGCGGCCATCCTGCCCGCGGTGCTCGGCGGCGCCGGGCAGGTGCTCGACGTGGGCCGACAACGCCGACTCGTCGCCGGCTCACTGCGTCGGGCGCTGGTGCTGCGCGACGGCGGCTGCGCCTTCCCGGGCTGCGACCGGCCGCCGCGCTGGTGCGCCGCCCACCACATCCGGCACTGGGCCGACGGGGGCCCGACCAGCCTCGACAACGCCGTGCTGCTCTGCGGCCACCACCACCGCCACATCCACCACACCGAGTGGGTGGTCCGGCTCGGCGACGACGGCCATCCGGAGTTCGTGCCGCCGGCCTCGCTCGACCCCGACCAGCTCCCGCGCCGCAACCACTACCACCGACGGACGTAGGCCGATCGGCTGTCACCGACGGACGTAGGCCGCTCGGCTACCACCGACGGACGTGGGTCGCTCGGTTACGACCGACGAACGCGGGCCGATCGCCTGCAACTGACGGACCCGACCGATCGGCATCCACGAGGCGGCAAAGCGGCTGGGAGTTTGGGGCGGACCTTCGGCGGTCTGCCGCTCGGCGACGACCTGCCGTCGTGCCCAGTGCGTACCAATGTGGATCTTGTCGTACTAGTCTCTGCCGCATGGCATTGCGACCGGACGAGTTCTACGACAACGCGCTCGCCGCCGCCGACGGCGATCGCCGCCTTCCCCTGGCGCGCATGACCGGCTGGGAGATCAGTCCGTTCGAGCCGGACGGGCTTCGGGTGGCGCCGCTGCGGCCGCCGGTGCTGCCGGAGCCGGCGCGGCACGGCGAGGACCCGTCGGACTGCGACGCCTGCCGCAAGCGGGACGAAGGGATCTGGTTCAACGAGCGGTGGCGGCTGATCCGGATCAAGGGTGTGGGTGTGCCGTTGGTGCTCATGCTGTTGCCGCGCGAGCACTACGACCTGGCCGACCTGCCGGACGAGCTGGCTGCCGAACTTGGGCTGTTGAGCACTCGGATCGCTCGCCACGTGCAGGCGCTGCCGCACATCTCGCGGGCCCACGTCTACCGCTTCGGAGATGGCGGGGCCCACCTGCACATCTGGTTCTTCGCGCGGCCCGAGGGGCAGGCCCAGTTGTTCGGGTCGTGGATGGTCGTCTGGGACGACCTGCTGCCGGAGTACCCAGCGGACGTGGCCGACGCCGACGCCGACGTCGTTGCAGACGCGTTGGTCAAGTCTCACGGCGGTCACCGGCTGTCGGACCCGGGGGATAGCTTGCCCGCATGACGAGCGCCGAACTGAACGAGTTGGTCGTCGCGGACGCCGACGCCCTGCGCGCGTGGCTGTCGGCCAATCACGCCTCGTCGCCCGGTGTCTGGCTCGCCCTGACCAGAAAGGGCGGCACGGTCACGACGTTGACCTGGCAGCAGGCGGTCGATGAGGCCCTGTGTTTTGGCTGGATCGACGGGCAGGCCCGCAAACGGGACGAGGAGTCCTCGTGGATCCGGTTCACCCCGCGCCGGTCCCGCAGCTCGTGGTCACAACGCAACGTGGCGAACGTGGCCCGGCTGGAGGAGCAGGGGCGGATGCTGCCACCGGGTCGGGCCGCGGTGGAGGCGGCGAAGACGGACGGGCGGTGGGCCGCGGCCTACGCCCCGCCGTCGGAGGCCGAGGTGCCCGCCGACCTGCTCGCCGCCATCGCCGCCGAACCCGCCGCGCAGGCCATGTTCGACGTGCTCACCAAGAGCAACCGGTTCTCGCTCATCCATCGCCTCAACGCGGTCAAGCGGGCGGAGACCCGTGCGCGCAAGATCGTCGACTTCGTCGCCATGCTGGCCCGGCACGAGACTTTCTACCCGCAGAAGGCCAGGCCGTTGCCGGCGGACGACGCCGTCACGCACACGAGCGGCAGCGGGGGAACCGATTGACTTTCGATAGGTAACGAGCGAAACTCGATGCATGGTTACAGAGCATCGAGCGGTTGCCGCTCTCAGAGTCTTTCTCGTGGTGCTGTTCGGGGTGCTGGTCGTGTTCCAGACCCTCTCGCTGCCCGGCCAGTTCGCGTACATGGCCCAGCAATCGCCGGAGGACGCCCACCTGCGCTGGCCGGCGACCGCCGTGACGGTGTTCTGGGTGCTCTGCGTCCAGGTGGTGATCGTCGCGACGTGGCAGTTGCTCAGCCTGGTCAAGAGCGACCGCATCTTCACCGAGGCGTCCCTCAAGTGGGTGGACGCCATCGTCTGGGCCATCGCCGCCGCCTGGGTGGTGCTGGTGGGCGTCTTCCTCTGGGTCGGCTTCAACGCCGACGACCCGGGAGCGCCCCTCCTGCTGTTCCTCCTGACCGTGGGCGTCACGGTGCTGGGGCTCCTCATGGTGGTGATGCGGGCGCTGTTGCGGCAGGCCACCACGCTGCGGACCGACATGGAAGCGGTGATCTGATGCCCATCGTCGTCCGCATCGACGTGGAGTTGGCCAAACGCAAGATGAGCGTCGGTGAGTTCGCCGAGCGGGTCGGGCTCACCCCAGCCAACGTGGCGGTGTTGAAGAACGGCCGCGCCAAGGCGGTCCGCTTCAGCACCCTCGAAGCGATGTGCCGGGTGCTCGACTGTCAGCCCGGCGACCTGCTGGAGTGGATCGAGGAGGAAACCCCATGAGGTACGTCCTGATCGTTCTCACCATCCTCGGGGTCGCGCTCGGCATCGCCGGCGTCGTGCTCGGCGAGGCCGACGACTCGCCAGGTTTGCAGCTCATCGGCGTCCTGCTGGTGATCGGCGCGGTGGTGTTCGGCCTCCGCAACCTTCGACGCGGCACCTAGCCGCCCGGCTTCGGCCGACTTTCTCGCAATAACGATCATGTAACGGGCGCGAACCTTTCCCGGTGGCTGGCCTGTCTTGATGGTCGTCGGCCCGCCAGGGCCAGGGGAGGCGTCGGATGAAGCTGGTGTGGAGGCGGGCCCGCGAGGCGCGCGGGTTGCTGATGGCGGCGGTGATGGCTGCCCTCGTCGCCGTCGCGTTGGTCACTGGGCTGTCCGACTACAACCGCCGGGCGGTGGACGCCGGGCAGCGGGCTCTGGTCGCCGCCTCACCCGCCGAGGAGCGCGGCCTTCTGGTCAGCGGCTCGGGAGGGCGGGACGCGGCCGAGTTCGCAACCCGGGACAAGGCGGTCCGAGCCGAGTTCGCCACCGGGCTCGGTGGCGTGCCGGTCAGTGTCACCGCCGCCCGTTACGGCACCGGGCGGGAGCTGACCGGCGACCTCGGGCAGATCCCGCACACGGAAGACGAACCGGTCTTCGCGAACCTCGCCACCCTCGACGACCTCGCCGGCCACGCGGAGCTGACCAGCGGAGCCTGGCCCCACCCCGGGGCGAACCCGGTCCAGGTGAGCCTGCCCGAGCGGGTCGCCGGCGCCCTGGGCCTGACCGTCGGCGAGCGCGTTCCGGTGCGTGACCGGGCCACCGAACGACGGGGAGAGTTGGTGCTCGTCGGCACCTGGCGGCCCCGCGACCCGACGGACGCGTACTGGCTGCTGGCCCCCGGCGTGGGTGCGGGCAGTGCCGGCTCCGGCACCTCCTACGGGCCGTTCACGCTCGACCCGGCGGACTTCGCGGCCACCTTCCCGGGCTCGGTGTCGGCGTCCTGGCTGGCCCAACCCGACCTCGGTAGCGTCGACACCGCCGACCTGCCCGCCGTTCGGAAAGCCCTCGCCGAGGCGTCCCTGGCCGTGCCCGAAGCCGCCCAACTGGGCAGCTCCGCGCAGGCGGTGACGAAGATGCCGCAGCTGCTGGACCGGATCGCCCGCGCCGACCTGGTGGGTCGCTCGTCGCTGGCCACCCCGCTGCTGCTCATCCTGGTGCTCGGCGGGTACGCGTTGGTGCTGGTCGCCGCGCTGCTGCATGAGGACCGCCGCCCACAGACCGCGCTCCTGCGCGCCCGCGGCGCCGCCCGTCGGCAGCTCGCCGGCCTGGCCGCCCGGGAGGCGACCCTGGTGGTCGCCCCGGCCGCCGTGCTCGGTCCGCTGATCGCCGGCGAGGCTCTGCGGTACGTCCGACCCGGCGGGTCGAGTGACCTCTCCACCGCCGGCGGCAACACCACCCTGATCTGGGCGGCGGCAGCGGCCACCGCGGCCGGCTGCCTCGTCGCCATGGTCCTTCCGACGCTGCGCGGCGCCGGCACGTACGTCGCCGACATGGCGGCCCGATCCCGACCGAACCGGTCGGCGAGCGTCCAACGCGCCAGCGTCGACCTGGTGCTCGTGGCGCTCGCCGTGATCGCCTGGGTGCAACTACGCCGGTACGCCTCCCCGCTGGCCGGCTCGGGCGGCCGGCTCGGGCTCGACCCGCTGCTGATCGCCGCCCCCACGCTCGGCGTGCTGGCCGGTGCCGTGCTGGCGCTGCGGGTGCTCCCGCCGCTCACCCGGTTCGCGGAGCGGTTCGTCGACCGACGTCCCTGGACCGCCACCATGTTCGGCATGTGGCAGGCCGGTCGGCGTCCCCACGCCGGCCCGGTCCTGCTGCTCGCCCTCGCCGTCGGCGGCAGCACCCTGGCCTGGTCGCTGATCAGCACCGGTGAGCGGTCCCAGGTCGAGCAGGCCGGACACACCGTCGGCGCCGACCTCCGGGTGACCGAACGTGCCGGGGACGCCCCACCCACCCGGGCCGGTGAGCTCGCCGCGCTGCCGACCGTGAGCCGGGTGCTGCCGGCGTGGCGGGACGAGATCCGGGTCGGGCGGGAGAACCTGTCGGCGACCGCGATCGCCGTCGACCCGGCCAGCGCCCCGGGCGTCGTGCGGCTTGCCGACCGCCTCGGCGACGGCTCGGCCGCAGAGCAGTACAAGAAGATGGTCGGCGCGCGGGGAGTGCCTGCCGGCGTCGAACTGCCCGACGGGGCGCGCGCGATCACCGGCACGATCCGTACCCCGGTGAGCCACGCCGCCCGGTCGGTGAAGGTCGCGGTGACGCTGCTGGTCACGACCCCCGACGGGCTCGCACTGCGGCTGCCGGCGGCCGACGCCGACGGCGACGGCCGGGCCACCCCGTTCACCGCGACACTGCCCGACCTGGGCGGAGCGCGGATGCGGCTGGCCGGCTTCGAAGCCGACGGTGGGTTGGCCGCCGGCAACGCCTACCGCCTCCAGGTGGACGGGCTGACGGTGGTGAAGGCCGACGGCACGAGACAACCGGCCGACCTGAGCGGCGACTGGGCGATGACCGCCCCGGGGGAGAAGACCACGCCGGTGTTGACCACCGCCACCGGCTTCGCCGCGGTCCGCGCGGTCGAGGTGATTCCCGGCGGGCAGTTTGCGTACCAGCCGCCGACCCGGTTCACCGTCGTGCCCGGCGGAGAGAACAAGCCCGTACCGGTGTTGATGACCTCCGGGGTGCGCGACGCGCTGAGCCTGCGCGTCGGCGACACCGTCGACCTGCCCCTCTCCGGGGTGACGCTGCCGGTGCGCCTGGTCGGCGAGCTTGCCGCCGTGCCGGCCACCACCGGGGAAGGCGTCCTGCTGGACCTGCCAGCCGCGGTCGACTCGATGATCCGGAGCCGCGGCGCGGTGCGCCCCGTACCGGAATGGTGGGTCGGCGCGAGCGACGCGAACGCGGCCGCCCAGGCAGCCAGCGCGCTCCCGGGCGTCACCGTGCTCAACCGGGAGGCGGTGATCGAGGCGGCAGCCGACGACCCGTACTGGCAGGGCTCGCGTACCGGAATGCTCGCCGCCGCGCTCGGTGCGGTGCTGCTCGCCCTCGTCGGCCTGATGGTGGACGTGTGGGCCACCGCCCGGCGTCGGCTCGGTGAGTTCGCGGTCCTGCACACCCTCGGTGCCACGCCCCGGCTGATGGCCCGGGCGCTGCTGGCCGAACAGACGTTCCTTGCCGGCATCGGCGTGGGCGTCGGGTTGTTACTCGGCACCGCGGTCGGCGCGACGATGGCCCCACTGGTCATCCTCACCCCGGCCGCCGGCCGGCCGATACCCCCGGCGGCGTTCGTGCTGCCGTGGGTGCCGATCGGCCTGACCGCGGTCGGTCTGTTGCTGGCGGCGCTCGCCTTCAGCGCGTTCATCGCCACCGGCATCCGTCAGCGGGTGGCGGCGGTGCAGCTGCGAATCGGGGGAGAACGATGAGCGTCGGGGCAGCCGTCCGGCGGGTCCGGGCGTACGGGGGGCAGTTCCTGCTCCTGGCGGTGCTGACCCTGGTGGTCACGCTGCTGATCAGCGGAGTGCCAAGGTTGGTCAACCGGCTCGCCGAACAGGGGCTGCGGGCGCAACTCAACAGCGAGCCGGCGGAACGTCGGGACCTCTCGTACAGCACCACAATGGAACCCGCGACGTCGGAGCGGACGGCGATGGGCAAGGCCGTCGAGCGGTTCGACGCCCTGGCCGCGGACATGCCGCCGCAGGTGCGCTCGGCGGTGACCGAACAGTGGTACACGGTCGAGACCGCTGGGACCCGCGTGGTCGGGCCGGACCTGGCGGCCCGCAAGCTGCTGGTCGACCTGGGCCTACGGGCCGTGCCCGACATCCAGCGCGCGAGCACCCTCGTCGAGGGGGCGTGGCCGAGCGAGACCTACGTTCCCGACCGACCGATCGAGGTGGCGCTCGACGTCGACGTGGCCGGCAAGCTCAACCTGCGCGCCGGCAGCCAACTGCGCATCGGCCGTGCCGACGACGAGAAGGGCACGTTCTTCGACGCCGCCCCGCTGGTGGTTTCCGGGCTGTTCCGCCCGGTCGACCGCGCGAATGGCATCTGGGACGGGCTGCCACAGCTGCTGCAGATCATCGAACCGGTCGGCGATGGCCAGCCGTTCGTCGCCGTCGGCGTCGTGGCGCAGTCGTTCCTCAACAAGCGGGCCGCGGAGGGCTGGCCGGTCCAGACCAACTGGCGGTACCGCCTGGGGGTCGACCGGATCGACGCACGCACGCTGGACCAGTTGATCGACGGCCTGCAGGTGATGCAGCGCAACCGTCCGCCGGATCTCACGTTGACCCAGGGCGCCGACGTTCCGTTGCGCGCTTTCGCCGCCCAGATCAATGCCGTCCGGACCCTGCTCGCGGTGATCGCGGCCGGTGTCCTGGCCACCCTGGCGGGGCTCGTCGTGCTCGCGGTCGGTCTCGCCACCCGACGGCGTCGCTCGGAGTTCGTGCTGCTGCGCGCCCGTGGGGGCGGGGCCACCGCCGGCGCTCGACGCAGCCTCGCCGAGGCGGTGCTGGTGGTGCCGGTCGCCGCCGTGCTGGGCTGGTGGCTGGGCACCCTGTTCCCCGGTGCCCCGGATCCGACCACGCCGTACGTCATCGCAGTGACCGTGCTGGTCACCCTGGCACTGCCGTTGGCGACGCTGGCCGTACCGGCCGGCGGAGCGGCCCGCCGGGACCTGATCCGGGTGCGCCCGTCGGCCCGTCGGCTCACCGTCGAGGTTTCCCTGCTGCTGCTCGCCGGCCTCGCCGCGGTGCTGCTGCGCCGACGTGGCCTGACTCTCGGCGAGGTGGACCCACTGCTCGTGTCGGTGCCGGTGCTCCTGGCGATCGCCGCGGCGGTGCTGGTGCTGCGGGCGTACCCCTGGCCGTTGTTGCTGGTCAGCCGGCTGGCCGCGCGGACCCGGGGCAGCGTGGCCTTCCTCGGCACGGCCCGCGCCAGCCGCGCCGCGGTCGCCGCCCCGTTGGTCGTGGTGGTCCTGGCGATCGGCACCGCGGCGTTCTGCGCGGTCGTGGCGGCCGGCGTCGACGCGAGCCGGGAACGGGCCGCCGTGCAGATCGTGCCCGCCGACGCGGTGATCCGCGGGGAGCGCTTCGCACCCGACACCATCGACGAGCTGGGCCGGTTGCCGGGGGTCCGGGCCGTCACCCGGGTGCTGTTCGAGGACGATGAGCGGCTGGCGGCCGACGAGCTCGGCACCGACGCCGCCATCGGGCAGACGGACGTGCTGCTGGTCGACGGCTCGGGGTTGGACACGGTGGCCCGCGACTCCCAGGTGGACGTGTCGGTTCCTGCCGCGCTGCTCACCGCCCGGCCCGGCCCGGGGCCGCTGCCGGCGATCGTCTCACCGGCGATCGCCGCGGACCTGGCGAAGGTCGGTCTGAAGGACTCCGCCTTCATCTCGGTGCAGGGCCAGCGGTACGAGTTCCGGGTGGCCGGCACCGAGGACGCTTTCCCGCTGCTGGCGGCGAACAACGACCGGTTCGTGATCCTGCCCTGGCAGGCTCTGCCGCCGCGCAACACCACACCCGCGCCGACCAGTCTGCTGCTAGCCGGCGACGCGCTGGACCCGGAGGCGCTCCGCGTCGCCGGAGACCAGGGGCAGGAGCGCTACCAGCGGGGTGGCGCGGTCACCGGTCGGGAACGGCTGATCGGGGTCACCGTCGACACCCGGGCGGACGTCCGTCGGGAGCTTGGAAACGGCGGGGCAAACGGGGTGCTGGCCTTCGGGTTCGTGGCCGGGGCCGTCGGCGGCACCGTGCTCGGGCTGCTGGCCATCGCGTTCACCGTGCTGGCCGGAGCGCGCGCCCGGGGCCAGGTGCTGTCCCGGCTGCGTACCCTCGGCCTGTCCCGCCGGCAGTGGCGAGGGCTGCTGCTGGTCGAGCTGACCCCGCTGGTCGCGGTGTCGGTGCTGACCGGTGCGCTGGTCGGTGCGGTCCTGCCCCTGCTGCTCAACCCGGTGCTCGGCCTGTCCGCGTTCACCAGTGGTGTGCCGGTCCAGGTGGCTTTCGAGCCCAGCCTGGTCGCCGCGGTGCTCGCGCTCGGGGCGGTCGCCCTCGGCTTCGCGGTCGCCGTCGAGGCTTTGAACAACCGCCGGTTGCGCCTCGGAGAGGTGCTTCGGCTCGGAGAGGAGAGCTGAGATGACCGCTACCGCCCAGACTCCACTGGTGCCTGACCTGGCCGCCCTGCAACAACGGGCAGCGCTTCGCGCCGCCGAGCGGGCCGGCGGGCAGGACCGCCTTCGCGGGCACATCGTCTGCGACGGCCTGGTGCGCATTTTCAAGACCGAGGGGGTGGAAGTGGTCGCCCTGCAGGGGCTCGACCTGGTCATCGACCGGGGTGAGCTGGTGGCGATCGTCGGCGCCTCCGGCTCGGGCAAGTCGACCCTGCTCAACATCCTCTCCGGCCTGGACACGCCGACCGCCGGTATCGCCCGGGTAGCCGACTACGACCTGCTCTCGCTGTCCGCCAAGCGGCGGTTGAGCTACCGGCGGCAGCTGGTCGGGTTCGTCTGGCAGCAGACCGGCCGCAACCTGCTGCCGTACCTCAGCGCGTTGGAGAACGTCGAGCTACCGATGCAGTTGGCCGGCAAGCGCAGCCGCAAGGCCCGCCGGGCGCGGGCCCGGGAACTGCTCGAACTGGTCGGTGTGGGCTACTGCGCCGACCGCCGGCCGGGGCAACTCAGCGGCGGCGAGCAGCAGCGGGTCGCGGTGGCGGTGGCGGTGGCCAACGACCCGGAGGTGCTCTTCGCCGACGAGCCGACCGGTGAGCTGGACGAGGCGACCGGCGCGGAGGTGTTCGGGGCGCTGCGCACCATCAACGCGGAGCTGGGTGTCACCATCGTGGTCGTCACCCACGACCACGCCGTGGCCACGCAGGTCCGCCGGACCGTCGCGATCCGCGACGGCCGGACCGCCTCCGAGGTACGCCGGACCGCTCGAATCGACGCGGACGGCAACACCGAGCTGGTCAGCGAGGAGTACGCGGTGCTGGACCGCAACGGTCGGATGCAGCTGCCGGCCGCGTTCGTCGACGCGCTCTCGCTGAAGGAGCGGGTCCGGCTCGACCTGGAGCCGGACCATGTGGAGGTACGGCCCGGCAACCGGGCCTCGGAGGAGCGGGGGGCGCGGGCATGAGCCGGCAGAACATGGTGGTGACCGGCGCGGCCGGGTTCAATGGTGCGCCCGCGGCGCACCCCGGCGAGGTGGTCCGGGTCAGTGGGGTCAGCCGGACCTTCGGCCGGGGTGAGCGCGCCGTGCACGCGGTGCGGGACGTGTCGTTCACGGCCAACCGGGGCGAGTTGGTCGCCATCCGGGGTCGCTCCGGGGCCGGTAAGACCACGTTGCTGAACATGATCGGCGGGCTGGACCGACCGGACGGCGGTCAGGTGGTGGTGGCGGGTCACGACGTGACCTCGGCCGGAGAGGCCGAGCTGCTGCGGCTGCGCCGGGGCACCGTCGGGTTCGTGTTCCAGACCTTCGGGCTGGTGCCGATCCTCTCCGCCGCCGAGAACGTGGGCGTGCCGTTGCGGCTGGCGCAGGTGCCGGCCGCGGAGCGGGAAGAGCGCGTCGCGGTGCTGCTGGAGCTGGTCGGCCTGGGCGGGCACGCCGCGCAGCGCCCGTACGAGCTCTCCGGCGGCCAGCAGCAGCGGGTCGCGGTGGCCCGCGCGTTGGCCAACGAGCCGGATCTGCTCATCGCCGACGAGCCCACCGGCCAGCTCGACTCGGAGACCGGGCGCTCCATCATGGACCTGCTGCGCGCGGTGGTGCACGCCCGTGGCATGACGGCCCTGGTGGCCACGCACGACCCGGCCCTGATCGACCTCGCCGACCGGGTGCTCGTCCTGCGCGACGGCCGCCTGGTAGACGGCTGACCGGTGCCTGGCCGCCGCCGGGGTGCCGCTCGTCGGACCCCTGCGGTGTGGCGCTCCTCTGCGCGTCAGAGCTCGCCCCAGTGGTCAGTTGCGCGTGCTGTGGAGCTGATGTCGTAAACGGATCGGGCGGTGATTCGTTTACGACATCAGCTCCATAGCCTCTGACCTAGTGGGGCGACAGTCTCTGACCTGGTGGGGCGACAGTCTCTGACCTGGTGGGGCGACAGCGTCTGACCTGGTGGGGCGACAGCGTCTGACCTGGTGGGGCGACACCGCCGGAGACGCAGCGTCAGCTCCGGCTCACCGCGCTCAGAGCGCGAGCTTCATGCCCTCGTGGCTGGCCGCGAAGCCGAGGCCCAGGTAGAAGCGGTGCGCCTCGGCGCGGGTCTTGTCCGTGGTGAGCTGCACCAGGGCGCAGCCGCGTTGCCGGGCCTGGTCGATCGCCCAGGTCATCAGGTCCCGGCCCAGCCCCTGACCGCGCCGGTCGGAACGGACCCGGACCGACTCGATCAAGGAACGCTCGCTGCCGTGCCGGCCGAGGCCGGGGATGTAGGTGATCTGCAGGCAGCCGACCAGTTCGCCATTCTGCTCGGCGACGATCAGTTGGTTGCGCGGGTCCGCGTCGATGGCGGCGAACGCCCTCTCGTACGCCTCGTCGACCTCGGTGAAGTCGCGGGCCTTGCCCAGGACGTCGTCGGCGAGCAGGGCGATGACGGCAGGCAGGTCGGCCCGGACCGCCTGCCGGTAGATCATGTCGGTCATGCCGGTGAGCCTTTCACAGCCCTCAGCGGGGTGGGCAGCGTAGGCCCTCCCGGGGGACCGTCAGGTCGAGCAGGTAGGCGTCGACCGCGTTGGTGATGCAGGAGGTCTGCGGGTAGGCGGTGTGCCCCTCGCCCTCCCAGGTCAGCACCCGGCCGACGCCCAGCATCGAGGCGAGCCGTGGGGTCTGCTCGTACGGTGTCGCCGGGTCGCCGGTGGTGCCGACCACCACGATCGGGGGTGCGCCGTTCGCCTTCCCGGTCGGATACGGGTCGCGCCCGCCCGGCCACTCGACGCAGCTCAGCATGCCGACTGCCAACGCCGGCCCGAACAGCGGGTATTTTCCGCGCCACTCGGACTGCAACTGCCGGATCTGCTGCCGGCTCGGCTTCTCGGTCTCGTCGGCGCAGTTGATGGCGAGGTTGGCGTCGAACAGGTTCGAGTAGTGCCCGTTGTCCTCCCGGCCGGCGTACGCGTCGGCGAGCCGGAACACGTCCTTCGGGTCGCCCTCGGCCAGTTTGTCGATCGCCTGGGCCAGCTCCTGCCAACCCGATTCGGTGTAGAGCGAGGAGATGACGGCGTAGAACACCCAGCCGGCGCTGGCCTCCCGCCCGTCCGCGCCGCGTACCGGGGAGACCTTGGCCTTGTCGATAGCGGAGGTGACCGCGGCGCGCGCGTCCGGAGCGATCGGGCAGCGGCCGGCGTTCGCCGCGCACCAGCGGGTGAAGTTGGTGAAGGCCCGTTCGAAGCCGCGGGCCTGGCTCTCCGAGCCCTCGACCAGTCGCTGCTGCGGGTCGACGGCGCCGTCGAGCACCAACGCCCGCACCCGCTGCGGGTAGAGCTGGGCGTAGGTGGCACCGAGCAGGGTGCCGTACGAGTAGCCCAGGTAGGTGAGCTTGTCGTCGCCCACGGCGGCGCGTACCGCGTCCATGTCCCGGGCAGCCTGCTCGGTGCCGTACAGCGGCAACTGGTCGCCGTAGCGGTCGCCGCAGCCGCGCCCGATCCGCTGGCTCAGGCCGACGAAGCCGTCGAAGGCCGACTGGCTAGCTGGGTCCGGGTCGTAACCGAAGCTGGCGTCCAGGTCGGCGTCGGAGATGCACTTCACCGGGCTGGACCGGGAGACCCCGCGCGGGTCGAAGCCGACGATGTCGAAGCGTTCGGTGATCGAGGGCGGCAGCCCGCCGAACTGGGAGCCGAAGGAGAGGTAGACGGCGGTGTCGACGCCGGAGCCGCCCGGACCGCCCGGGTTGACCACCAGCGAGCCCACCCGGTCGCGCTGCTTGGTGGACCGGGCGCGCAGCAGGGCGATCTCGAAGGTCTGCCCGGCCCCCGGGCCGGCGGTCGCTCCGGTGCCGTTGCCCCAGTCGCGGGGGACCGCGATCCGGGTGCACTCGTAGCGCATGTTCGGTGCGCCACGCCCGACCAGCTCGTCGGGCACCTCCGGGCAGGGCCGCCAGGTCGGCGTGCTCCCGGTCGGCGCGGCGACACCCTCCGCCTCCGTGCGCGGTGCGAACGCCGGCAGCGTGCAACCGGCGGTGAGCAGCGCGGCCACGACGAAGCCAGCGAGAGTGCGACGGACCCGGCGGCTGGTCGCCATCCGAGGCTGGTCGGCGGTGCGGGTCACGTGGTCCTCCGGGATCGGGTCGACGGCCAGGCTACGCCGAGCCGGTGGCGGCTCGGTCCACGGTGGCCGTCGGGTCGCCGCGCAGCACCTGGTCCACGTCGAAGCGGATCGGCCGGTCGAGCTGGTCGTAGCGGCAGGACCGGGGGTCGCGGTCCGGTCGCCATCGGACGAACTGGGCGGTGTGCCGGAAGCGTTCGCCCTCCATCGCGTCGTAGCCCACCTCGACCACCAGCTCCGGGCGCACCGGCTCCCACTCCAGGTTCTTCGTGCCGGTCCACCGGCTCACCCCGCCCGGGATGCGTTGGCCGCGCTCGTGGTCGCCGTGCACCCACGGGTGCTCGCCGCCGGTGTCCCGATAGGGCGCCAACTCGTCGAGCAACTCGGCGCGGCGGGCCATGCTGAACGACGCGCTCACGCCCACGTGGTGCAGGACCCCGGCGTCGTCGTACAGGCCGAGCAGCAGCGAGCCGACCACCGGGCCGGACTTGTGCCAGCGGAAGCCGGCCACCACCGCGTCCGCGGTGCGGGCGTGCTTGACCTTGAACATCAGCCGCTTGCCCGGCTCGTACGGCAGGTCGGCCGGCTTGACGATCAGACCGTCCAGCCCGGCGCCCTCGAAGACGTCGAACCAGCGACGCGCGGTGTCCGGATCGGTGGTGACCTGGGTGACGTGCACCGGCGGGCGCACCCCGGCCAGCGCCTGGACCAACCGCTCCCGACGCCGCGGGTAGGGCTGGTCGAGCAGCGCCTCGTCACCGATGGCCAACAGGTCGAAGGCGACGAAGTCGGCCGGGGTCGTCTCGGCCAGCATCTTCACCCGGGACGCGGCGGGGTGGACGCGCTGGGCCAACAGCTCGAAATCCAGCCGGGGTTGGCCGCTCGGCCCGTCGCGCCGAATCACGATCAGCTCACCGTCGACCGCGCACCGTTCCGGCAGCTGCCGGCGGGCCTGCTCGACCACCTCGGGGAAGTAGCGGGTCATCGACTTGCCGCCCCGGCTGGCCAGCTCGACCTCGTCGCCGTCGCGGAACACGATGCACCGGAACCCGTCCCACTTGGGCTCGTAGGTCACCCCGGGCGTGGTGGGCAGCTTCGGGACGCTCTTGGCGAGCATCGGCTCGATCGGCGGGTTGATCGGCAGGTCCACGCCGCCCAGTCAATCAGACGGTGCCGACAGTTATGAGGCAGATCACCGTGGGTGCCGTGGTGGCGTGTCCGCCTACGCGTCGCTCGTCCTGACCGGGCGAATCGAACAACCCCAGGTCAGAGCTACTTTCGCGAGGTGTCCGAGTGGGTCTGTGACTGCTGCGGGCGGTGGCGGGTGAGCGTCGAGCTGATCCGGGGCCGCTACCGCTTCCGGCTGACCCGGCGCTACCCGGAGAGGTTCGGCGGGGGTCGGAACGTGCTCGGCGAGGTCGGTTCGGTGCCGGAGCTGGAGGAGCTGCTGCGTCGGCGTACCCCGCTGAGCCTGGCCGACCTGCGCGAGGCCGCATGATCGAGGCCGACGGGCTCAGGCGTCGCTGCGAGCGGGGCTGACGGCTGTCTTCTCCAGCACGGCCAACGGGATGCCGTTCGGGTCTGGTCGGTGCGCCACGATGCGGTAACCGTGCCGCTGGTACAGCCGCAGGTTGCGCGTGCTGTCCGCCCCGGTGAACAGGGTGAACCGGGCCGCCCGGCCGGCACAGACCCGTTCGATGGCGGTGAGCAGCTGCGCCCCGAGACCTCGCCCCTGCTGGTCCGGGGCGACCGAGAGGCGGCCGATGTGCGCGGTGTCCCCGTCCAGGTGGGCCCGCACCGATCCGACCAGCCGGTGCTCCAACCGGGCGGCGAGCACGATGCTCGGGCCGGCCAGCACCGCCGCGACCTCGTCCAACGTCTCGGTCAGCGGAGGCAGGAACGGATCGGTGTAGTGCTGCGCCTCGCTCAGGTACGCGGCGCGCTGCACAGTGAGGATCTCGCCGGCGTCCAGGACACCGGCGGGGACGATGCTCGCCTCGGCGCTCACCCGCACAGCACACCACAGTCCGTCTGGCCGACGAGAGTCAGTAGCGGGCGAACGAGCGGATCGGGGCGCGCGGGCCGTACTTGGGTGCCCGGATGCCGGCGGCCTCCAGCAGCAGACACACCCGGCCCCGGTGACCTCGGAACGGCTCCAGCAGGGCCAGCATCCGGGCGTCGTCACCCCGCGGTTCGCCGGCGAGCCCCCAGGCCACCGTGTTCGGGATGTGGTAATCGCCGACGCTGACCGCGTCCGGGTCCCCGTAGGCGATCCGGACCACCTCGGCGGCCGTCCACGGCCCGATGCCGGGGATCGCGGTCAGCTGGCGGGTGGCCTCGGCGGCGTCCGTGCTGCGCTCCAGGCGGTCGGCGAGCGCCGCGGCGCGACGTAGCGTGTCGGCGCGGCGCTGTTCCACCCCGAACGGGTGGAACACCCAGTACGGGGTCGCGGCCACGGCGGCGGCCTCGGGCGGTAGGAGCAGCGGCTGCAGCGGGCCGGGAGCCGGCTCCCGGAAGTGCCGCACCGTCGCCGCGTACGCCCGGTAGGCCTCCTTGCCGGTGACCTTCTGCTCGAAGACCGCGCGCAGCAGCCGGGGGAAGACCTGCCCGGTGGCGGGCATCCGGAGCCCTCGGTGCTCCCGGGCCAGCCGGGCGACCAGTGGGTGTGCGCTGGCCAGCTCGGTGAAGCCGGTCAGGTCGTCGCGCAGCCCCGCGATCGCGTCGGCGCGGGCGAGGACATGCTCGGCACCGGGCCCGTAGCCCTCCGCGAGCAACTCGTCGCCGACCGGTCGCAGCGCGAGTGTGGCCGGACCGTCCGGGGTGCGGGTGGCCCACCAGAAGGTGCCGGCCGCCACCCGGGCGCACGGGTCGTACGGGCTGAAGGTGAGCGCGCGGACCGAGGCGGCCAGCCGGTAGCCGACCGGTGGCTGGAGCACCCTGGTCGCGGCGGGTTCGGTCTCGGTCACCCCGCTACTCTGCCAGGTCACGGCGGGGGCCGACGACCGCCGTACCCGGTCGCGCACGGGGCTGAGGAGCTTCCCGGGGATGCGGTCGATTGACCGTCCCGGTGTCATTGAACCACCCGAATGGCCAGGATTATCTTCACTAATGCTCTCAAACCGGCCTTATGCCAAATTTGCCTCTAGGCCAGGTATCGATCATGTGGTTGTTTGATGGCCTGCAGGTAAACGCACTGCCCCGGGCCACCTGCGGCGGCCACTGTCCCTCCCACACATGGGAGAACGCGGTCCGGCCCGGAGATCGGTGTCCGCCGACAGCCGCCACAAGGCGGCGCGCGGTCGACGCCAGATCGTCACGCGGTGCCAACGGGGATCTGTGGAAAGGCATGCAGTGATGGCCGCACGGGTGTGTGTCGAATCATCGCGAGTGGGACGTTGCCCGGCTCCCCACTCGCAGGGATGACCAGTGCCCGCTGATGAGGCGGTCGTAGCGAGCGGACGGCCCAGCGCATGATCGCCCTGAAGATCTATCGACTCCTGCCGTCGCCGGCCCGGCGGCGGCTGATGGGCCTGCTGCCCGCGCACCGGCGGATGGGCCTGGTGCAGACGCTCTCCCGGCCCCGCGGCAGCGACACCGTGCATCGCCTCGGCGCCCGGGTGGCCGTGACCGACGGTGGCGTTCGCACCAAGGCCGAGGTCGTCGCCGCGGCGACCCCGTTGGAGCAGTGGCACCGTAACCTCACGGCCGTCACCACGGCGCTGCACGCCGCCGGCATCGAATACCACTGCATTCGAAACGACGACCACCTGCGCAGCACCGTGGCGGTCCTGGACGACAACCGGGCGGCCGTACAACGCCTGATCCGCTCCGCGCCGGCGCTGTCGGGCGCGGACGTCCGCGTGGTGCAGGTCCAGCCCCGTCGGGACCAACCGGACGCCGTACCGACCGAGGTGATCCAGGTCTGCTTCCCGGTGACCGACGCCCGCGCCGGCGTGGTCCTCGGCGCCCAGTTCGCGTGCGAGATCGAGTTCTGGAGCCGACACGGAGACATGGTCCGTGCGCCTCGGCGCAACGGCGTCGTCGACGAGGCGCCCGCGCGGGCACAGCCGGTCCGGGTGGCAGCGGCGCTGATGAGCCACTTCGTGCCCGAGGCCGACGACCACACCTACGGCACTCGCCGAGACCTGGCCGTTCGAGCGCCGGACCGGGTCGGCTTCCCGATCGACGCCGTCTACACCTGGGTGGACGGCTCCGACCCGCAGTGGCTGAAGCGCAAGTCGATGGCGCTCGGCGCGCCGGACGGCCCGCTGCACGCGGTCGCCGCGAACTCCTCGCGCTACCACAACCGCGACGAGCTGCGGTATTCGCTGCGCTCGTTGCACAGCTTCGCGCCCTGGCTACGGCGGATCTTCCTGATCACCGACAGTCAACTGCCGAGCTGGCTCGACCCGAGCCACCCGATGATCACCCTCATCTCGCACGCCGAACTCTTCGCCGACCTTGGCGGGCGGTCGTCGTACAACTCGCACGCCATCGAGTCCCGGCTGCACCGCATCGACGGCCTGTCCGAGCACTTCCTCTACCTCAACGACGACGTGTTCCTCGGCCGTCCGCTGCTGCCCAACCACTTCTTCCACGCCAACGGGATCGCGAAGTTCTTCCCCTCGCCGGCCCAGTTCGGGCTGGGGGAGGCGAAGCCGGAGGACCCGCCGGTGAAAGCCGCCGGGAAGAACAACCGTCGGCACATCCAGCGACAGTTCGGCGTGACCATCACGCAGAAGATGAAGCACACCCCGTTCGCGCTGCGTCGCAGCATCATGCAGCAGATCGAGGGCATGCTGCCGGACGAGGTGATGGCCACCGCGCGGCACCGCTTCCGGCACCACGGCGACCTGTCCATCCCGTCGTCGCTGCACCAGTACTGGGCGTTCCTGACCGCGCAGGCGGTCCCCGGTGACATCGAGTACGAGTACGCCGACCTGGGCCACCCCTCGACCCCCGCCCGGCTGGCCGAGCTGCTGGCCCGCCGCAACCGCGACGTGTTCTGCCTCAACGACACCGACTCCGACCCTCGATCGTTCGCCGAGCAGGAACGGATGTTGGCCGACTTCCTGCCGCGCTACCTGCCCTTCCCTGCCCCGTTCGAGCTTCCGGACGACGTGGTGGCGGAGCGACGGAACGTGGGCGCGGGGGAGCTGTGGCGGCGGTCGTACCGGCCGGTGCAGGATGCCCGTCGGGGCGCCCCGGTCGACGCGCCCACCATGCCCAACAACATGCTCAACACGGTCACCGGCTTCAATCCCGAGCTGCTGCGGCGCAAATCGTGAGCCCGCAGCAGCCCCGCCCGCCGATGTTTGCCCCGCGTTTTCCGCACCCCTTCCAGTGGAGCCCAGAGTGGTAGATCCCGCCGCGCAGGTAACGATCATCGTCCCGGTCTACAACGTCGAGGACTACCTGCCCGAGACACTCCAGTCGATCGCGGCGCAGACCGTCTTCTCCCAGTGCCGCGTCATCCTGGTCGACGATGGCAGCACCGACGGCTCCGACCTGCTGGCCAAGCAGTTCGCGGCGGAGCACCCGAACGTGACCGCCCTGCAACAGCGCAACAGCGGGCCGGGGGCGGCTCGCAACCTCGCCCTCGACCTCGCCGACACCCCGTACGTGGCGTTCGTCGACTCCGACGACCTGCTGCCGCCGCGAGCCATCGAGGTGCTGCTCACGGCGATCGTCGCCAACAAGGCGAGCATCGCCATCGGCGACATGGACACCTTCCCGAAGCCGACCGCCTTCCTCTGGAAGAAGCCGTTCGGCAAGGGCGATCGGCTGCTGGAGACCGTCGTCGACGCACCGGAGCTGATCTTCGACGCCGGCCCGTGCCACAAGCTGTACGACCTGGCCCAGCTGCGTCAGCACGGCCTGCGGTTCCGCGAGGGCGTCCACTTCGAGGACGCCTTCCTGGCCATCCCGATGCTGCTCAAGGCCGAGCGCATCGCCCTGGTGGACACGGTCGTCTACAACTACCGTCGCCGGGAATCCGGCAGCTCCATCATGGACAACCTGTTCGTCCGGGAGCAGAACTACTGGGATCACCTGGAGCTCTGCGAGACACTCGCCAACCTGCGGCCCGAGCTGGATGTCTTCCGCCGCGAGGTGCTGGAACGCTTCCTGGTGCGCAGCTACCAGGGTTTTGCGATGAGGGCGCACACCGTCTTCGACGATGCCGCGCTGTGGCGGATCTTCGAGAAGTGCACCCAGATCTACCAGGACATCGACGCGGCCTTCATCGCCCGTTGGACCGCCGATACCCGACACCGCGTCCCCTACCTCGCCTTCAAGTCCTATGACTTCGACCTGTTCGCGCGGCCGTGGGAGCGGGTGCAGGGTGTCGTCGCCTGCGGTGGCGAGCTGCACCTCGACTACCCGGTGACGCCTGCCCTGCTTCCGTTGACCCGGGTGAGCGCTGTCTCCGTACGGTTGGAGCAGGTGCGGCTGACCGAGTCCGGGGAAGCCCTGAAGCTGTCCGGGCACGTGCAGATCAACGGGCTGCCCATGCACCGGCCGATCCGTACCCCGCTGGCGTTGCGGCTGCGGGGCGGCAAGCTGACAGTGCCCGCCACGCTCGAGCGGCGCAGCGATCTGAAGTCCGCCGACGACAGCCGAGAGTGGTCCGGTTTCGCGGCCGAGGTGCCCGTCGCGCAGTTGCGCAGCGGCAACCACCTGCTGCGGCTGGTGTTCCTGACCGAGACCGGGCAGGCGTCCCGGCAGTGTCTGATCAGCGCGGCCTACCTGCGCGACGCCCCGATGAAGCGTGCCGGCGACACCCGCATCCTGCCGGGCTTCGCCGGTCGGGAGAACGCCACACTGCTCGTACAGCGCGCGGGCGGCGTCGAGGGTCGCCGCCGCTGGCATCGGATGCTGGTGCGCAAGGACCTTCGACACGTCGTGTCCCGCCGACCCTTCTGGAAGCAGCGCCTGTTGCGTCTGCTCACCGAGCCGTTCATGCGCGGACGCGACGTCTGGCTCGTCGGCGAGCGTAAGGACACCGCGCAGGACAACTCCTGGCACCTGTTCCGGCACCTCCGTAAGGTCGAGCGCCGGCGGAACGCCTATTACGTGATCGCCAGCGACAGCCCCGACCGGGAGCGGCTGCGTGGGCTCGGCAACGTCGTCACGTACGACTCGTTCCGGCACAAGTTCCTCATGCTCCACGCCACCAAGCTGATCAACTCGTACGACATCGACTCGTACATGCTGCCGTCCACCTGGGAGCGCGGGCAGTACCTGCGGCACCTCAACTGGCGGGTCGGCCCAGCTCGCGTCTTCCTCCAGCACGGCGTCACGGACAAGGACGTCAGCGGCGGGTTGCACCGGGCCAAGACCGGCGTCGACCTCTTCGTCGCGGCAGCCGGCCAGGAGGCCGAGTACGTGTCGAAGCAGTTCGACTACGGCGACGCGGCCCAGCGGCTGGGTTTCCCGCGCTTCGACGCACTGGTCCCGGACCGGGGTGGGCGGCGAATTCTGCTGATGCCCACCTGGCGCAGCTACCTGGTCAGTCCGTCCTACAACCCCTCTCTGCCTCCCCGGTTCCCGTTTGACACCTCCGGGTACGCACGCTTCCTGAGCGAGTTGTTCGGCAGCGAGGAGTTGCTGCTCAGCCTGCGGCGGCACGGCTACACCCTGGAGTTCCTGCCGCACTACGAGATGCGCAAGGTCTCGACGGCCATGGTGCCGACGGACCCCGCCTTCGCGGTGGTGGACCAGACGCAGCGCAGCGTCCAGGACGCCCTGCGCCAGTGTGACCTCTTCATCACCGACTACTCGTCCACCGCCTTCGATGTCGCGTACCTCGGCACTCCCATGATCTACGCGCACTTCGACAAGGAGGAGTACTTCTCGATCGGGGGCTACCGCAAGGGCTACTTCGAGCACAAGGAGCACGGGTTCGGCCCGGTGTGTGAGACCGCGGAGGAGACGGTGAAGGCGATCGTGAGCTACCTGGAGAGCGGGTGCGTCCGCGAGGAGGAGTACTCGCGCCGGGCGGCCGACTTCTTCGCCGTCCAGGACCAGAACAACTCGCAGCGGGTGGCGGCGGCCATCGCGGCGCTGCCGGGCCCGCAACGGTGACCGGTACGACGCCCCCGCCGGGGGAGCAACCCCGGGCACTGGCCGAACCCACCGGGTTGGTGGAGGTGTACCGCCGGGTGCTGAGCCCGCAGACCCGCCGCGCCATCGCGACGAAGGTGAGCCCTCGGGCCCGGCACCAGCTGAAGCAGTGGGTCGCCCGGGCCGCGCGCGACGGCAACCTCTCCGAGCGCCGGGGCGAGCGGCTGGCCCGCCGCCAGCCGGAGTTGCTGGCCGGCGCGGACCGGGTGGTCGTCACCGCCGACCGGGGGCCCCGGGTGGCCCGGATCGGGGCGTCGGTCACCCCGCTGGCGGCCCGGCTGGACAATGTCAGCACGGTGGCGTCGGCGCTCGACGAGGCCGGCGTACCCCACTTCCGGGTACGCGGCGAATCCCACCGCTCGTCGGTGATCGCCGTCGACGCCGAGCACCGCGCCCGGTCGTACGCCGCGCTCGCCGCCGCCTGCGGTCGGGTCCCCGGCTACGTCTCCGTGCCAGGGGACGCCGGGCAGCCCGCCGCCGGATTCGAACCGAAGACCTGGGACCGCCTGGCGGACGCCCCGGTGCTGCGGCTGACCTGGTACTGGACCGACCCGCAGCGGCGGCTGGTGCTGGGGCGGGAGTACGGGTGCGACGTCGAGTTCTGGACCCGGGAGGGTGACAGGCTCGTCGCGCCGCGACCCAACACCGTCGCCGAAGAGGTGACGGCGGCGTCGCCGCTGGTCCTCGTACCGGAGTCGCGGTTCACCGGGCTGGCACCTCCCGCCGCGCCCGCGACCGCCTGGACCCGTCCGGAGTTCGCCGCGCCGCGCCCCGACGACGTGCCGTTCCCGATCGACGTGGTCTACACCTGGGTCGACGGCACCGACCCGGCGTGGCTACGCCGACGGGCCGAGGTGGCAGGGGTGCCGTACCACGCGGAGGCGGCGAGCGCGGCCCGCTTCCTCAGCCGCGACGAGCTGCGCTACTCGCTCCGGTCGCTGCACCTCTTCGCGCCCTGGGTACGCAACGTCTACCTGGTGACCGACGATCAGGTGCCGGGCTGGCTGGACCCGTCCGCCACCGGGCTGCGGGTGGTCAGCCACCGGGAGATCTTCACCGACCCGACGGTGCTGCCGACGTACAACTCGCACGCCATCGAGAGTCAGCTGCACCACATCGACGGGCTCTCCGAGCACTTCCTGTACTTCAACGACGACGTCTTCCTCGGCACCGAGGTGCTGCCCCAGGACTTCTTCCTGGCCAACGGCATCTCCCGGTTCTTCCCCTCGCCGGCGCTGGTGCCGCCGGGCCCACCCACCGCCGGGGACATCCCGTCGTCGGCGGCCGGGAAGAACAACCGGGCGTTGATCGCGGAGCGGTTCGGCACCGTGCTGACCCAGAAGATGAAGCACATGCCGCACGCGCTGCGACGGAGCGTGCTCCAGGAGATCGAGCTGACGTTCCCGCAGCAGTACCAGCGGACCGCGGCGAGTCAGTTCCGCAGCATGGACGACCTGTCGGTCGCCTCGTCGCTGCACCACTACTACGCGTTCCACACCGGACGCGCCGCGCCGGGAAACCTGCGGTACACCATCGCCGAGCTGTCCCACCCGGACACACCCGCCCGGTTGGCGCACCTGCTCGCCCGGCGGGACCGGCAGGTGTTCTGCCTGAACGACGCGTTCTCCGTCGAGGAGGACCTCGACGCGCAGATGGCGCTGCTCGTCCCGTTCCTTCAGACGTACTTCCCGGTGCCGAGCCCGTGGGAACGGGCCTGACCCACCCCGGACACGACGGTGGCCGGCCGCGCCCTCCCCGGCGACGACCGACCACCGTGCCCTCGTGGGCGATCGGGCTCAGTACGAGTAGCCCGAACCGCCCGCATCGTCCGAGCCGCTGTCCGACGGCGGTGCGACAGCCTTCGGGGTGCCCTTGGGCAGGCAGCTCAGGTTCTTCTTGCCGTCCGGCTGGACCACGAACCAGGTGCCACCGACGGCCTGGCCCTTCCACTGGCCGGGCTTCTTGTCGCCGATGTAGCGGTAGACCGGCCAGCCGCCGACGGTGAGCTGACGGGTGCCGTCCTGCCGGGTCACGCTGCCGACCTTGTCGTCGGAGACGCCGGTGAGCTCCGGGTTGCCGTCGGTCAGTGCCGGCGGCCACACCTCGGCGCACTTGTCGACACAGTTCGACGACGGCGGGTCGGCGGTGTCCTTGTCGAAGCGGTACAGGATCCAGCCGTCCTGGTCGACGACCACCTTGCCCATCCGGGCGACGCTCTTACCGACCAACTTCTCGGTCAGGTCGACGTCCGCGGGCGGGGCGTCGGCGGCCGGCGCATCCGCGGACGGCGAGGCCTCAGGTTCAACCGTCGCGGTGGGCTCGGCCGCGGCGACGGCGACCGGCTCGGCCGCACTCGAGTTCGCCCCGTCGTAACCGGCGGGAGCGCAGGCCGTTAGTGCGACCATCGCGCTCGCGACGATGACGGTCCGCTTCATCTGTGCCACGTGCCCTCCTCATTCTTGACAGTTCACCCATAGGTACGGCGGGCAGGCTGTCAAGGTTGAAGCAGTAACAGTGGTCAATTTCACGTCAACCGATTGAACCGTTGCCGGCCGCGATGCGTACGCCCCCGCGAGGGGGGTGGCTCCCGCAACAACAGATCGGCGCCGGTCATTATGGCAATGACCGGCGCCGATGCGGTGGGCGCGCCTACATGGGTATGGTGACCAGCGGACTCGCCACGCCGTCGGCATCCACCGACTGCACCTGGAGCTGCTTGATGTCCTTCGGCAGCGCCGACGTCGAGGCACTCAACTCCAGACCCTGCGGCCGGGTGTTGGTGCCATAACCGCCATCCGGCACCGACCAGGTCGAGATGACCTCGGTGCTGGCGTTCTTGCGCACCACCACCAGTCGGCAGATACGCGGGCCGGGCAGCTTCCGCAGGCTGAAATTGATCCGGGTGCCGTAGTCCTTGGTCACCAGGAACATGGTGGTCTGCACACCGGTGGTCGGGTCGGTCGCCTCGACCTGGTCGCCCTCCACCTCGGTGCCACCCACACCCGGGCCGCTCGGCGCGGCCGTCGGCACGCTCGTCGGCGGGTCGTTGGGCGCGCTCGGCGTCGCCTCGGCAAGCACCCCCGACGGCTGCCCGTTGCCGGTCACGCTGACGAAGCCGTACCCGGTCAGACCGCCGAAGACCACCACCGCGGCGGCCGTCGCGAGCATCTGACGAAACCGGGTACGCCGCCGGTCTGCCCGGACCGCGCCGAGCGTCCGGTCCAGCAGGGCCGGGTCCGTCGCCGTCTGCTCCAGCGCCATCATCGTCTCGCCGTCGATGTCGGAGAGCAGCCCGACCACCGGCACCATCGTCTCCAGCTCGGCCGCGCACGCCCAGCAGGTGGCGAGATGCTCCTCGAACCGCTCAGTGTCCTGCTCGTCGAGCACACCGAGCGCGTACGCCGCGACGTCCATGTGGTCCGGCCGGCTCATTCTGTCACCCCCCGCTCCTGCAGAGCCGTGCGCAGCGCGCGCAGCGCGTAGTAGACCCTCGACTTGGCGGTGCCGAGGGGCAGGCCCAACTCCTCGGCGGCCTCCGGCACCGTCCGCCCCCGGAAGTACGTCGAGATCAGAATCTCCCGGTGTGACTGACTCAGCGTACGCAGCGCGTCCGCCACCGTCATGGTGCGCAGCACCCGGTCGGTGCTGTCCGCCTCGGCGAACGCGGTCAGGTCCCGGTCGTACGTCTCCGGCGGCCGGGCCTCCTGGCTGCGATGCTCGTCGATGGCGATGCGGCGGGCCACCGTGACCAACCACGGCCGCAACGACCCCTGCCCCTGAGTGCCCAGGCGGTGCGCGTTGCGCCAGGCCCGCAGCAGCGTCTCCTGGACGATGTCCTCCGCGCGCTGCCGGTCCCCCCCGGTGAGGCGCATGACGAACATCAGCAACGGGCCGGCATGCTCGGCGTAGAGCTGACGGATCAACTGGTCGGAGTGGCTGGCCTCGGTTGACGTCGCCTGATGGCGCCCGGGCGCCGGTCGCGGCGTCACCGGACCATTCTGGCGAGGCGTCGCGCGTGCGTCGACCCCCCGGGCAGACGAGGTTGACCGTGACGAGGGTCGAGCCGACAACCAGTCAGCGCGTACCGCGTCGCCATGCCAACCGGCCGCCACCGCGTGCATGCAGACCTCCGGGATCTCCGTGACCAACGCCAGCCCACGAGGCGGGCCGCCCGGTGGTACGCAGCACCGGCCCCAGCGGATCAACAAACGGCGAAAAAAACTTCTGCGCCGCCGATGAGCGGACGATCAGCGGCGCACCGAGAACAGCCCCGGCGGTGGCGGATCAGAGCCCGTCGCGTCGGCGTCCCGAACGACCTGCGCGCCACCGGCAAAGCGGTCCAGCTCGTCGCCGGCCACCACCCGGCCGGGGAACCAGTCGCCGGCGGCGCGTCTGGTCAGCTCCGGCACCGGCGGGGTGGACCGCCCGGCCACCAGCACCAGATTCCCGTACCGGCGCCCGCGCAGCACCGCCGCGTCCCCGACCAGACAGGCCTGCGGCAGCACCGAACGGACCGTGGCGACCTGCCCACGGGCGTGCCGCAACGGCGGGCCGTCGGCCAGGTTCGCCAGGTACCAACCGGCGGGACGGAGCACCCGGGCCACCTCGGCCGCGTACTCCAGCGACGTGAGGTGGGCCGGTGTGCGCGCACCGGAGAACACGTCGGCGACCACCACGTCGTAGCTGGCCTCCCGGGTGGACGCCAGCACCGCCCGCGCATCCTGCACCCGGACCCGCAGCCGGGGGTCGGACGGCAACGGCAATGCCCGACGGACCAATTCCACCAACGCGCCGTCCACCTCGGACACCCGCTGGGTCGACCCGGGTCGGGTGACGGAGACGTACCGGGGCAGGGTCAGGGCGCCGCCACCGAGATGCAGCACCCGCAGCGGCTCACCGGCCGGCGCGATCAGATCCACGGCGGCAGCCAGCCGACGCACGTACTCGAACTCCAGGTGAGTGGGGTCGGTCAGGTCGACGTGTGACTGCGGCGCGCCGTCCAACAGCAGCGTCCACGAGCCGGCTCGATCCGGATCCGGCACCAGCTCCGCCAGCCCGGTGTCGACCTGCTCGACCACCCGGTCACCAGCCCGTTTACGCCCCACCGGAACCAGTATCCGCGCTCAACGGGCCGCGCGGGCCGCAGCGGTCAACGCGCGGTGCAGCAGCCGGGAATCACCGAGCAGGGCCCGCAGTCGGCGCTCCAGGCCGGCGATCGGGATCAGGTTCTGTGGGGCCCGAGGATCCTTGTACGGGGTGGACGCGAAACGTGGCAGGGTGACCAGCGACAGGTCGGCCAGCTCGATCGCCGCCTCGACCGGCAGGTCGGCGGAGCACTCCACCCGCACGATGCCCGCCCACGGCGCGCCGATCGCCACCGGCAGCCGCAAATACCACGACCAACCACCCCAGGCGGTGCCGAGCCGGAACACCGGGGACCGCTCACCCGACGCCATCCCGGTCACCACGGCGGTCAGCCGGGCATCCAGGTACTGGCTGTGCTGCGTCTTGATGTAGCCCAGGGTGCGCGGCAACTGCCGACGACTGCGCAACGGGCCGTCCACCACCAACAGGTCACCGTCGACCCGGGCCGAGTCGGACACCGCCACCTCCAACGCGGTCAGCGGACCCTGCACGGCGGCCGGCAGCTTCGCCAGCTCACCGGTGCCACCCACCCGGTGCACCGGGTAACGGATCGCGCCCGCCACCACATCCTGCGCCGACGGGCTGGCGGTGAACAGGCCCCGACCGACCCGGGTGCCCGCCAGTTGCGCCGCGCCCCGGCCCAGGTCACACCGGACCACCCCGGCCGCGTACGAGGCGGCCAGCCCGGGGAACGACCCGCCGTCGGTCTCGGCCGTCCAGATGCTCGCGTCGATCCGGCGTACCCCGTCGACAAGCAACACGACGTCGGGTGCCCGGACCCCGGGGCGTACCCCGATCGCCCGCCAGTCCACGGCGGGCAACTCCACGTCCGCGTCGACCTGGGCGCTGCTCGGCGCGGCCGGCCCGGCGGCGGACGCCTCGAACGACGCCCCGTACGCCGGATCCCACGAATCCACGAAGAACGCGGCGTCGCTCACCGGCCGGTCCGCTCCACGCGGGCCGACCGGGCGTCCTTGCGCACCTCGAAGCGGACCGGGATCCGCTCGGCCAACGCCGGCACGTGGGTGACCACACCGACCATCCGATCGCCCCGGGCCGCCAGGTTTTCCAGGGTCGCCGCCACCGTGTCCAGGGTGGCGGCGTCGAGCGTGCCGAAACCCTCGTCCAGGACGATCGACTCCAGGCTCGCCGCCGTGGTGGACATCCCGGCCAACTGTTCGGAGAGCGCCAACGCCAGCGCCAGCGACGCCTGGAACGTCTCACCGCCGGAGAGGGTGCGCACACCCCGGCGCAGCCCCGCGTCGTGGTGGTCGACCACGACGAACTCGCCCTTGTCGTGCACCAACTCGTACTGCCCGGAGGACAACTCCCGCAGAATCCCCGACGCACCGTCGACCAGCAGGTCCAACGCCTCGGCCAGCAACCACCGCTCGAAGTTGTTGGCCCGCAGGTGCCCGGCGAGCGCGCGCGCCACCTGCGCCTCCCGCTCGTGCCCCGCCCGCTGCTCGCGCAACGCACCGGCCTGCTCGCGGCGCTCGTGCAGCCGCCGCCGGTCGGCGTCGGCCCGCTCCACCGCCACCGTCGCCGCGTGCACCGGGTCGTCCCCGACCGGCACGTCGGCGTCGGCGAAGATGGCCGCGATGGCCCGTTGCACCCCGTCGGCCACCGACTCGGCCGCTGCCACGGCGGCGGCCCGACCGGCCCGGTCGGCGCGGCGACGGTCCGCCTCGTTGGTCGCCCAGTCGGTCAGCGTCGCCCACGCGGCGGCCACGTCGTCCCGGTCGGTGGCCGGCGGGCCGAACCGGGCCAACCCGTCCCGGGCGGTGTCGAAGGCCCGCCACGCCGCCCGCAACCGCTCCTCGGCGGCATCCACAGCGGCCCGGGCCTGGCGAGCGGTCTCGCGGCCGGCCCGGACCGCCGTCGCCGCCTCCTCCAGCGCGCGCCGCAACCGGGCGTGCTCGGCCAACTCCCGGCGCAGCACGGCCGGCTCGGCCGCCCCGGAGAGCTGCCCGTCCAGCTCGGCCAGCCGGGCCTCCAGCTGCTCCTGCCGGGCGCGCGCCTGCACCAGCAGCCGCTCCAGCTCACGCGCCGCCGTGTCCCGCTCCTGCACCGTCGCCTGCGCGGCCTTGGTCGCGGCCCGCGCGGCCTTGCCGGCCGCCGTCGCGGCCGCCACCGCCGAATCGGCCGGCACCGCCGGCACCTCGGCCACCGGCTGCTCGCACACCGGGCACGCCGCGCCGGCATGCAGATGCACCCGCAGGCTCACCGCCAGATCGGTGGCCTTCGCCTCCTCGTGCGCCCGGAAGGCCGCCTCCAGCTCGGCGTCGGCCCGCTCGGCGACCGCGCGTGCGGCGGCCAGGGCCGCCACCGCCGCGGTGTGCTCGTCGTTCGCCGTGCGCACCGCCGCGCGGACCGTGTCGGCCTCGCCGGAGAGCCGGTCCCGATCGTCGTACGCCCGCAGCAGCAGTCGCAACGCGCTCTCGTCACCGGCACCGGCCAGCTCGCCGCGCAGCTTCTCCTCCCGCTCCTCGGCCAGCGACACCCCGGTCGCGGCCGTTTCGGCCTCGGCCCGCGCCGCGGTGACCGCGCGAGCGACAGCGGTCACCCCACCCGGCGCCCGCACCCCGGTCAGCACGGTCAGCTCGTCGTCCAGGGCGGTCAGCGCCTCCGCCGCCTCCCGTGCGGCGACCCGGGCCGCCGCCAGCTCCGGCACCGCCTCGGCCACCGCGGCCGCCAGCTCGGCCATCCGGTCGACCCGGGCATCGACCTCGGCCAACGCCTCGTCGTCCACGCCGGTCAGCCCGGCGAGCACCTGGTCGACCGCCTCCAGCCGGGCCTCCGCCTGCGCGGCGCGGGCCGTCGCCTTCTTCTGTACGTCCTCGTAGACGCCGAGGCCCAGCAGGTTGACCAGGATCTGTTGCCGGGTCGCCGGCTTGGCGTGCAGGAAGTCGGCGAACTGCCCCTGCGGCAGCACCACACAGCTGGTGAACTGCTCGTACGGCAGCCCGACCGCCTCCAGGACCGCCTGCTCCATCTCGGCTGGGGTGCCGGCCACCACCTCGCCGAGGTCGTCCGGGCTCAACCCGGTGTCCAGTTTGGTCACGTCGAAGCCGGCCGGCATCAGCTGCAACCCGGCGTTCGCGGTCTTCACGTTGCCCCGGCCGTCCCGGCGGACCACCCGGGTCGCCACGTACCGGGCGCCGCCGGACTCGAAGACCAACCGCACCCGCGCCTCGGTCGCCGACGGCGCGAGCGCGTTCGCCAGCCCCCGGGCCCCGCCCCAGCGGGGCACCATGCCATACAGGGCGAAGCAGATCGCGTCCAGCACCGTGGACTTACCCGACCCGGTCGGGCCGATCAGCGCGAAGAAGTCGGCGTCGGTGAAGTCGATTGTGGTCTCGTCCCGGAAGACCGTGAACCCGGCCATGTCCAACCGCATCGGACGCATCAGTGCTCGACCTCCTCGAAGAGCTCGTCGAAGAGCTCCCGGACACCCTCGTCGGCGTGGCCACGGCTGTCCAGGTAGTCGGCGAACAACTCCCGGGGCGAACGCCCCGACCGCTGGGCGATGCGGGCGCCACTGCCCGGCGCGGCCAACAACTCCGGGTCGATCCGGATCTCCAGGGCCCGGGGGAGCAGCTCCTGGACCTCCTCGCGCAGGCCGGCGCGGGGCTGCTCCCGCACATACACCCGCAACCACGCGTCCGGTGCCTCGATCTCGGCGAGCTGGGCCAGGGTGCCCCGCACCGTCCGCAGCGCGCTCGCCGCCGTCACCGGCACCTCCCGCACCCGGGCCGCGGTGCTGGCCGTCACCTCGACAATCGTCACCGACGGGATGTTCTCCTGCTCACCGAAGTCGACAGCGAGCGGACTGCCGCTGTACCGCACCGGGCAGGGGCCGGCGACCCGCTGCGCCCGGTGCAGGTGACCCAGCGCCACGTAGTGCGCGGTGGCCGGGAAGACGGTGGCCGGAACGGCGTACCCCAACACGGTGTGCGCGTCGCGCTCGCCACCACCGGTGGCCGCGCCGGTCACCGTCAGGTGCGCGGTGACCAGGTGCACCCGGTCCGGTTCGGTGAACCCCTCGGTCAGTCGCCCCAGCACCCGGCCCAGGTGGTCGGCGTACGTCTGGTTGGTTTCCGCGGCGGTCAGCTCGTACATCTCCAAGGCGCGCACCGCGTACCGCTGGGACAGGAACGGCAACGCGGCCAACCGCCACCGCTCGCCACCGGCTGTGGTGCCGTCGATGATGTGCTCGTCCGGGTTTTCCCGCACCCCGCCGCGCAGGGTGATGCCGGCGGCGTCGGCCCACGGTCGCAGCGCGTCCAGCGCCGGACCGTTGTCGTGGTTGCCGCCGATCGCCACCACGTCCGCGCCGGTCCGCCGCAGCGCCGTCAACGCCCTGGTGACCAGGCGGGTGGCCTCCGAGCTGGGCGCGGCGGTGTCGTAGAGGTCACCGGCGACGATCACCAGATCCGGCTGCTCGGCACGGGCGATGTCGATCACCCCGGCCAGCACGGCCTTGTGCTCGTCGGCCCGGGACTGCCCCTTGAGCACCTTTCCCACGTGCCAGTCGGAGGTGTGCAGGATCTTCATGGCTGTGCTCGCCCCCAGCTAGAACGGGATGTCGTCGTCGGTGCCGCCGCCACCGGAGCCCACCACGGCGAACGGGTCGGCGGACTGGGTGATCGAGCGCAGCGTCTCCGATGGTGCCCGGCCCGCCTCGGAGACCCGGGTCGCCCAGGCCGGGAACGGGAACTCCAGGCAGAGCGGCACCGGAATGTCCGGCTGGTTGACGAACATGGTGCCCGGCTTGGCCAGCAACGCCCGCTGGCGCTGCGCCGGCGGCAGGAAGCCATATTCCGGGCGGGACGCCTCGGCCGGGTCGAGCCGGCCGACCACCCGGATCGCCGAGTTGGTGACGATCCGCCGCTCCACCTCGCTCGCCGTCTGCTGAGCGCCGATCAGGATCACCCCGAGCGAACGGCCCCGCTCGGCGATGTCGAGCAGCACCTCCTTGATGGGGGAGGAGCCCTCGCGGGGGGCGTACTTGTTGAGCTCGTCGAGGACGACGAAGAGCAGCGGCTTGGCGGTGCCGGACTTTTCCTTGCGCTCGAACTCGCTTTTCAGCGTCACACCGACCACGAACCGCTGCGCCCGGTCGGGCAGGTTGTGCAGGTCGACCACTGTCACCTGCGCCGACTCGCTGGTGTTGATCGAGTGCGGGCGGCGGGCCGCGAGGTCACCGCGGATCAGCCGGGCCAGGTCCTTCTTACTGCCGATCAACCGCCGGGCGAACGCGTTGACCGTGCCCAGACCCACCGCGCTGCCCGCCCAGTCGGAGCGGGTCTCGTCGTCGTTGAGCTGGTCGACGATGTGGTCGACCAGGTCGCCGTAGGAACCGAGCCGGACCCCGTCGATGCTCACCCCGCCGTCGGCCGGCTGGGCGTAGCGGGCCAGGTGCGCGGCGACCGAGTGCACCACCATCGTGTACTGCTGGCGCTCGTCGTCGGCGTCGGCGAAGACGTACGGAAGCAGGCGGTCGGTGCAGAACTCGCTCAGCGTCCAGTAGAAGCTGTCGACGCCGGTGAGCCGGCTGCTCACGTCCGGCGTGCCGGCCGCGTCGCCGACCCGGGGCGGGGCGTACACCCGCACGTCGGGAAAGGCGCCGGCGCTCAACCCGAGCTTCGCGTACGCCGCGCGGGTGGGCTCGTCGAGCCGGGTGTTGGGGTGGTCGAGGAAGAGCAGATCCTCGCCCTTGACGTTGAAGATCAGCGCCTTGGCGTTGACCGCGTCGCCGCCCAGCACCCCGGAGCGGAAAACCGAGTAGAGCAGGAAGGTGGCGAAGCTGGTCTTGGTGGCCACCCCGGAGATGCCGGAGATGGAGACGTGCGCGCCCCGACTGCCGTCGAGGAAGTCGGCGTTGAGGTAGACCGGCACGCCGTCGCGGCCCATGCCCATCGGGATGCGCCGCTCCATCCGGTCGAAGTGCAGCGCTCGCGCCCGGGCGTCACCCTCGGCCCGGTGCACCACCGCGCCCGGGGTCGGCGGCACGTACAGCTCGGGGTCGACCCGGGTAGTGGTCACCTCGGCCGCCTCCTGCACCTGCGCGGGCAGCGTGCCGTCGGCGATGGCGAACACGTCGGACTCGAACTGGGCGCCCTCGTGCCGGGCGCGGACCTGGGTGACCACCCCGGCGATCGTCACCGGCTCCCGGTCCGGCAGCTCCCGCCGGGTGACAACCACGTCGTCGAGCTGGAGGTAACTGCCCGGGGCGACGGCCGTCCAGAACTGCAGCGGGGTGGCGTCGGCGGTGCCCAGCACCCGGCCGACCGCCTCGCCAGGGCTGTCGAGGTCGGCGTCGGTCATCGGGCGACCCGGGTCGCTCGGGCATCACGGTCGGCGCGCATGCAGTGCATCCTGCCCGAGGAGTACGACAGGTCGCCACGCGACGCGGCGGAGGACACCATGCCCCGTCACACTCATGACGCTGGGTGCTCAACCGAGCGCACCAGGTGGGCGGGAGCGGTGTCGGGCACCGCGCGAGTCCGGGACTCAACTACCGAGGCGTTGGTCGCGTTATCTAGGCATGGAGCACGCATGAATGACGACTTCGGCGCCTTCGTGGCGACGAGCGGCCCGCGACTGCTCCGCTTCGCCGTTCTGATCACGGGGCAGCGGGCGGACGCCGAGGACCTGCTGCAGGAGGTGCTGGAGCGGGCGTACCCCCGCTGGCACGCGGTCCGGCAGCGGCAGCCGGAGGCCTATCTGCGTCGCGCGATGACCAACCGGCTGGTCAGCCGGTTGCGTTCACCATGGAACCGACGTCGGACCGCCGGCCTTCCGGACGCGATATTGCAACAGGATGAGATGACCCGGGTCGACGACCGGGAGTTGCTGCTGGCGGCGCTGCGGGAGCTTCCGCCGCGGATGCGGGCAACGGTGGTGCTCCGGTACTGGCTTGGTTTCTCCGAGGCGGAGGCCGCCGCCGAACTGGACTGTTCCGTGGGCTCGGTGAAGAGCCAGGCCTCCCGTGGGCTGCACCGTCTGCGGGCCCGACTGGAATCCGCCGGTGTCACCCCACTCGACCTCGACCTCGCGGAGGAGAACCATGCGTGACCACGAGGTGGCCGGCCTCCTCGACCATGCTGTCGCAACGGTGGAGTTGCCGCCTGATTTCGCCCGCCGGGTCATCACGGGCAGCCGGGCGCGGCGTCGCCGACGTCTGCTGCTGTCGGGCGGCACGGTGGCGGTGGCGGTCGCCGTGGGGGCGCTGCTGTTTCCGCACCTGGGGCCCGTCGGCCGTGGTGACGGCGAGGCCGGCGGCATCGGGCCGAGTGCGGTTGTCGACGTGCCGACCGGGATCGTCGATCCTGACGGTCGACCCGTGACGCAGGCGCAGGTGGTTGCCGTCGGCCGTACCGGAGCGGAGACGCTCGTGCTGATCGAACGGGAGCCACGCGGCGAGGAGCGGGCCGCCGGGGGGCGGGCGGCGGAGGTCTGGACCGCCCCGGACGGGGGAGATCCGCGCCGGCTGACCGACTACCTCTCGTACGACCTGGCCTGCGTCGACGGTGACGCGGCCTGTGCGGCAGTCCGAGCCACCGGCAGCGGGCTGGGCGTGGCCGTGGCCCGGCGCACCGGCGGCCGGCTCTACGTCCTGGTCCAGGCGCCGCCGGGGCGTACCGTCGAGGTTGTCGCCGCCGGCGTGCCGCACCTGCTCGGCCCGGCGCCGCGCGGCGCGGTGGCGGAGGTGGTCGCCGCCGAGCCGTACGACGAGGTGCAGGTCTGGGCGAGCACCGCGAGCGGTCAGCGCTACCGGATCCCGTGGGCTCCCGGGGCGGTGCTCACGGACTGAGCCGATCCGGGCCTCGCTGCGGCCGGAGCCAACCGACCTACTGGCGGGCGTGGCGGAGCAGGAGGACGCCGTCCTCGGTGGCGAGCACGTGCCGCAGCGGCAGATGCCGGGGCGCGGTGATGTCGCCGGCGGTGATCCGGCCGGGGCCGGGGCCCGCCAGCAGCGGCGAGACGGTGAGGCACAACTCGTCCACCAGGTCGGCGGCCGTGAGCGCGCCGAACAGGTGTGGGCCGCCCTCGCAGAGCAGTTGGGTCAGCCCGCGTCCGTGCAGCTCGGCGAGGCCGGCGGCCAGGTCGACCCGATCGGTGCCGCAGCGCAGCACGTCGGCGACGTCGGTCAGCCCGGGCGGCGGGTCGGCGGCGGCGTGGGTGAGCACGATCGGGCGGGTCGGCGCGTCGGCGAAGGCGGCCTGCGCCGGGTCCAGGTCGAGCGATCCGGAGACGACCACCAGCGTCGGGTATTCGGCCAGTCCGTTGGACCGACGCCAGGCGCGGCGGCGTTCGTCGAGGCGGACCGCCCGGTACCCCTCGTGACGCAGCGTGCCGGCGGCCACCACCAGCGCGTCGCAGGCCATCCGCAGCAGGCCGAACACCCGCTTGTCCGGCTCGCCGGAGAGCCCGGCGGAGTAGCCGTCCACGGTGACCGCGCCGTCCAGGCTGGTCACGAAGTTCACCCGCAGTCGGGGCTGGTCGGCGCGGCCGTAGAGAGCGGTCAGCGCAGCGTCGTCGAGCGGCTGCGTCGACGGCTCGGGCCAGAGCCGTCGGATCGGAATTCCGACGGTCATTCGCCGGCCGGACCGGTGACCGGAGGGGTGGGTTCGGCGGTACGGTGCTGGCAGTCGCACCAGTTCCGGCCCGGGCAGTCGTCGTGTCGCCGGGCCCGGCACGCTCGGCAGATCATGCTCGCAGCCTAAGCCGCGGGAGGACAGGACAGCATGCCGCGTCAGATCTTCCAGGTGAAGATGTCCCTCGCCGGGACCCGCCCGCCGGTGTGGCGTCGGGTGCTCGTGCCGGCCGGCTACACGCTGGACCGGCTGCACCGGGTGGTGCAGCACGCGATGGGTTGGCGAGACTGCCACCTGCACTCGTTCGAGATCGACGCGGTGCAGTACGGCGACCCCGACCCGGACGGGGAGTTGGCGCTGCACGACGAGCTGGACGTGCGGCTCGACGCGGTGCTCGGCAAGGGCAGCCGGTTCTCCTACACGTACGACTTCGGCGACTGGTGGGAGCACGACCTGGTCGTGGAGGACGCGTTGACCGCCGACCCCGACGAGCGGTACCCGGTCTGCCTGGCCGGCGAGCGGGCCTGCCCGCCGGAGGGTGTCGGCGGGCCGTTGGGTTACCAGGCGCTGCTGGAGGCCCTGGACGACCAGACCGCAGCCGGCGACCTGGTCAGCCCCCGTCACGCGATGCTGCGCGACTGGGCGGGTCCCACCTTCGACCCGTCCCGCTTCGACCCCACCCGCGCAACCACCCTCCTCCGCCGCTTCTGCTGACCCGCCCCCCACCCCCCACCCCCCACCCGGACCGAGCGTTGTCGATCAAGAGGTTTGCGTCAGCTGGGCCTCGTTTTCTGACCGAAACTTCTTGATCACCCTGGGGCGGGGGTGCGGCCTGGGGCGGCTGTTACCCGAGTGATCAGCGGTAACGATCTGGGAACGCTCCCAACGCCCTATTGACACTCCCGTTACCCGCCGGCAATCTCATGGGAGCGCTCCCGGAGGTGGCGTGGCTCACTCACGGACCCCGGCCTGGCGCGACGGGCACCCCCCACCACAACCACCCAGCCTCACCACCGGAAAGAGGGGTCAGCGCATGAGTGTCACCACGCGGCGTACCCGCCTGGCGGCCGCTGCCCTGGCTGCGATCACCGCAATCGGCGGTCTCGCGGCCTGCGGCAACGACGACGACAAGCCGGCAGCCGGCGAGAAGCCGACCAAGCTGGTCGTCGACACCTTCAGCGAGTTCGGCTACGACGAGCTCGTCAAGCAGTACGAGAAGGACACCGGCATCAAGGTCGAGCTGCGCAAGACCGCGCAGCTCGGTGAGTACCGGCCGAAGCTGGTCCGCTACCTGGCCACTGGCAAGGGCGCGGCGGACGTCATTGCCCTGGAAGAGGGCATCCTCAACGAGTTCAAGGCCAACCCGCGCAACTGGGCCGACCTCAACCCGCTGATCGCCGACCACTCCAAGGAATACCTGCCCTGGAAGTGGGAGTTGGGCAAGGCGCCCGACGGTCGGCTGATCGGCCTGCCGACCGACGTCGGCAGCCTCGCCGTCTGCTACCGCAAGGACCTGTTCCAGGCTGCCGGCCTGCCCACCGAGCGCGACCAGGTGTCGGCGCTCTGGCCGGACTGGAAGGGCTTCCACGACGCCGGCCTGAAGTACAAGCAGGCCACCGGCAAGGCGTTCATCGACTCGATCACCGCCGTCTCCAACGGTGTGATGTTCCAGGGCAACGGTGACCTGTTCTACGACAAGGAGAACAACATCATCGCGGACACCAGCCCCGCGGTGAAGAACGCCTGGGACACCGCCACCTCGATGGTGGACATCTCCGCCAAGGCGCAGACCTGGTCGCCGGAGTGGTCCGGTGGCTTCAAGCAGGGCACCTTCGCGGCGACCTTCTGCCCGTCCTGGATGCTCGGCATCGTCTCCGACAACTCGGGCCCGGCCAACAAGGGCAAGTGGGATGTCGCGGCCGTGCCGGGCGGCGGCGGTAACTGGGGCGGCTCGTGGCTCGCGGTTCCGGAGCAGAGCAAGTACCCGAAGGAGGCGGCGAAGCTCGCCGAGTACCTCACCAACGCCAAGAGCCAGGTGGAGGCCTTCAAGCTCAAGGGCCCGCTGCCCACCAACCTGGAGGCGCTGAAGAACGAGGCGTTCCTCGGCTACACCAACGAGTACTTCAGCAACGCGCCGACCGGCAAGATCTTCGGTGAGAGCGTCGCCAAGATCCAGCCGACCCACCTGGGCCCGAGGCACCAGGCGGTGAAGGAGAACGCGTTCGAGCCGGCAATGCGGGCGTTCGAGAACGGGCAGGCCAGCAAGGACAAGGCCTGGGAGCAGTTCACGAAGGACGCCAAGACTCAGGGTGCCTTCTGAGTGATTCCCTGTCGGTGGCGTCCGGGATTTCCCGGACGCCACCGGCCGGTCCCCTCCGCGTAGCGCCCTGCGCGAGGGCCCCCGGGCCTCGCCGGAAAAGGAAATTCGCATGAGCCTGTCGGCCACGACGGCACCACCGTCGCCAGCAGCACCGCCTTCCCCCGGCGTCTCTTCCCGACGCAACCGGGGCAGGTTACTCAACCGTCTCGACGTCAAGTACTCGCCGTACCTCTACATCGCACCGTTCTTCCTGATCTTCGGAATTTTCGGGTTGTACCCGATGCTGCGTACCGCCTGGATGTCGCTGCACGACTGGGACATGATCGGCGAGCACTCGTTCATCGGCTTCGACAACTACACCCGGCTGGTGTCCGACGAGTACTTCTGGAACGCGCTCTACAACACGGTCGGCATCTTCGTGCTGTCGACCATCCCGCAGCTGTTGCTCGCCCTCTTCCTGGCGAACCTGCTCAACCGGACCTTCCTGCGTGCCAAGACCTTCTTCCGGATGGCCATCTTCATGCCGAACGTGGTGTCGGTGGCCGCGGTCGCGATCGTCTTCGGGATGTTGTTCCAGCGGGAGTTCGGCTTGTTCAACTGGCTGCTCAGCCTCGTCGGGGTCGACCCGGTCGACTGGGACGGGCAGCGGTGGAGCTCCTGGTTCGCCATCTCCTCAATGGTCAACTGGCGGTGGACCGGGTACAACACCCTGATCCTGCTCGCCGGCATGCAGGCCATCCCGAAGGACCTCTACGAGGCCGCGGAGATCGACGGCGCGAGCCCGTGGCGGCAGTTCTGGCAGATCACCCTGCCGATGCTGAAGCCCACCTTCATCTTCGTGGTCATCCTGTCCACGATCGGCGGCATGCAGCTCTTCACCGAGCCGCTGCTCTTCGCCAACGGCAACATCCTCGGCGGCAACCAGCGGGAGTTCCAGACGCTGGCCATGTACATGTACGAGATGGGCATCGAGAACCTGAACACCGCCGGCTACGGAGCCGCGGTCGCCTGGGCGATCTTCATGATCATTGTCGTGGTGTCGCTGATCAACTTCCTACTCGTCCGCCGCTCGGCGAAGTGAGGAGAGAGCGATGATCTCGGCTTCCCAGCGCCTGTGGCGCACCAGTCCGCTGACCTACGTGGCGCTTGTCCTGGCGGCACTGTTGTCGATCTACCCGTTCTACTACATGGTGGTGATCGGCACTCGCAGCCTGGACAACATCAACGACGTGCCGCCACCGATAACGCCCGCCGGAGCGTTCGGCGACAACTTCGGGCGGGTCCTCGACAACGACGCCGCCAACTTCCTCACCGGCATGGTGAACTCGATCATCGTCTCCTCGGTGGTCACCCTGTCGGTGGTGCTCACCGGTTCGCTGGCCGGGTTCGCCTTCGCCAAACTGCGGTTCCGGGGCAGCAACGCCCTTCTGCTGGCGATCATCGTCACCTTGATGATCCCGACCCAGATGGGCATCATCCCGCTCTGGGGCATGATGGTGGACCTCAATTGGGACGACACCCTCTACGCGGTCACCGTGCCGTTCCTGGCCAGCGCCTTCGGCGTGTTCATGATGCGGCAGTACGCCAGTCAGGCGATCTCCGACGAGCTGATCGAGGCCGGTCGCGTCGACGGGGCGAGCACGTTCCGGATCTACTGGAGCATCGTGCTTCCCGCGCTGCGTCCCGCCGCCGGCGTCCTCGGTCTGCTGACCTTCATGGAAACCTGGAACTCGTTCCTCTGGCCGTACGCCATCCTCACCCCGGAGAACCCGACCCTGCAGGTCTCGCTCTCCTTCCTCTCGTACGCCTACTACACCGACTACTCACAGGTGTTCGCCGCCACGGCGGTCGGCACCATCCCCCTCGTGCTCGTCTTTCTCGTGTTCGGCCGCCAGATCATCGGCGGGATCATGGAAGGTGCCGTCAAGTCGTGAGCAACCCCGCCAGCCCACCCGCCGTCGACGTCCTCGACGAGCGCCCCGGGCTGACCTTTCCACCAGGATTCCTCTGGGGGGCCGCGACGGCGGCGTACCAGATCGAGGGGGCGGCGGCCGAGGACGGCCGCGCCCCGTCGATCTGGGACACCTTCAGCCACACCGAGGGCCGGGTCGTCGCCGGGCACACCGGGGACGTGGCGTGCGACCACTACCACCGCCTCGGCGAGGACGTCGCGCTGATGGCCGAGCTGGGCCTGAAGTCGTACCGTTTCTCGGTCTCCTGGTCCCGGGTGCAGCCCGGCGGCACCGGTGCGGCCAACCCGCAGGGGTTGGACTTCTACCGCCGACTGGTCGACGAGTTGCTGGCCAACGGCATCGAGCCGTGGCTGACCCTCTACCACTGGGATCTGCCGCAGCCGCTGGAAGATGCCGGTGGCTGGCCGGCCCGGGACACCGCGGCCCGGTTCGCCGACTACACGACCCTGATGGCCGACGCGCTCGGTGACCGGGTGCGCTACTGGACGACGCTGAATGAGCCGTGGTGCTCCGCGTTCCTCGGTTACGGCTCGGGTGTGCACGCGCCCGGTCGCACCAACGGAGCGGACGCGGTGCGCGCCGGACACCACCTGATGCTCGGTCACGGCCTGGCCGTGCAGGCGCTGCGGGCCGCCCGGCCGGGCGTCGAGGTGGGCGTGACAGTCAACCTCTACCCGGTCGACCCGGCCAGCGACACCGCCGCCGACCGGGATGCCGCCCGGCGGATCGACGGGTTGGCCAACCGGTTCTTCCTGGACCCGCTGTTGCGTGGGTCGTACCCGGAGGACCTGGTGGCCGACCTCAGCACGGTGACCGATTTCGACCACGTGCGTGACGGCGACCTGGCGACCATCTCCACGCCGCTGGACCTGGTGGGGGTCAACTACTACAGCCGGCACGTGGTCGCCGCACCGGTCGAGGGCGTCGAGGCCGACACGGCCCCGTCGTGCTGGCCGGGCAGCGAGGACGTCCGGTTCGTCACCCGTGGCGTCCCGGTGACCGACATGGGCTGGGAGATCGACGCCCCGGGCCTGACCGAGACGCTGCGTCGGGTGCACGGCTACACCGACCTGCCCTTGTACGTCACGGAAAACGGTTCCGCGTTCGTCGACTCGGTGGTCGACGGGCAGGTCGACGACGTCGACCGGCTGGCCTACTTCGACGCCCACCTGCGCGCCGCCCACGAGGCGATCGAGGCCGGAGTGCCCCTGCGGGGATACTTTGCCTGGTCGTTGATGGATAATTTCGAGTGGGCCTGGGGTTACACCAAGCGGTTCGGCATGATCCACGTCGACTATGACAGCCAGGTCCGCACCCCCAAGTCCAGCGCCAAGTGGTACGCCTCGGTGATCCGGCGCAACGGTCTGGCCGCACAATAGGCTCGGGCCAGCCATCAGGACGGCCCCGGCGTCCACCTCCCGTAGGTGGCGCCGGGTCCGCCCGCCGTCGGAGGAGCAGACGATGACAACGCAGCGCACCCGGTCGCTCGGGCGCCCGACCCTCGACGCGGTCGCGGCGCGTGCCGGCGTCGGTCGGGGCACGGTTTCCCGCGTGGTCAACGGCTCGCCCCAGGTCAGCCCGGAGGCCCGGGCCGCGGTCCAACAGGCGATCGCAGAGCTGGGGTACGTGCCGAACCGGGCCGCCCGTGCGCTCGTCACCCAGCGGACCGACTCCGTCGCGCTGGTGGTGTCCGAATCCGGCGAGCGGGTCTTCACCGAGCCGTTCTTCGCCGCGATCGTGCGGGGGATCAGCTCCGGGCTGCTGGAGACGCCGATGCAGCTCTGGTTGGCCATGGCACAGTCGCCGGTGGAGCGGGAGCGGGTCGAGCACCACCTCACCAACCAGCACGTCGACGGCGTACTGCTGCTGTCGTTGCACGACTCCGACCCGCTGCCGACGCTGCTGGAGGAGCGCGGCCTGCCCGCCGTGCTCGGCGGTCGGCCCGCCCGCATGCTGCAACCCGGCGCCCAACCGGCCTGGTTTGTCGATGTGGACAACGTTGGCGGGGCCCGGCAGGCGGTGGAGTACCTGGCGAGGCAGGGGCGGCGACGTATCGCCACCATCGCCGGAACGCAGGACATGGGCGTCGGCCTGGCGCGGTTGACCGGCTACACCGAGGCGGTCAAGGCCACCGGGGCCGGTGTCAACCCCGACCTGATCGCGTACGGCGACTTCAGCGAGGGCAGCGGGGCGGCCGCCATGCGTCGGCTGCTGGACGCCTGCCCGGACCTGGACGCGGTCTTCGTCGCCTCCGACCTGATGGCGTTCGGCGCGTTGCGGACGCTGCGCGAGGCCGGCCGGCGGGTGCCACAGGACGTCGCGGTGATCGGCTTCGACGACGCGACGATCGCCCTGCGGGCGGAGCCGCCGTTGACCACGGTCTTCCAGCCGGTGGAGGAGATGGGCCGGCAGATGGCCCGCCTGCTGGTGGCCCGGATCCGAGGCGAGGAGCTACCCGCCTCCCACATCCTCCTGGACACCCAGTTAGTCCACCGAGCCTCCGCCTAACCCCCTAACCCCCAACCCCAACCCCACCCCGACCCCGTCGATCATGAAGTTATTGCCACGACACGCCGCGGCGGGTGGCAATAACTTCATGATCGACTAGGGCGTCAGGGGGCCCAGCGGCGGAGTTCGCGCTTGGCGAGGGAGTTGCGGTGCACCTCGTCGGGGCCGTCGGCGAGGCGCAGGGTGCGGGTCTGCGCCCAGAGGGCGGCCAGTGGCGTGTCCTGGCTGACGCCGGCGCCGCCGTACGCCTGAATGGCCTTGTCGATCACCCACTCCGCCATCGCCGGCGTGCCGATCTTGATGGCTTGGATCTCGGTGTGCGCGCCCTTGTTGCCGACGGTGTCCATCAGCCAGGCCGTCTTGAGCACCAGTAGCCGGGCCTGCTCGATGCGGACCCGGGACTCGGCGATCCACTCCCGGACCACGCCCTGCTCGGCCAGCGGTCGACCGAACGCGATCCGCCCGAGCGCCCGCTTGCAGAGCAGCTCCAATGCCCGCTCAGCCATTCCGATCAATCGCATGCAGTGGTGGATCCGGCCCGGACCCAGCCGGGCCTGGGCGATGGCGAAGCCGGTGCCCTCGGCGCCGATCAGATTCTCCGCGGGCACCCGGACGTCGGTGAAGTCGATCTCGGCGTGCCCGCCGTGCGAACCGTCGGTGTAGCCGAAGACGGTCATGCCTCGGCGCACGGTCACCCCGGGGGTGTCGCGGGGGACCAACACCATGCTCTGCTGGCGGTGCCGGTCCGCGGTGGGGTCGGTCTTGCCCATCACGATGAAGATCTCGCAGCGCGGGTCCATGGCACCGGACGACCACCACTTCCGCCCGTTGATCACGTACTCGTCGCCGTCGCGCGTGATCCGGGTGGCGATGTTGGTGGCGTCGGAGGACGCGACGTCCGGCTCGGTCATGCAGAACGCCGAGCGGATCTCACCTTCGAGCAGCGGCATCAGCCAGCGCTGCTGCTGCGCCTCCGAGCCGAACTCGGCCAGCAACTCCATGTTGCCGGTGTCCGGTGCCGCGCAGTTGACCGCCTCCGGCGCGAGGTGCGGGCTGCGCCCGGTGAGCTCGGCCAGGGGGGCGTACTGAAGGTTGGTCAGGCCGGCTCCGTAGCGCGGGTCGGGCAGGAACAGGTTCCACAGGCCACGCTTGCGGGCCTCCGCCTTCAACTCGGCCAACACCGGGGTACGCGACCACGGGTCTCCGGCGGCCACCTGCTCGGCGTGCACGGCCTCGGCCGGGTAGACGTGCTCGGTCAGGAACCGGGTCAGCTCGTCGCGCAGCTCCTCGGTCCGGGCATCGTATGAAAAGTCCATCACCGCTCCCTGGCGGCGCTCAGCCCGTGCGTGACCAGCGGTGCCACCATCTCGCCGATCCGGTCGAAGCCCTCGCCGAGCGTCTGCCCGAGCGTGTGGCGGTAGTGGATGCCCTCGCAGATGACCGCGAGTTTGAAACAGCCCAACGCCACGTGCCAGTGCAGTGGCCCGACGTCGACATCGCTGCGCCCGGCGTACCTGTCGATCAGTTCGCTGCCGGTGGGGAAGCCGGCGCGCGGGCCGAGCCCGTCGGCGACGGGGTTGCCCGCGGCGGTGTCGCTGCCGCCGAGCACGTCCCAGTACGTCAGCAGCAGCCCCAGGTCGGCGAGGGGGTCGCCGAGGGTGGCCATCTCCCAGTCGAGCACCGCGTGCACGGCGACCGGGTCGGCCGAGGCGAGGAGGTTGTCCAGCCGATAGTCGCCGTGCACGATCCGGCCGGCGTTCGCGCCTTCCGGGGCGGTCGCCGCGAGCAGGTCACGCAGCTCGTCGATGCCGGGCAGTGGGCGGCTGCGGGAGCGGTCGAGCTGCCCGGCCCAGCGGCGCACCTGCCGGGCGAGGTAGCCCTCGGGGCGGCCGAAGTCGGCCAACCCGACGGTGGACGGCTCGACGTTGTGCAGCGCGGCGAGCGTGTCCATCATCGCCATGGCGAGGGCACGACGGCGCTCGTCGCCCAGCGGGTCGGTCTGCGCGCGGGTGCGGAACACCTCGCCGGGCATCCGTTCCATCAGGTAGAACGGGGCGCCGATCACGTCGGGGTCGGTGCAGAGCAGCAGCGCGCCGGGCACCGGCACCGCGGTCGAGGCCAGCGCCGAGATGACCCGGAACTCGCGGGCCATGTCGTGCGCGGTTGCCAGCACGTGCCCCAGCGGGGGTCGGCGCAGCACGACCTCGCGGTCGCCGAGGCGCAGCAGGTAGGTGAGGTTGGACTTGCCGCCCGCGATCAGCTGAGCATGTAGCGGCCCGACTGCCAGCTCGGGCCGGTGCTGCGCCAGATGGTCGGCGAGCCGGTCCAGGGCCAGCCCCGCCGGGGAGGTGGAGACGGCCCCCGGCCGTGGCGCATCGACGGCCGGATCACTCATCCGACTAGTTGATGGCAGCCCGCTCACGTTGTCAAGGTCGGAATTTCCCCTCGGGACATGCCCCTGCAACAGGGACGAAATGGTCAACGACCAGGCTGGGAACAGCCTGCCGGCGGCTCTTCAGCCGGCCCGCCGAGCGGAGGGACAGACATGTTGCTGCGAGTTCGGGTCACCCTGCCGGACCGTCCGGGCACCCTCGGCCAGGTCGCCCGCACGTTGGGCGTCTCCGGGGCGGACATCGTCCAGGTGGTGGTCCTCGAACGGCTCGGCGGGCGGGCGGTGGACGATTTCACTGTCGTCTGGCCGGGCGCGGCGCGGGTGGAGCGGCTGCTGGCTGGCCTCGCGGCGATACCGGGGGTGCGGGTGGACGGTGTGTGGCGGGCGATCGGCGCGCCCACCACCACCGGACAGGACGCGGAGCTGTTGGCCCAGGTCGCTGCCAACCCGGCCGACGGGCTGGCGACCCTGGTCGACGCGGTGCCGGGGCTGCTGGCCGCCGACTGGGCCGTGGCGGCTGTGGTGCCGGTCGACTGGGCCTCGCGCACCGGCGGTGGCGGGGCGACCGTGGGGCACGCGAGCTGGCGCGCCCCGGTCCCCCTGCGGTTGCCGGAGGTGACTCCGCTGCGCGGTCGGTCGATGACCACGCCCGACGGCACCCACCACGCGATCACCCCGTTCGGCCGGGCGGGCCTGGTGCTGGTGGTGGCCCGCGAGCGCAGCGAGACCCTCTCCGCCGCGGCGTTCCACAGCACCGAGGTGGATCGGCTCACCCAGCTCGTGCGCGCCAGCGCGGTGATCCTCGGTGACCGGCTGGATCTCGTCGGCACGCCGCCGGTGGTCGCCGGCCCTTGACCGGCCCCTGACCGGCGCGAGGAGTTCCCGGGCCGACACCGCCGGGCAACCGGGCGGCAACAGGCGGGGGTGAGGCTCTTACCGGGGAAGGGAGCCAACCATGACGTTGTGGCGGATCCGGGCGACGGTGGACGACCGACCGGGTTACCTGTCGGTGCTCACGGCGAGCCTCGCGCTGCGTGGGGTCAACATCCTCACCGTGCAGGTGCAGCCCACCGAGCAGGGGGCGGTTGACGACTTCCTGGTCGACGCGCCGGACGCGCTCGACGAGGCCGAGCTGATCGCCGCCGTCGAGCGGGGTCGGGGCCGGGACTGCTGGGTGGCGCGCAGCGAGGCGCGTGGTCTGGCCGACCAGCCCACCCGGGTGCTCGGGCTGGCCAACCGGCTGGTGCGTGACCCGGACGCGACGGGCGAGGCGTTGCGGGCCCTGCTCGCTGCCGACGTCGTCAGCTGGCGGCCGGCGTCGGTCGGCGCTGAACGGGGGATCACCGGGGCCAGCATGTTGCTGGCCGACCCGGCGGGCGGTTCGTTCGCGCTGCGTCGGGTCGCGCCCGACTTCACCCCGGCGGAGTACGCGCGGGCGCAGGCTCTGGTCGAGCTGGCCGCCACCGTGGCTCGCCGGGCCGCCGAACAGGTCATCCTGGTGCTGCCGCACGGCGGGGAGGTGGCCGTCCGGCCGGCCAGCGCCCACGATCTGTCCGGTGTCGTGGAGCTGCACGAGGCGTGCTCACCGTGCAGCCGGCAGCGGCGCTATCTGGGCGGGGCGGCGTTGCCGCAGCCGGCCCGCCTGCGCCGGCTGTTGGAGCCGAGCCGGGGGCTGACACTGGTCGCCACCACCACCGGCGCCGAGGGCGCTGTCGAGTCGGTGGTCGCCATGGCGAACCTGCTCGGCGAGGGCGACGAGGCCGAGGTGGCGTTGCTGGTGCGGGACGACTGGCAGCGGCGTGGGCTCGGCTCGGCGTTGCTGCGCCGGTTGGCTCAGCACGCCGACCGGTCCGGGTACGCGGCGCTGGTGCTGCACGTCCAGGCCACGAACGATCCGATGCTGCGTACGCTGCGCCGGCTGGACCGGCCCGGAGAGGTGGAACGCGACGGCGGGTTGCTCACCGTGACGGTCCCGCTCGCCGTCGCCGCCCTGGCGGACGGGAGAGGCACCTCGCTGTAGCGTCGGTGCCCCTCCTGCCGCCGCCGCTCAGGTGGCGGGGTAGCTGCTGTAGTCGGGGAAGTTGCCGTAGAGCCGGTTGTCGCCCCCGACTGTGACGGCCTGCACCAGCAGGTCGCCGCCGACGAATGCGCCCTTCCACGACGCGCCCCGGCCGCCGAACGGTTCGTCCCGGTCACCGCGTGAGCGCGGCTTGTTGATGCCCACCTTGAACGCCTGGAGGTCCACCGCGAGCTTGCCGGCCTCCTCGGTGTCGTCGCAGGCCAGTGAGGCCACCAGCGCGCCGTTGGAGGCGTTCATCGCGGCCAGCAGTTCGTCGGTGGTGTCCACCACGACGATCGTGTCGACCGGCCCGAACGGCTCGGCGTGCATCAGCCGGGACCGGCCGGGCGGGGCGAGCAGCACCGACGGCGCCACGTACGCCGAGGTGTCCTGCCCGGGTAGGAACGGCGCGGCGGTGAGTTTGCCCCGGTGCAGTGGGATCGCGCCGCCGCGGACCGCCTCGTCGACGGTGCGGCGTAGCTCGTCGGCCTTGGCGGCGCTGATCAGCGGCCCGAAGTCCAGTTCGGGCAGTGGGTCACCGGCGGCCCAGGCGTCGTCGACGGCGAGCGGGTGACCGAAGCGGACCGAGCGGACGACCGGCAGGTACATGTCGAGGAACTCGTCGACCAGGTCGCGTTGCACCACGAACCGGGGGTACGCGGTGCAGCGCTGCTTGCCGTACTCGAAGCCCTTCTTCAGGTGCGTGGCGAGCTGGTCCCACTGGGAGAAGTTCCAGATGCCCCAGGCGTTGAGGCCCTCCTGTTCGATGAAGTGCCGCTTGTCGCTGTCGAGCAGCGCGGCGGCGACCTTGCCGCCGTTGGACCGGCCGCCGACGAACGCCACCGCGCCGATCTCGGGTGCCCGCACCAGCACCTCGGACAGCTCACCGCCGCTGCCGGAGACGAGCGTGGCGGGCAGCCCGGCCCGGCGCATCAGCGCGTGCGCGACGGTCAGGCACACCGCGCCACCCTGGGACGGGGTCTTGGCGATGACCGCGTTGCCGGCCAGGAGCTGCACCAACTCGGCGTGCACCAGGACGCTCATCGGGTAGTTCCACGAGGCGATGTTGCTGACCGGGCCGGGCAGCGGCTCGCGGCCGTCGGCGAGCATCCGGTCGATCTCTTCCGCGTACCAGCGGACGCCGTCGAGCGCCCGGTCCACGTCGGCGCAGGCCAGCCGCCACGGCTTGCCGATCTCCCAGACCAGCAGCAGGGCGAGCAGGTCGCGGTGGGCGGTGAGCGAGTCCAGGGCGTCGGCGACCCGGGCCTTGCGGTCGGCCAGCGGGGTCCGGGCCCAGGCGCGGTGTGTGGTGGCGGCGTGTGCGACCGCGGCGCGGGCGGTGTCGGCGTCGAGCCGGGGCAGGTTGATGATGACGGTGTTGTCCAGCGGGGTGCGGACCGCGGCGGGCTGGCCGACCGCCTGCCATTCGCCCTCGACCAGGTTGTGCAGTGTGGTGACGCCGTCGACCTCGGGGCCGAACGCCTCCGGGGTGACGGCCACCGCGCGGGCCAGGATGTCGGTCCAGGCGGTGCCGTCGGCGAGTCGTAGTGCCATCGCTTCTCCTCAGGGTTGACCGGGGAGCGGCGGCGTCGACGGCACCGCTGGTGAGCGGTACTGTCTCGCGCCGGGTAGCGGGTCAGCAACAGTACGTTTGTCTGGCTGGCCGCCCAAGCGTCCGAACGGCGCGAGGATCTTTCCAGAAACGCACACCGTGAGCTGCGGAAACATGAGACATTAATCGATACGTATCGATGGTGTGAAATGGTCCGCAGTGGTTACTCGCGAGTACGGAGTGGACCCCGGGCGGGTCGGTCCAGGTCGGCAGGCTTCCCAACCGTCGAGCCGACCATTACATTGTCGTTTATCCATGGGAGCGCTTCCACGGCCCGTGGTCACACCGCCGCCCCGCTGTCGCCGGTGGCCGTGCCGCCCGTACGCCGTCCCGCGTCGGTGCGACCGCCGGCGACGCCTCCGACAGGAGCCCGCCATGCGCCACCTGACCCGGCCGTTCAGCGGCCAGCCTGGCCGGTCACCGGCCGCCGACCAGCCCTGGCCCCGGCGGCTGCTGACCATCGGCGTCGCGCTGCTCACCGGCGCGTCCCTCGCGGTGACCGCGCCGCCGTCCGCGCCCGCCTCCGCCGCGCCGGCGGCGACCTACAACTACGCCGAGGCGTTGCAGAAGTCGCTGCTCTTCTACGAGGCGCAGCAGTCCGGTCGACTGCCCGACTGGAACCGGGTCTCCTGGCGCGGTGACAGCGCGCTCACCGACGGCGCCGGCTCGGGCGTGGACCTCACCGGCGGTTGGTACGACGCCGGCGACCACGTCAAGTTCGGCTTCCCGATGGCGTTCAGCGCCACCATGCTCGCCTGGGGAGCGGTCGAGTACCGCAGCGGCTACACCGCGTCCGGGCAACTGCCGCACCTGCTCAACAACCTGCGCTTCGTCAACGACTACTTCATCAAGGCGCATCCGTCGGCCAACGTCCTCTACGGACAGGTCGGCAAGGGCGATGACGACCACAAGTGGTGGGGCCCGGCCGAGGTGATGCCGATGGCGCGGCCCGCGTACAAGATCGATGCGAGCTGTGGCGGCGCGGACCTGGCGGGGGAGACGGCGGCCGCGATGGCCGCCTCGTCGATGGTGTTCCGGCCCACCGACGCGACCTACGCCGACCGGCTGCTCACCCACGCCCGGCAGCTCTACACCTTCGCCGACACGGTGCGGAAGTCCTACCACGAGTGCATCACCGACGCCACGAGCTTCTACCGCTCGTGGAGCGGCTGGCAGGACGAGCTGGTCTGGGGCGCGATCTGGCTGTACCGGGCCACCGGTGACGCCAGCTACCTGGCCAAGGCCGAGAGCGAGTACGACAAGCTCGGCACCGAGAACCAGTCCACCACCCGTTCCTACAAGTGGACGATCGCCTGGGACAACAAGCAGTTCGGCGCGTACGTGCTGCTGGCCAACCTGACCGGCAAGCAGAAGTACGTCGACGACGCCAACCGGTGGCTCGACTACTGGACCGTCGGGGTGAACGGGCAGCGGGTGCCGTATTCCCCCGGTGGGATGGCGGTGCTCGACTCCTGGGGCGCGCTGCGCTACGCCGCCAACACCTCGTTCGCCGCGCTGGTCTACAGCGACAAGACCACCGACACGACCCGCAAGGCGCGCTACCACGACTTCGCCGTCCGGCAGATCAACTACGCGCTCGGCGACAACCCCCGCAACTCCAGCTACGTCATCGGGTTCGGCGCCAACTCGCCGAAGAACCCGCACCACCGCACCGCGCACGGCTCCTGGTGGGACAGCCAGACCGTGCCCGTCGAGACCCGGCACACCCTCTACGGCGCGCTGGTCGGCGGCCCGTCCTCGGCCAACGACGCGTACAGCGACAGCCGGTCGGACTACGTGATGAACGAGGTTGCCACCGACTACAACGCCGGCTTCACGTCCGCGCTGGTCCGGCTGACCTCCGAGTACGGCGGCACGCCGCTGGCGAACTTCCCGGTCGCGGAGACGCCGGACATCGACGAGCTGACCGTGGAGACCACTGTGACGCAGGCCGAGCCTCGGGCCACCGGGCTCAAGGTGATGGTCTACAACAAGTCCGCGTTCCCGGCCCGGGCGCTGACCGACGGGAAGTTCCGGTACTACTTCCGGCCCGACGGCACCGGCGCAGTGCAGGTCACCGCCGGCTACACCCAGGGCTGCCCGTCCCCGACCACGGCCAAGCAGTTCAGCGGGGACATCTGGTACGTCGAGGTGGACTGCACCGGGTACACCATCGCCCCGGCGGGCCAGTCGCAGCACCGGATGGAGGTCCAGTTCAAGGTCGGCGTGCCGGAGGGCGGCACCTGGGACCCCACCAACGACCCGTCGTACCAGGCCACCGCCGGGCCCAACCGCAAGGTGCCGCTCTACTCCGGCAGCACCCGGGTCTGGGGCGACGAGCCGGGGCCGACGGTGCCGGACACCACCGCGCCGAGCGTGCCCGGTACGCCTGTCGCGTCCGCCGTCACGTCGAGCGGGCTCACGCTGACGTGGGCCGCGTCCACCGACACCGGCGGCAGCGGCCTGGCCGGCTACGAGATCACCCAGTCGCAGCCGGGCAGCGACGCGCTGGTGCTGCGTACCGCCACCACGAACACGCTCGCGGTGACCGGGCTGCTGCCGGAGCGGACGTACCAGTTCACCGTGCGGGCCCTCGACGGTGCCGGCAACCGGTCGGCGTCGTCGGCCGCCGTCAGCGTCACCACGCCGGCCGGACCGGCGTCGGACACCACCGCGCCCACCGCGCCCGGCACCCCGGTCGCCTCGGCGGTGACCGCCACCGGGCTCACCCTGAGCTGGGCCGCGTCCACCGACAACGTGGGCGTGACCGGGTATCGGGTCTACCGGGAGGCCGGCGCCACCGACGCGTTGGTCGGCTCGCCGACCGGCACCACCCTCGCGGTGACCGGGCTGACCGCCTCGACCGCGTACCAGTTCTACGTGGTGGCGGTGGACGCGGCCGGCAACACCTCCGCGGCGTCGGCGCCGGTGGCGGTGACCACCGCGGCCCCGCCGGTCGGCGGCACCTGCTCGGTGGGGTACGCCACGACCGACTGGAACACCGGCTTCACCGCCACGGTGTCGATCACCAACACCGGCACCACCGCCATCAACGGCTGGACGCTGCGGTTCAGCTTCGCCGGCGGGCAGACGGTCAGCCAGGGCTGGTCGGCGACGGTCACCCAGAGCGGCGCTGCGGTCACCGCGACGAACCTGTCCTACAACGGCACCATCGCGCCGGGCGCGACGGTGAGCTTCGGATTCAACGGCGCGCACAACGGCAGCAACCCGAAGCCGACGGCCTTCACCGTCAACAACACCACCTGCGCCATCGCCTGAGGCCAGGCCGCGGCGCTCCGGCCGCGTGGTGCAAACATCGATCGAGTCAAATACCCAGCCAAGACGTCCGGTCGTCCCACCTCGGCGTTCCGGGTGTTGACCAGTAAGGAGGCCAAGATGGAAATGAGCCCATCCGTTCCTCGCGGCGGGACTCGGCGACTGCGATCGCCCGTCGTCCGATCGCTGCTCGCCGGCACGTTCAGCGTCGTGACCGTGGCCGCCGTCGCGGTGATGATGCCCTCGGCGAACGCCGCCGAGAGCACACTCGGCGCGGCCGCCGCCCAGTCCGGCCGGTACTTCGGCACCGCCATCGCGGCGGGCCGGCTGAGCAACTCGACGTACAGCACGATCGCGGCGCGTGAGTTCAACATGATCACGGCCGAGAACGAGATGAAGCCGGACGCGACGCAGCCCCAGCGGGGCCAGTTCAACTTCAACTCCGGTGACCAGATCTACAACTGGGCGACCCAGCGCGGCCTGAAGGTGCGTGGGCACACCCTGGCCTGGCACGCGCAACAGCCGGGGTGGATGCAGAGCCTCAACGGCAGCAACCTGCGTCAGGCGATGATCGACCACATCAACGGCGTGATGGGCCACTACCGGGGCAAGCTCGCCGCGTGGGACGTGGTCAACGAGGCGTTCAACGAGGACGGCAGCCGCCGCCAGTCGAACCTTCAGGGCACCGGCAACGACTGGATCGAGGTGGCGTTCCGCACCGCGCGGGCGGCCGACCCGTCGGCCAAGCTCTGCTACAACGACTACAACATCGAGAACTGGTCGTACGGCAAGACGCAGGGCGTCTACCGCATGATCCAGGACTTCAAGTCCCGGGGCGTGCCGATCGACTGCGTCGGGTTGCAGACCCACTTCACCGGCGGCAGCTCGCTGCCGAGCAACTTCCAGACCACGCTGTCCAGCTTCGCCGCCCTCGGCGTGGACGTGGCGCTGACCGAGGTCGACGTCACCAACTCCTCCACCACCCAGTACGCCGGCCTGACCCAGGCGTGCCTGAACGTGCCGCGCTGCATCGGCATCACCGTCTGGGGCGTACGCGACAGCGACTCCTGGCGCTCGAACGAGAGCCCGCTGCTCTTCGACGGCAACGGCAACAAGAAGGCCGCCTACAACTCCGTCCTCAACGCGCTCAACGCGGCCCCGCCGACCTCCGGGCCGACCGTGACCCCGACCGTCAGCCCGACCGTGAGCCCGCCGCCGAGTGGTGGTGCCGGCCGGATCGTCGGGGTGCAGTCGGGCCGGTGCATCGACGTGCCCAACGCCTCGCAGACCAACGGCACCCGGGTCCAGCTCTACGACTGCCACAGTCAGTCGAACCAGCAGTGGACGTACACCTCCAACAAGGAGTTGCGGGTCTACGGCAGCAAGTGCCTGGACGCGAACGGCGGGGCCACCGCCAACGGCACCGGAATCATCATCTGGGACTGCAACAGCGGGGCGAACCAGCAGTGGAACGTCAACTCCAACGGCACCATCAGCGGCGTGCAGTCCGGCCGGTGCCTGGACGTCTGGGGCACCGGCAACGGCCAGCAGGTCCAGCTGTACGACTGCCACGGCCAGACCAACCAGCAGTGGCGGACCGACTTCGGTGGCGGCACCCCGCCGACGTCGGCGCCGCCGACCACCACGCCCCCGCCGACGGGTGGCTGCGCGCTCCCGTCGACCTACCGGTGGTCGTCGACCGGCGCGCTGACGAGCCCGAAGAACGGCTGGCTCTCGCTCAAGGACTTCACCAACGTGGTCTACAACGGCCAGCACCTGGTCTACGGGTCGTACGTCAACAGCAGCGGCCAGTACAGCTCGATGAACTTCAGCCCGTTCACCAACTGGTCCGACATGGCCTCGGCCAGCCAGAACGGAATGAACCAGGGCACGGTGGCGCCCACGTTGCTGTACTTCGCCCCGAAGAACATCTGGGTGCTGGCGTACCAGTGGGGACCGACCTCGTTCAGCTACAAGACGTCGAGCGACCCGACCAACGCCAACGGCTGGTCCTCGGCGCAGACGCTCTCCACCGCCACCCTCTCCGACGCCCCGTACGGGGTGATCGACCAGACCCTCATCGGCGACGACCAGAACATGTACCTCTTCTTCGCCGGGGACAACGGCAAGATCTACCGGTCGAGCATGCCGCTGGGGAACTTCCCGGGCAGCTTCGGCTCGACCTACACGACGATCATGACGGACTCGACCAACAACCTGTTCGAGGGCGTCGAGGTCTACAAGGTGGCGGGCCAGAACCAGTACCTGATGATCGTCGAGGCGATCGGGAGCCAGGGGCGGTACTTCCGCTCCTTCACGTCCAACAGCCTGAGCGGCTCGTGGACCCCGCAGGCCGCCACCGAGAGCAACCCGTTCGCCGGCAAGGCCAACAGCGGCGCGACGTGGACCAACGACATCAGCCACGGTGACCTGGTCCGCACCAACCCCGACCAGACCAAGACCGTCGACGCCTGCAACCTGCAGTTGCTGTACCAGGGCAAGGACCCCAGTGCGGGCGGCGACTACAACCGGCTGCCGTGGCGGCCGGGTGTGCTGACCATCCAGCGCTAGGCCCACTGCGCAGAACCGAAGCGCGCCCGGCACCCGTATGGTGCCGGGCGCGCTTTTCGGTGGACCGTGCCGGGCCGGCGGGCGGACGGCGGCGACCCGGGGCAAGCTGGGGCGATGGAGCGCGCGTTGGTGACCGTCGGGCACGGGGCCGCCGGCCGGGACCAGTTCGGGGCACTGCTGGCCGGCGCGGAGGTCGCCCTGGTCGTGGACGTGCGCCGCTACCCGGCCAGCCGGACCAACCCGGACGTCCACCGGGAGGCCATGGAACGCTGGCTGCCCGAACGGGGCATCGGCTACCGCTGGGAGCCGCGCCTCGGCGGTCGCCGGCACGTCCGCGCCGGCGAGCCGGAACCGGACACCTGGTGGACTGTCGCCGCCTTCCGGGCGTACGCCGCGCACACGCGCACCCCCGACTTCGACACGGCCCTGGACGAGGTGCTGGCCGACGCCGTACCGCGCACCACAGCGGTGATGTGCAGTGAGAGCGTCTGGTGGCGCTGCCACCGGCGGCTGATCGCCGACGTCGCAGTGCTCGGCCGCGGGGTGCCGGTGTCGCACCTCATGCCGGACGGCCGGCTCAGCCCGCACCGGCCGGCCGAGGGCGCCCGCCGCCTGCCCGACGGGCATCTGCTCTGGGCGGGCTGACTCAGCCGACCAGATCCTCCGCGAGCAGGTCCATCAGCAGCGCGTCGTGCCAGCGGCCGTCCTCGCCGCGTTCGTAGCGGCGCATGATGCCCACCGGACGGAAGCCCACCTTGGCGTACGCCCGGATGGCGGCGCTGTTCGCCGCAGCCGGGTCGATGGTGAAGCGGTGGTGGCCGTACTCGTCGATCAGGTGTCGGGCCAGGGTGCGGATGGCGTCACCGCCGAGGCCGGCGCCGCGCTCCGCAGGATCGAGGAAGACGTCCAGGCTGGCGTGCCGGTAGTCCGGGTCCGATTCGGCGTACCACTGGATCGCGCCGATCACCCGGCGGTCGTGCTCGATCGCGTACACGTGCAGGTCGTCGTCGGCGAGGTCGGCGCGGACGGAGTCGGCCAGGTCGTCGCCGCCGCGCCACCACCGGCGGACCTCCGGGTCGGCCCGGATCGCCGCGAGGGCCGGCACGTCCGCGACCGTCGCCGGTCGCAGGGTCACCGCCCGCCCCCGCAGCACGGCTCAGCCCCGGATCTCGCCGTGCTCGACGCAGACCGCCGACCAGCCCACCGGCAACACCTGCACCTTCATCCGGCGTCGGCAGCGGGGGCAGAACCGGGGCGGCTCCAACTGGCGGGCCGAGGCGCAGGCCGGGTGGGCGGCGGCCGTCGCCGCCTCACCACACCTGTCGCACCACAGCTCCGTCGTCGTCATGGTCGTCACAGCGTGGCGGAGAGAGCCTTGACCGGCATCTTCAGCTCGTCCAGCAGCTCCAGGTCGGCGTTGGCCGGTCGACCCAGCGTGGTCAGGTAGTTGCCGACGATCACCGCGTTGATGCCACCGAGCAGGCCATCGCGGGTGCCGAGGTCGCCGAGGGTGATCTCGCGACCACCGGCGTACCGCAGGATGGTGCGCGGCATGGCCAGCCGGAACGCGGCGATGGCCCGCAGCGCGTCCTTGCCCTCCACCACCGGGCGGTCACCCAGCGGGGTGCCGGGGCGCGGGTTGAGGAAGTTCAGTGGCACCTCGTGCGGGTTCAACTCGGCGAGCTGCGCGGCGAACTCGGCCCGCTGCTCGACGGTCTCGCCGAGGCCGAGGATGCCACCGCAGCACACCTCCATGCCGGAGTCGCGAACCATCCGCAGCGTCTCCCAGCGCTCCTCCCACGAGTGCGTGGTGACCACGTTGGGGAAGTACGACCGGCAGGTCTCCAGATTGTGGTTGTAACGGTGCACACCCATGTCGACCAGGTCGTCGACCTGCTCCTTGGTGAGCATGCCCAGCGACGCGGCGACCTGGATGTCGACAGCCGCCTTGATGGCGGCGACGCCCTCGCGCATCTGCTTCATCAGCCGGGCGTCCGGGCCGCGGACCGCGGCGACGATGCAGAACTCGGTCGCCCCGGTCGCGGCGGTCTGCTTCGCAGCCTCGACCAGCGATGGGATGTCCAACCAGACCGAGCGCACCGGCGAGGTGAACAGGCCCGACTGCGAGCAGAAGTGGCAGTCTTCCGGGCAGCCGCCGGTCTTGAGCGAGACGATTCCCTCGACCTCGACCTCCGGGCCGCACCAGCGCATCCGCACCTCGTGAGCGAGCTGGAGGGCGGCGGGGAGGTGCTCGTCGGGCAGGTTCAACACGGCGAGGATGCCGGCCTGATCGAGGCCGACACCGTCACCCAGGACCTGGGTCCGGGCCTGGTCGAGGATCTCTGGCATGGCTCGTACCCTACTAGGCCTGTGCGAGAGCCCCCGATCAGCCGGAATGCCCTGGCAGTTCGCCGACAGCTCACACCGAGTGGAATGGTCGGGCCGATGGCGGCGGGTGGTAATTTCGCCCGGCGGGTGTTCGGGCTGACCGGCACGCACAGCGGGGGAGGGTGACGGTGGCGGACTGGCTGGCGGCGCTCGACCGCCGCGCCCAGCTGCGGGCGAAGGCCGGGCTCACCCGGCGACTGCATTCGCGTCCGGCCGACGATCAGCTGATTGATCTGGCCGGCAACGACTACCTCGGCCTGGCCACCCACCCGGAGGTCACCGCCGCGGCCACGGCGGCTCTCTCGGCGTACGGGCTGGGGGCGACCGGGTCGCGCCTGGTGCGGGGCTCCACCGACGCGCACCGGGCACTGGAGGAGGACCTGGCGCGCTGGCTGGGCACCGACGGCGCCCTGGTCTTCTCCTCCGGTTACCTGGCCAACCTCGGCGCGCTGCGGGCGCTCGTCCAACCTCGGACGCTGCTCGTCTCCGACGCGCACAACCACGCGTCGCTGATCGACGGCTGCCGCCTCTCCGGCGCGGAGACGGTGGTCACCCCGCACGCCGACGTCGACGCGGTCGCCGCCGCGCTCGCTGCCGCTCCCGGCCGCCCGGCGGTGGTGGTGACCGAATCGGTCTTCTCGGTCGACGGTGACCTCGCCCCACTGGCTCGGCTGCACGCCGTGGCCCGCCGCCACGGCGCGCTGCTGCTGGTCGACGACGCGCACGCGCTCGGCGTGACCGGCCCGGCCGGCGCGGGAGCGGTGGCGGCAACCGGGCTGGCCGGCGAGCCGGACGTGGTGGTCACCGCCACCCTGTCCAAGGCGCTCGGTGGCGCGGGTGGCGTTGTGGCGGGCCCGGCCGAGTTCGTCCGGCATCTGGTCGAGACCGGGCGCACGTTCATCTTCGACACCGCACTGCCACCGGCGGTCGCCGCCGGTGTGCACGCCGCGCTGAGGCTCGCCCGGGTCGGCGACGACCTGCGCGCCGAGCTGTCCGACCGGGTGGCGCTGGCGGTCGGTCGACTAAGGGCGGCCGGGCTGACCGTCTCCGCCCCCGACGCGGCGGTGATCTCGGTGACCGCCCCCGGGCCGGAGGCGGCGACCGCCTGGGCCGCGGACTGCCGGGACCGCGGCGTCGCGGTGGGTTGTTTCCGGCCGCCGTCCACCCCGGACAGCCGCTCCCGGTTGCGGCTCACGGTCAGCGCCGGGGTGCCCCGGGCAGCGTTCGAGCGGGCCCTGGACGTCATCGTGGACTGTGCGCCGTGAGCGCGAGGAGTGAGCCGGGTTTGCGAGCCCCGCAGTCGCGAACCGAGGTGGCGCCGTGAGCGCGAGGAGTGAGCCGGGTTTGCGAGCCCCGCAGTCGCGAACCGAGGTGGCGCCGTGAGCGCGAGGAGTGAGCCGGGTTTGCGAGCCCCGCAGTCGCGAACCGAGGTGGCGCCGTGAGCGCGAGGAGTGAGCCGGGTTTGCGAGCCCCGCAGTCGCGAACCGAGGTGGCGCAATGACCGGGTGGGTGGGGCCGGTGTTGGTTACCGGGACGGACACCGAGGTCGGCAAGACGGTGGTGACCGCGGCGATCGCTGCCGCCGCGCAGGCCTCCGGCCTGCGGGTGGCGGTGGTGAAACCGGGCCAGACCGGTACGGCCGGCGGTGAACCCGGTGACGTGGACGTGGTCAACCGGCTGGCTGCGCCGCTGACCGGTCGGACCTTGGCCAGCTTTCCGGATCCGCTCGCCCCGTTGGCCGCCGCGCGGGTGGCCGATCTGCCGCCGCTGGAGTTGTACACGGCGGTCGACGCTGTCCGTGCGGAGGCCGACAAGCACGACCTCGTGTTGATCGAGGGCGCGGGTGGGTTGCTGGTTCCGATGGGGCTGCGGCCGTCGGGTGAGCCGTGGACGATGGCCGACCTGGCGGTGTCGCTCGGCGCGCCCGCGGTGGTGGTGGCCCGCGCCGGTCTGGGCACGCTCAATCACATCGCGTTGACCCTGGAGGCGCTGGACCGTAGGGCGGTGCCGGCGGGCGTGGTGATCGGTGCCTGGCCGGCCCGGCCGGAGCTGGTGCACTGGACGAATCTCACCGACCTGGTGCCGAACCTGTTCGGCGCGCTGCCGAACGGCGCGGGCGCGATGGACCCGGGTGTGTTCCGGCGTTCCGCGCCGGGTTGGCTCACCCCGGCCCTGCACGGCGTGCTCGACGACTGGCGGGTGTGGGCCGAGGAGAGCAGCTGAACACCTGACCTTCGTCGGTGTCGGGGCAGGTCGGGCGTGGGTAGCCTGGCCGCCGTGCGGATCCTCGACTCCGCGCCGCCGGGTTGGCCGCACCGGCGGCGTCGCCTGCTGCTGGACGTGCTGCTCTGGGCGGCGGTCGCCGCTCCGGTCGGTTATGCCGGGGTCAGCCCGCCCTACCCGCCGTACGCGTTGCCGCTGCTGGTCGGCAAGTTGCTGCTCCTGGGTGTGGCGGTGGTGGCGAGTCGACGTCTGCCGTTGGTCGCCCTGGTGCTGGTGGTGCTTGGGTCGCTGCTCGATGGCAACTTCGTGTTCGCCATTCCGGTCTTCAGCTACCTGGCCGGGCGGCGCAGTGCCTCGGTGGGTTCGGCGGTCGGGGTCTTCGTCCTGATCGCGGCCGGCGGCACGGCGCTCAACCTGGGGATGCTCGGCACCGGCGCGGCCACCTGGTTCCTGCTCGCCTCGGTGCTGCTCTTCGCCGCCGTGTTTCCCTGGTTGGTCGGCCGGTATCGCCGTCAGCAGCAGGAGCTCGCGGAGGCGGGTCGCCGACACGTCGACGCGTTGACCCGCGAGCAGCGCGGTGCCGCCGAGCGGATCCGGCTGCGGGAGCGGGCTCGGATCGCCCACGAGATGCACGACTCGCTCGGTCACGACCTCAGCCTGATCGCGTTGCGCGCCGGTGCCCTGGAGGTCGCCGCCGACCTCGACGACCGGCACCGGGCCGCGGCGGCGGAACTGCGGGCCAGCGTCTCCTCCGCCACCGAGCGACTGCACGAGATCATCGGCGTGCTCCGCGAGGAGGGTGGCGCGTCGCTGCGTCCGAGCGGGGAGACCGTCGCCGACCTGGTCGTGGGTGCCCGGGAGGCGGGCATGGCGGTACGGCTGGCCGCCGCCCCGGCGGTCGCCGAGCTGCCGGCGATGACCGGTCACGCGGCGCACCGGATCGTTCGTGAGGCGTTGACCAACGCGGCCCGGTACGCGCCCGGCGCGGCTGTCGACGTGCGTCTCACCCTCGACGGTGACCGGGTCGAGGTGACGGTCGTCAACGACGCCCCATCGGCCGCGCCGCTGCCCGCCCCGCCGTCGCAGGGCAGTGGGTTGCTCGCCCTCGCCGAGCGGGTCCGTCTCGCCGGCGGGACGCTCGACGCCGACCACCGGGCCGGCGGCGGTTTCGCGGTACGGGCGGTGTTGCCGGCAACCGCGCCGCCGCCGGCGGCGATCGGGTCGGCGGCGGAGGCCGAGCTGGCGCCGTGGCCCGAGCGGACCGGCCCGGTGCGGCGGCCGACCGATGCCGAGCGGCGGTTGCACGACGCCCGACGGCGGGTTCGGCGCAGTCTGCTGGTGGCGCTGGTGGCACCGGTCGGCTTCGCCCTGGTGCTCTCGCTCGTCTACTACCCGGTGGCGACGGCCGGGACGGTGCTGGACCGGGCCACCTTCGACCAGATGCGCGTCGGCGCGGCCCGATCGGAGCTGGTCGGGCTGCCCCGGCGGCAGCTGGAACGGCCCGCAGCGGTCGACCGGGCTGGCTGCGAGTACTACACCGACGGCAACTTCCCCCTCGCGGAGCCGACCTGGCGGCTCTGCTTCACCGATGGCCGGCTGGTCAGCAAGGAGTGGATCGCGTAGTGGACACCGACACGACGGGGGCACCGCCGATCCGGGTCGTGCTCGCCGACGACGAGGCGATGATCCGGGCCGGTGTGCGGGCCATCCTCGCCAGCGACCCCGGCATCGAGGTGGTCGCCGAGGCCGGCGACGGGCACGCGGCGGTGGAGTTGGTCCGGGCCCACCGACCCCGGGTCGCGCTACTGGACATCCGGATGCCGCGGCTGGACGGGTTGGCCGCCGCCGCCGAGATCCGCCGGGTCGTGCCGGACACCGCGACGATCATGCTGACCACGTTCGGCGAGGACGACCACGTGGCCCGGGCGCTCGGGCACGGTGCCAGCGGATTCCTGCTCAAGGCCGGCGACCCGCGTGAACTGATCGCCGGTGTGCACGCGGTCGCCGACGGCGGGGCGTACCTGTCGCCGAGGGTGGCCCGCCGGGTGATCGAGCTGGGGGCCGGCCGGTTGGCCCGCCGACCCGCGGCACGGGACCGTACCGCCGGGCTGACCGAGCGGGAACGGGAGGTGCTGGCCCTGGTCGGGGCGGGCCTCTCCAACGCCGAGATCGCCCGCCGGCTGCACCTGGTGGAGGGCACCGTGAAGAGCTATCTGACCAGCATCTTCACCCGCCTGGATGTGCGCAACCGGGTGCAGGCGGCGATCCTCGCGTACGAGGCGGGGTTGGTCGACGGCTGAGCGGGGGCCGGCCAGCCCCCGCTCAGCCCGTTCGCCCTACGCGTCGCGGCGGCGCAGTGCGGCCCGGCCCAGCAGCAGCGCGGCACCGGCCCACCCGGCGAGCAGGAGCAGCCCGACCACCCGCGGGTACGGCTCGGTGTCGCCGGTCAGGAAGTGCCCGCCGGCCACGCCGGGGAACACGTCGGCGATCCGGTTCAGCACGTCGATGTCCGGCTCCTGCAGCGACAGCGGCACGATCATCAGGGTGGCGAGGAGCACGGTGAGGGTGAGCACCGCGCTGCGGAGTGCCGCGCCGAGGCCGAGGGCGAGGACGCCGATCAGCGCCAGGTAGATCGCGACCCGCACGATGTCGGCGATCGTGTCGGCGGCGGGCGCGCTGCCCCACTCGCCGAGCACCGGCCGGGCGACCAGGGCGCCGACGCCGCCGAGCAGCAACCCGAGCGCGAAGGTGACAGCGCCGGCGACGGCGGCCTTGGCCAGCAGGACGCGACCGCGCGACGGGGTGCACTGCAACGTCGTGCGGATGGTGCCGCTGGTGAATTCGGCGGTGATCGCGAGCAGGCCCAGCGCCAGCACCACGTACTGGGTCAGCTCGACCGAGGCGATCAGCACGCTGCCGACGGTGACGATCCCCCGGTCGTCCGTCGGGTCGTCGTTGGTGTTGTCGTTCGCGGCGTAGATGGCCAGTTGGCCGGCGCTCGCGGCCATCACCAGCAGCCCGGCCAGCGCCGTCCACCAGCTGCTCCGGACGGAGGAGAGCTTGGTCCACTCGGCGGCCACGATGCCACCACGGGTACTGGTGCTCATCGCGCCCCACCTCCGGTCGGGCCGCCCGCGTACTCGACGCTGTCGGCGGTCAGCTCCATGAACGCCTGCTCCAACGACGCGGCGTGCGCGCTCAGCTCGTGTAGTCGTACCCCCAGCTCGTGGGCCAGGTCGCCGACCTGGTCCGCGGTGGCGCCGGTGACTGTCAGCTCGTTGCGGTCGGCTGCCTCGACGCTCGCCCCGGCGGCGGTGAGGCGCGCGGCGAGGGCGGCCAGCCCGTCCGGGTGCGGGCTGCGGACCCGGACCGCGACGGTGCCGCGGGCGATCACCTCGCCGATCGGCGCGTCGGCGAGCAGCCGTCCACGGCCGATCACCACGAGCTGGTCGGCGGTGAGCTGCATCTCGCTCATCAGGTGGCTGGAGACGAAGACCGTGCGCCCCTCGTCGGCCAGCGAGCGGGTCAGCTGTCGTACCCAGCGCACCCCGTCCGGGTCGAGGCCGTTCACCGGCTCGTCGAACATCACCACCGGCGGGTCGCCGAGCAGCGCGCCGGCGATGCCGAGCCGTTGGCCCATGCCGAGGGAGAGCGTGCGCCCCGGCTTGCCGGCGGCCCGTTCGTCCAGCCCGACGGTGTCCAGCACCTCGTCGACCCGGCGGACCGGGATGCCGTTGCTGTGCGCCATGGCCCGCAGGTGCGCCCGGCCGGACCGGGCCGGGTGGATGGCCCGGGCGTCGAGCAGCGCGCCCACCTCGTGCAGGGGCCGGCGCAACTCCCGGTACGCGCGCCCGCCGACCAGGGCCTGCCCGGCGGTGGGACGGTCCAGCCCGAGGATCATTCGCATGGTGGTGGACTTGCCGGCGCCGTTGGGGCCGAGAAAGCCGGTGACCCGGCCGGGCGCGATGTCGACGGTCAACGCGTCGACCGCGACTGTCGACCCGAACCGTTTCGTCAACCCACGTAATGTGATCATGCGCTGACGCTAGGCGAGCGGCTCGGTGCCTCACCGCGCCCGAACGGCACCACCTGCCCCCGACTTTCGTCAGGTCGGTGGCGGGCTGATCACTGTACGTACTGTTCCAGCAGCGCCGGGGTGAGCCCGGCCCGGTGGATCGCCTTCAACGCCGCGAGCAGGTCGTCCATCAGCGCCGGCCGGAAGTGCATCAGCAGCACGTCGCCAGGTTGGACCACCTTCTCCGGGGTCTGGTAGCGCACCTTTCCCTCGTGGACCGTCTCGGTCCAGTGGAAGACCGCCTTCGCGCCGCAGTCGTGAGCGGCCTTCAGCGTGGTGCTGTCATGCTCGCCGAACGGTGGCCGGAACAGGGTGGGTCGCTTGCCGAACAGCCCCTCCAGCCTGTCGGCGCCACCGCAGATCTCCTGCTTCTGATAGGCGTACGACCGGCCGGCCAGCGAATTGTGCGCGACGGTGTGGTTCTCCACGACCCCGCCCACCGCCTCGATCTGCCGGAAGTAGTCGGTGTGCTCCGCCGCCGCCGGTGAGTTGAGGAACATGGTGACCGGGATACGCGCCTCCCAGATGAAGTCGATCACGCCCGGGGGGCGGGCCAGGCCACCGTCGTCGATGGTGATGAAGGCGACCTTCTGGTCGGTCGGCAGGCGGTGCCAGAACGGGGCCGAACCGGTCGTGGGTAGCTGCACCGGCTGCGGCAGCGGGGCTTCGGGAAACGTCGGCACCTGGGACACGTACCAGGCCAGGCTCTTGAACGCGGGTTTCGTGGTCGCCGACGGCGACGCCGACGGGGTCGGAGCCGACGCGGACGGGGTCGCCTCGGCCGCGGCGACCTGCCGGGCGTGGGCCGGGTGGCCCCGGCCGGCTGTGCAGGCGCTCAGCGCCAGCAGGGCCAGAAGCGTTACGACGACAGGGATCCGACGGGTGGTGGTGGCTGACACGCCCGGAAACATACCGAGCCGATGTCAGGATCCGGTCAGCCCGGTGACCCCGGGGAACGACTGACCACGAACGCGTCCGGCATCCGGAAGGTGAGATTGTCCGGGCACCACGGCGGGCGGAGCACGGTCACCCCGTCCAGCAGCGGCGCTGCCTCGGCCACCACCACGGCCGCCTCCATCCGGGCCAACACGTCCCCGACGCAGCGGTGCGCGCCCGCCCCGAACGCCAGGTGTCGGCGTGACCCACGCTGACCCGGCCGGAACTCGTCGGGCGACTCCACGACCGCCGGGTCCCGACCGGCGCGGCCCAGCCACAGCACCAGGCTGCTGCCCGCCCGCACCTCCGTCCCGCCCAGCGTGCTCTCCGTCGCGGCCACCCGCCGCCAGGTGACGATTGGTGGTTCCAGCCGCAGTCCCTCTTCCACCACATCGGCCACCGCGACCTCGCCGGTGCGCAGCCCGGCCCGTACCCCGGGCTCGCCGGCCAGCCGGTGCAGCAGCAGGGTGAGGAACTGCGAGGTGGTCTCCTGCCCGGCGACCAACAGGAAGAAGAGCGCGCCGACCACCACGTCCGGCGGGTGCCCGGCCGCGCGCAGCTCCCCGGCCAAGCCGCCACCGACGGCCGCGAAGTCCCGCAGTACGCGGTGGAACCGGCCCACCTCGGCGGCGAGCGCCACCTGCCGGTCGGCGTCCAGTGGCGCCCAGAACAACTCCAGCGCGGCGCGGGCGAACTCCTTGACCGCGCCGACCGGCGCGTCCGGCAACTCGACCAGCCGGGCCAGCACCAGCAGCGGCAGGTCGGCGGCGAGGTCCGCGTACAGGTCGACCGGCGCACCGGTGTCCAGCGCGGCGTCGAGCCGGGCCACCCGGTCCCGGACCAGCGCGGTGAGCCAGGGCCGCTGCGCGGCGACCCGGGCGGGATGCAACGCGTCGGCGACGATCGCCCGGATCTGCGGGTGGCTGGCGCCCGAGTTGTTCGCCAGGGTCGGCGGCAGCCGGAACCGGTGTCCGGCGAGCACCCGCAGCGCGTTCACCGGCATCGGCGTCACCGCGTCCAGCGCGTTGTCCGGCCGGTAGGTGACCGGGTCGGCGAGGACCTGGCGGACCAGCGCGTGCCGGGTCACGACCAGGTGGGTGCCGCCGATGTGGTCCGGCACCCGGGCCACGTCCGGCCATGCGGGGTCGGCCACCTGCGCCCAGCTGCGGAACAGCACCCGGACACGCTAGCTGGCGGCCCCCGGCAGCCCGGCCCGCAGCCGCCACACGGTGGTGCGCTTCACCCGCACGCTCTCCAGCGCCTCCGGCACCGGCACGTCGTACGCCGCCACCTCGTCGAAGCGGTCCCGGGGCAGGAACGCCCGGCCGGGGTCACCGACCAGCGCCGGAGCGCCGGCCCGGGTGGCCCGCAGCAGGAACCGCAGAACCCGGCGGGCCATCGCCTCGCTGTAGAAGACGTCGCCGGCGAGCACCACCTCGGCGTCCCCGGCGTCGCCGTCGAGGATGTCGCCGAACTCGGCGTCGACGCGTACCCCGTTGGCCTCGGCGTTGAGGGCGACCGCCGCCACCGCCAGCTCGTCCACCTCCACGGCCCGCACGGACGCCGCGCCGGCGCGGGCGGCGGCGATGGCCACCAGGCCGGAGCCGGAGGCGAGGTCGAGCACCCGCCGGCCGGCGACCAGCTCCGGGTGGTCGGTCACGTAGCGGGCGAGGGCCTGCCCGCCGGCCCAGGCGAACGCCCAGAACGGCGGCGGCCGGTCGCTGGAGAACTCGCCCTCGGTCAGCTCCCACAGCCCGATCGGCTCGTCCGCCTGGTGCAGCCGCACCTCGGGAACGAAGGCGACCGGGGCGAGCCGGGCGTGCAGCCGGACGAACGTGCTGGAGAGCTCGGACACCTGGTGATTCTCGCGCACCGGCAGTCCCCGGCGCCGCAGGGAGGGGCGTCGAGGAGCGCCGGTCCGCATGAGCGCGGCATGTACCGACGTTGCGTTAGGGCGAGCGACCGTTCGTGAACCGCACTGCCTCGTCGATCATGGGGTTGTGGTGGATCGGGCTGTCCTCCTCCGCGATCTTGCGTTTACTGTTGCGACAAAAGAGGGCATCCTGAGCATATCGGCGACACAAACTGCAAGATCGGCGCTGGTAGGGCGTTTCTGGAGTGACGAATCCCGGGTGCCGGGACCTGCGCGGCTACTGCTCGGTATGGAGTACCGGGGTGATCGGGCAGGGCTGGCGGTCTACATGGCGGGGATGCTGTTCGGCGCGACGGTTGACCTGTTGGCACTCAACCCGAACCCCGGACCGGGGCCTGCCGAGATGTTCGAACGGTTCATCTCGTGGAATGGGCCAGCTACCTGCTGAGAGCTCCGGGTCGCGGAGTACCGCTACGGGTCAGCGGTTCATCACTCTCGGTGAAATCACCAGTTGTCCTTGGCGTTCGGTGCGAAGACACCCCTCTGTCTGACCCGCCCGTTTCCTCCTAGCGTTTCCCGGGAGCGACGAGAAGAAGCGAGGTGGTGGTGATCGTGTGGAGGTACGCGCTGCGGGTCGGGGCGTTGGTTGCCGGCGTGACCGGGGCGGTGCTGACCCTGGCTGCCCCGGCACAGGCGGCCTTCACCACCGAGATGAGCGGCCTGCCGGGACGGTTCACCGCCGGTGAGCAGGTGCGGACGATCTCCGCGGTGGTTTCCCAGACGGATCGGCGCGCCAGGTGCGCGAAGGTGCGCTGGTCGATGGTGCTCAGCGTGCAGGGGGGCCTGCGGCTCGACCAGGTGAAGATGGACCGGGTGGAGGAGACCGGCGACTTTCCGCTGGAGATCCGTACCGAGGGTGACGTGGCCCGGTTGACCGACAGGCAGCTCGACCCGGGCACGCTCTGCCCGGGCCGCACGGTCACGGCCCGCTACCGGGTGGCCTTCGACGAGGACGTCACCCAGGGGCGGGTCACCCTCGCCGCCGAGGCGTACGACGCCAACCTGCGCCTGCTGGCCCGGCAGACCGCCACCCGTTCGGTGGTGGGGGTGGGCGGTGCACCGACCAGTAAGCCGAAGCCGACGAGGACCCCGCCGGAGCCCACCGAATCCGCGAGCGCACCGGCCGAGGGCGAGACCACGGCGACGGAGGAGCCGGTCGCGGAGTACCCGGCCGACGCCGCGCCGCCGGCGGCCAGCCGCCCGGTCGCGCAGTCCGGCGCGTTCGGTGTGGTGCAGCTCGCCTTCCTGCTCGGCGGGCTGCTTCTCTTCCTCGGGGTGGGGCTGCTGCTGCGGCTGCGGCAGCTGACCCGGGCCGCGGCCGGGGACGCCGACGGGGGCGACGACCCACCGGTGGACCGGCGCTGGGATCGCCCGGCCGTCGCCGACCCCTGGACCCGGGCGCACCGCTGATCGAGGGCCCGCGCTGGGAGCCGTCCGGGGGTAGCTGACCGGTGCCGTCGGGCGGCGCACCGCTGATCGAGGGCCGTGGGGCCGGCGGGTGTCCGCCGGCCCCACTGTGTCACTTCGAGAACGCCTGGAACTCGGCGATCCTGACCTGGCTCCGGGCCGGGCTGGCGGTCGCGCAGTCCGTCGTCGTGGCCGGGTCGTCGTCCTGCTCGCCCGCGTAGTGCGGGCCGCCGGTGCACTGGCTCGCCAGCACCTCGAGTCGCAGGTGGGTGGCGAGGGTGGTGGGCACCGCGAACGTCCGGAGGTTGATGTCCCGGCTGTACGCCCGGTACGCCCCGCCGGGGAACGCGTCAGCCGCGCTGGTGTAGATGCGCTGCCAGCGCGTCGGGTCCGCGCAGTCGGTGGTCTTCGCGTTGCACGCCGACACCGCGAACGAGCGCAGCGCGCTGAGCGCGTTCTGTGCGCCGGTGTCGACGTCGCCGGTGATCGCCGGGCGCAGCATGGCGCTGACGTTCACCCGCTTGACCGTCTGCGGGGCGCCTCCTGGCAGCGCCACGGTGAGCTGCCGGCCGGCCACCCCGTCCAGGGAGGCCCAGTTCGTCGCCTCGGTGTCGTCGACGACCCGGTCCAGGTTGACCCCGTCGCCGGTGATGGTGGCGCCGGACGCGGTGGAGGCGAGGTTGCGGCTCATCCGCAGGTCGACGTACCCGTCCTGACCGGCCTTGGCGACCACGCCGAGCCGCTGGTGCCCGAAGCCGGGTGCCACGGCCAACAGGTCGTACGTGCCGGCCACCAGCTCCACGGTGTCCGGGATGGCCGTCGCCGGGTCGGTGTCGGCCACCGGCACGGCCCGCGCCTCGTACGCCCCCACGTACACCCGGATCGGCGCGTCGGCGCTGTCCCCGCGCGGACGCAGGGTGAGGGTCGCGTTGCCACCGCGCGGCGAGGCGAAACTGGGCGTCGGGTCGGTGTCGCCGGCGCCGTTGGTGGCGGCGTCGCGGCCCATCCCGGAGCGGGCGAACTCGGCCCAGATCAGGTCCTGGTTGGCGCCGCCGAAGCGGAGCAGGTCGGCGGTGAGCATGTTGTCCCGCATGTCGAGCATGCTGACCTGGCTGGCGGCCTGGAGCAGGAACGAGTCGAAGACCAGCTGCGACCAGCGCCGGTTGCCCGGGCACTTGTCGGCCGCGACCTTGCCCTGCGCGCAGTCGAGCTGCCGTTGCGGTGTGCCGAGGCCGTACCGCTTGACCAGGGCGGAGCGGACCCGGAAGTTGGTGGCGCCCCAGATCTCGCCGTCCGCGTGCACGGCGGGGCCGGCGGTGTTGTAACCGATGTCGGAGTAGTTGAGCGGGCTGCGGCTCAGGTCGTAGTTGCGGATGCCGCTGACCAGGTTGCCGGTGACGTAGCCGCCGGTGATGAAGGGCGTCTCGCCGGGCGCGCGCAGCCCGTGCTGGAAGAGGTACTCGGCGGCGAGCAGGTCGCCCCACGACTCACCCATCGACCCGCCCTGGTGGCCGCTGATCCCGCTGTCCGGGCCGGCGATCATCCGGTTGGTGATCGCGTGGGTGTACTCGTGGCCGATGACCGTCATGTCGTAGTCGCCGTCCACGCACGGCGGGTACGGCCCGCCGGCCTGCGGCTGCCAGAGGTACATGTTGGTGGTCGGCGGCAGCCCGTCGCGCGGGGTGCCCTGGTTGGCGTTGTTCCGGTTGCCGCTCAGCGCGCCCTGCTGGGCACGGCCCTGCTCGGCGTCACCGCCCAGCCCGGACGGGGTGAGGTTGACCGCCTGGAGGTTCCACGCCGACTCGGTGAAGCCCAACTGGTACGACCAGTCGTGCATCCGGTTGTGCATGGCGAACAGGTTGGCGATCGACGCGTCCGCGTCGTTGCGTTGGGCGGAGGTGAACACCCCCGGGTTGCAGCGGGCCTGGTGCCACTGGTCGGTGAAGGGGTACTCGTAGCGGCGTTCCGGGCTGGTGGGCGCCGGCACGACCGGGGTGTTCGCACCCCAGGACAGCACCGTGTTGGCCGAGTTGCCGCGTGAGGTGAAGGTCGGCGTGCCGGTGGCCGCGTCGACGTCCCACGGTTGGCCGGTGGCCGGGTCGCGGAAGGCCGCCTGGCAGCCGGGGGTGGGGTCGCCGCACCAGCGCACCCGGGGGTCCTGCCCGGGGCCGAGGTCGCGCGGCGGGGTGGCCGGGAAGACCGCCCAGCTCGGGTTGTCCGAGTCGAAGTCGACAAGATCCTCGCGGACCAGCACCTGGCCGGTGCTGCCGTCCACATAGCTGGTGAACGCGGCCGGATGCTCGGTGTCCGCGCCGATCATGGTCACCTCGTAGCCGGCCCGAGGCCCATCCAGCGGGGTGGGCACGGCCACCGCGCGGATGGTGTGGCTGGCCACCGCGTCGGCGGTCAGCTTGGCGTCGGCGAGCGCGGCAGCGTACGCCTGCTCGGGGGTGTGGGTGGCCGGTGCCGGCGTGCCGGTGTCGCGGGCCAGCGAGGAGCTGACCGAGAGCACCGTGCCGTCGGCGACCGCGAGGGTGACCAGGCCGTCCGGCCCGGCGGGCAGGTCGCCGAAGCGTTGCCGGAGGGTGACCACGGTGCCGCTGCCGATCGACCGGACCAGCACCCGTTCCATGCTGGCCACCGCGGCGGCGTCCATGCCGAACAGGTCGCGGTTGGCGGCCAGGTAGGCGCGGGCGGCGGCCTCCGGGTCGGTGGGCAGCCCGGTGGCGAGGGGGGTGCGACCGGGGCCGAGCGCCTGCGGGGTGCCGAGTCGGTTCCACCGGACGTCGGGGTCGACGGCGCGGGCCAGGCCGCGTTGGCGGGCGTCGGGTGCCGCCGTACCGGTGCGGTTGTCGGCGTCGGCGGGCGCGTGCCCCTCGGCGAACGGCCCGGACCGGCGCTCGGCGGACGCCACGCCGCCGGTGGGAGCCGCGGTGCTCACGCCGCTGGGGAGCAGCGCGGCGATCGTCGCCGTCGTCGCCAGGATGGCGATGAGCCGGCGTCGGCGCCGGCTCATCGGGGGTGACCACTCCGGTTGTGGCACGGGACCTCCTCGTGGGAGCGGGATGGCCGGCGAGTCGCCGACCACAGATGCGCGGTGACGCATGCGCATCTGTGGATATCAGTCTCCCAAGGTCACGGCAAGGTCCCGAGCCGCTATCGCGCCAACAGATCGAGATTTGGTCAGTCGGTCGGCGCCCAGTCGGGGTCGCGGCCGAACGCGGCCAGCAGGCGGTCCTGTTCGTCGGCGTCGTCGGGTACCCGTACCCCGGTGCGGACCAGGTTGTCGCGCTGGTAGGCGTCGATCTGGCCGGCGAACCACTGGGCGGCGGCGCGCACCGCGTCCGGGTCGAGCCGCGGCTGCGCGCCGATCGCCACCGCCACGTCCCAGCCGTGCACGAGGTGCTCGGCGAGGAGTTGCTGGAGGTACTCGGCGGCCGGGGCCTCGCCGCTGGAGAGCTGCACGGTGCGGTCGATCGTGCCGGGGTGGGTGGCGGCGATCTCGGCCTGCGCGGCGGCCTCCCGCGCGGCAGCGATCGGGTCGTCGCTGAGCTGGTCACCGTCGAACCGGTCGCCGACCTCGTCGATGGTCCGGCCGGCGAGCAGGGGAACGCTCCACCGGTCCTCGGTCACCACGTGATTGACCAGGGTGCGGACGTCCCAGTCCGAGCAGGGTGTCGGGTCGGACCACTGGGCGGGCGCGATCTGCTCCACCCGGTCGACGAATTCGGCCAGGCTCCGGCGGTACGCCTCCAGGGGATCCATGCCGCCGATTGTTCCGGTCGGAGGGGCGGTTCGAGCCCGTTTTGCCCGGCCTGGTGGGGGTGATCGGTGCTGGTTGCGCAGATCAGTCCAGGTCGGTCGGGTCCAGGCCGAGCTCCCGGGCGGTGACCAGCCGGACCCATTCGCCGAACTGTCGGCGGGAGATCACCCGGTCGTGCACGGCGAGTTGGACGGCGAGGCCGTCCATCACCGCGCTGATCCGCCAGGCGGCCCCGTCGGGGTCGGCGCACTGGAAGGTGCCGTCGGCCACCCCGGCGCTGATCACCGCGGCCAGGTCCTGTCGCCAGCGCAGGTCGAGCCGGCGGGAGACCTTCTCCAACTCGGGGGTACGCAGGGACTCCGACCAGCCGTCGATCCACATCGACCAGGAGGTCGCCCGCCCGGCCGGGGTGTAGAGCTTGAGGATCCGGCGGAGCTTGGTCAGCGGTGGGGCCGAGGAGCGGGTCACCGCGTCCAGCCGGGCCAGGTCCTGTTCGACCGCGTACGCGAAGGCCTGCGCGAGCAGCCGCTCCTTTGTGGCGAAGTGGTAGAAAACCAACGCCTGACTCACGCCCGCGGCGTTCGCCACGTCCGCCGTCCGGGTGTTGGCCAGACCGCGCTCGACGATCACGTCACAGGCGGTGCGCAGCAGGGCATCCAGGCGGATCTCGGCCGCACGTCTCGTCACGACCGTTACCGTAGCCCATCCGACTGAACACGAACAGTTACCACCACGCGCCGATCCGCGCGGTGACAGTCGGAAGCCGGACACTTCCTCCGAGCGTCCTCGGTCGTTCCAATGGGAGTGTTCGTCGAGGTCTGCTGCCCAGTGCTGGAGTGCTCAGGCATCGACGGTCGGTTGTGCGACGCGACGATGACGATCATTGCCTACTGATGTCGGAGGGTGACGGTCGGTGTGGGTATCAGACATCAGGCCAGCCCCCTAGGAAGCTCACCGGCGGTGGCTCCGGTCCAGCCCCGGCCACCCGGGACGCGCCGAGGCGACCCCGATTTGGCAGTCAAACACCTACTCGGCTAAAGTTCTCATCCGTCACCCGGGAACGTCCGGGGGCGTGCGGACGTAGCGCAGCTGGTAGCGCATCACCTTGCCAAGGTGAGGGTCGCGGGTTCGAATCCCGTCGTCCGCTCGGAGCTGCCGCCACGCATGACGGGGGCAACCTCGGTGGGGTGGCCGAGAGGCGAGGCAACGGCCTGCAAAGCCGTGTACGCGGGTTCAAATCCCGTCCCCACCTCGGCAACAAGCACGGGCGATTGGCGCAGTGGGAGCGCGCTTCCTTGACACGGAAGAGGTCACTGGTTCAAACCCAGTATCGCCCACCAGAGGAGAACGGCTCGTTACCGGAAGACCCGGTGACGAGCCGTTCCGCTTGTGGCGCGACGATCGTCAGTCGACGCTGAGTCGATAGCCGATTCCCCGCACGGTGTGCACGCGCAGGGTGTCGTCGGCGGCGCGCAGTTTGCGACGTAACCGCTTCACGGCCGAGTGCAGGATCGACGTGTCGCCGAGGAACGCGCAGCCCCAGACCGATTCGAAGAGGCGCTCGTACGTCCAGACCCCGACCGGCGCGGTGGCGAGTTGGGTGAGCAGGTTGCGCTCGAGTCGGGTCAGGGCCAGCGGCTTCCCGCGCCACGTCACCCGGTGCTCAAGCGGGTCGATGGTGAGGTCACCGAGGCTGATCTGGCCGGCCGCGCCGACAGGTGGAGCGGCGGCGGGCGTGGACGCGGGGGTGGGGAGCCGGGCCGGCCCACCGATGATCGGTCCGCCGATCATCGCCTGCAACTCCGCGAGGTCGGTGCAGATCACCAGAGTGCCGAGGCCGTTCAGGCGTCGGACCATCCGCTCGCGCACCGCCACGTCAGCTGTCACACAGAACACGAGAGACACATCGTCGATCACTGTCGTACCTCCCCAGGTGCCAGTAAAGACAACGCTGTCTGAACCCCGTAGTCAATGGTTTCTGGCGTGCCGCGCGCGCTGGCCCTCAGAATGTCAACAGACGGAACTCGCCCACCGGCTGGAAACCGAGGCTGCGGTAGACCGACTCACCGACCGCCGACGAGGTGAGGGCGGCGGTGCGGACGCCCCGTTCAGCGGCCAGATCGAGCGCGGCCCGGGTCATCGCCGCGCCGATGCCCCGGCGGCGCTGCTCCGGCTGGGTGCCGACGAAGTAGAGCGTGACCAGACCGTGGCTGATCCAGGCGACGGCCGTGGCGACGACCCGACCGTCATCGAGGTGGCCGACCAGCCGAAGCACCATGCCGTCGCCAGTGAACGCCTTCTCTCGTTCGATCGTCGCCGGCACGGCGTCCGCCGGAATTCCGGACACCCGGGCGTAGGCCGTGACGAACGTGGCGAGGTCGGTGCTCTCGGCGATGTGCAGGCCGGCCGGAGTCGGAACGTCGGCTGCCTCCCCGATCCCCACGGTCATGATCGGCATGCGGGCGACCTGCACGGCGCCGAGGGCGACCAGGCCGTCCGCGGTGCCGGCGTCGCTGTCCGGGCCAACCCACCAGACCCGGGGTACGCCGTGCAGGCGCTGCCGGGCCTCGGCGAGCGCGTCCTGTGGCGTGCGCCCGGCCACCCGCAGCACGCCGTTGAGAGGTGCGTGCGGCACGTCACTGCGGTAGGTCGGGAGGTCTGAGCCCCCGGCGACGCCAATGTTCCAACCGAGCAGGTACGCCCGGTGCGCGGTCAGCACCGTGTCGAGAGGCTCCATGATCTGGATGTTAACTCGGCTGTCGGAACCCTCCTCGCCAGCGGAAACGGCTCGTTTCGGCCGGCTGTGACCGGCGATACTTTGTCGATCGTTCCAGATAGTGGGTAGGGTTCGGTCATGGCCCGTACCCGTGAGTTCGACCTCGACGCCGCGGTCAACGCGGCCATGGACGTGTTCCGGAGCAAGGGCTACGAGGGCACCTCCATGCGTGACCTCTCCGAGGCGACCGGTTTGGGCAGCGGCTCCATCTACGCCGCGTTCGGCAGTAAGGACGGCCTCTACCTGGCGGTGCTCGACCTGTACCGGCAGCGCTACGCCACCCCGATGGTCGATCTGCTGCGCTCCGGCAACGACGCGCGCGCGGTCATCCGGGAGGTCTTCATCGGCACGGTGGACGACATCACCGGCGACGGCCGGCACCTCTCCTGCCTCATCGTCGGGGCGTCGATGGAACGGGCGCACCAGGACGTGCGGGTCGCCGAGCGGCTCCGCTCGACCACCCAGTCCCTGGAGTTGGCGCTCTACGACCTGCTCGCCGAGGCCCAGTTGCGCGGTCAGATCACCACCGACCGCAGCGCCACCGACCTGGCCGGCTTCCTGGTGACCAGCCTCCAGGGCCTGCGGGTAATGGGCGCCATCAACCCGGACCGGGCGGCGCTGACCCGGTACGCCGAGGTCGCGCTCACCTGCCTGGACTGACCGCCGGACAACGTGTCGCCCGGTAACCCGAATGAGGAGTCACGCATGAGAGCGGTCGGACTACTGCGCTACGGCGGGCCCGAGGTGCTGCGGGTGGTCGAGCTTCCGACGCCGCACGCCGGCCCTGGCGAGGTCCGCATCCGGGTACGCGCCGCGGCGGTCAACCCCGCGGACACCCTGATCCGGGCCGGTATGACACCGGTGCGACTGCGCGGCAGCGACCCGCTGCTGCCCGGCCAGGACATCGCCGGCATCATCGACGAGGTGGGCTTGGGGACCAGTGGCGCACTCGCCCCGGGTGACCCGGTGATGGCCATGATCAATCCGACCCGGGCGGCCGGCGGTGGGTACGCCGAGTGGGTCGTGCTCCCGGAGAACTGGGTGGTGTCCGCGCCGGCGGGCGTCTCACCCGCCGAGGCGGCCACCCTGCCGTTGAACGGGCTGACCGCCCTGCACGCCCTGGACCAGTTGCGGCTGCCACCCGGCAGCACCCTTGCGGTGACCGGAGCGGCCGGTGCCGTCGGCGGGTACGCGGTACAGCTCGCCAAGGCCGCCGGTCACCGGGTGTTGGCCGACGCGGCGCCCGCTGACGCCGAACTGGTCGCCGCGCTCGGTGCCGACGTGACGGTGACCCGGGGTCCGGGTGTCGCCGACCGCTTCCGGGAGCATGCCCCGGACGGGGTGGACGCCGCTGTCGACGCCGCGTTGCTCGGTGGCGCCTTGCTGCCCGCGGTGCGCGAGGGCGGTGCCGTGGCGCTGCTGCGCGGCGGGCCCGATCCGGTGCTGCGGGCGCAGGCCGACCAGCGCGGGATCGACATGGTGTCCGCGTACGTGCACGAGTACGACGGGCGCCGCGACAAGCTCGACCTGCTTCGGCGACTCGCCGAGGAGGGTGCACTGACCCTGCGGGTCGCCGGCCGGTTTCCGCCGCAGGAGGCGGCCCGCGCGCATCAGCTCCTGGAAGCCGGAGGGGTGCGCGGCCGGTTGGTCATCGAGTTCTGATTCCGCCGCCGGCACCAATGGAGCATGGCGGGTTCACTCACGGGCGGCGATGCCTACCCGTCGTCTGCTGGGTCGCCGGTGCGACAGGCCGGCCGCCTTCGATGAGGCGGCCGGCCGGCCCGGAATCACGGTGATCCGCCGGCTCCGCCAGCGATTGGACGCAGTCGGGTCACAGCGGCGGCGCGATGTCCCGCCGCTCCTCGACCTGTCGGTACTCCACCGGCTGCTCCGTGGTGCTGACGACCTGGCGGCGGCGACCCCAGATCAGCGTGGTCATGATCAGGCCGAGCACGCCGGCGCCCATCAGGATCCAGCCGACCACGTCGAGGTTGATGCCGCCGACGCTCGCGTCCATTGCGAAGGTGAGGATCGCGCCGAGCGCGATCAGGAAGATGCTGGTGCCGATACCCACGACAGCCTCCTTAGGGGGTGTGGTGCGCTGTCGAGGGTGTTCAGTACCCCGCTGCCGACCGGCGCAATCGCCACCGCCCGAGGGTGCCGTGCCAAGCGATCTTGGCATCGGGTAGAGTTCACCTGTCGCCGACGCGAGTCGGGGACGTGCGGACGTAGCGCAGCTGGTAGCGCATCACCTTGCCAAGGTGAGGGTCGCGGGTTCGAATCCCGTCGTCCGCTCGCGATCTGCCCCATCGGGGCTTGGCTGCCGGGTTCGGCGGTCGCCACGGGCGATTGGCGCAGTGGGAGCGCGCTTCCCTGACACGGAAGAGGTCACTGGTTCAAACCCAGTATCGCCCACCATGTATCACTGATCCACACCAGGTTGGACAAGATCAACGTCCGATCTGGTGTGTTTTTTTGTAGCCGGTCACTCGCCGGCGCGCAGTACCTCACTCAGCCGGTCGCGTCGCCGCAGCGCCGACTCGACAGGTACGACCGCGACGGCTGCCGCCAGCAGCACCACGCTCACCAGGCCGAGCAGCCACCACGGCAGGACCGCCGCCGGGTCGGCGGCTTGGCCGGTGACCAACCGCAGGTCGAGCGGGCCGAGCGTCAGGCGCGCGAGCAGGGCCCCGAGCAGCGGGCCGCACACCGCGACGACCACGACCGGCGGCAGCAGCTCTCCGGCAGCGACCCAGCGGGCGTCGCGTGGCCGCAGGCCGAGGGTCCGCAACCGGGTCAGGGTCTGCCACCGCTCCGACGCACCTGCGGCGGCGGCGAGCATGAGGCCGAGCAACCCGAGCGCCAGCAGCACCGCGGCGGCCGTCCACGCCAGCCGTAACAGCCCTGCGGTCAGAGGAGCCGCTCGCTGCGCCCGCAGGACGTCAGCGCGCAGCACGACGTCGGCGGCGACGCCGGTGTTCGACACGGCCTGCGCCGCGCCGGGGCCGGTCACCCAGACGGTGTTCGGCACGGCGGGCAGCCCGGCGACGCCGAGGGCCGTGGCGTCCACGATGACGACGTCGTTGGTGCCGCCGACGGAGGGAGCGGTACCGACCGCGGCCAGACGGATCGCCGGGGCGTCGTCCCGGGGCAGCTTCAGCCGCATGCCGGTCCGCAGCTCGCCGTTGCTGGACCGGACCAGCGCGGGGACGTCCCCGGTGCCGGGTGCCGTGAGCCGGGCCAGCGCCGGCGCGTCGGGCAGCGGGGTGCTGGCCAGCAGCCGCTGGAACGCGGCGGTGTCCACGATGACCAGGCGTGGGGTGAGCAGAGTCGATTCGGTGAAGACGGGTGCCGAGGCGGCTATCTGCGCGACGACGACCTGCTCCACCCCCGGTGCGGCGGCGATGCGCTCGGCGAGTGCGGGCATGGCGGCCACGGCGTCTTCGCCGACATCGACGCGGGCGTCGGCGCCGACGGTGCTCCACGCGCCGTCGGTCAGACCCCGGCTGACGGTGGGGCCGAGGATCAGCGCGAACGACGCGAGCGCCGTGGTGCTGACCAGAACCAGCAGCGGCAGCGCGCGCCCGGCCGTGGTGGCCGTCTGGGCGGCACCGAACACGGCCAGCGGGCGGCGCGAGCGCAGGGCCTGTCGCAGCGCGAACCGCGCCCCGAGGGGCAGCAGCCGGAGCAGGACGAGCGCGCCGACGAGCGCGCCCAGAGTGAGGGCGCTGATCGGCAGGATCAGGTCGCCGGTCACCGCACCGGTGTCGCCGTCGGCGTCGACGGGCAGGAGCCCGCGTTGGTGCAGGGCGACGAAGGCGGCGACCGCGGCGATCAGAACAGCGGCCTCCACGGCGGTGCGGCGCAGCTGACCGGTGGCCCGGATCCAGTGCCGGGCGGCCCGGTTGGCGGGTTGGCGTCGGTCACGGCTGGCGCGGGCGGCGGCGAGGGTGCCGAACGTCGGCCCGGCGGCGGCGCCGGCCAGGACCACGGGGACGGTCCAGGTCCAGGAGACGTCCGGAGCGGCCGCGCGGGCGAGCGCGAGCCCGAGGGCGGCGGCCGACAGGGACACCACTGTGGATTCGATGACCAGTTCCGTACCCAGGTCGGGTAGCGCAGCCCCGCGCTGCCGTGCGGCGCTCAGCGCCGGGGTGCGGCGGCGCACCAGCAGGTCGGCGGCGAGCAGCAGGACCAGCACCGTGGCGGTCAGCACCCCGGTGAGCAGGACGGCGGCCTGTGCGGCAGCGGCGCTGTTGCGGGCACTGGCGTCGCGCAGGATGGTGTCGAGCTGCGATTCCCACTTCAGCGAACTGTCTCGGGCGCTCGACGAGCCGGAGATCGCCTTGAGCTTGACCACCTGGCCGGCGAGCGCCGCGGTGCTGTCCCAGGCGAGCACGTCGGGGTCGGGGGCGAAGTGCACGGTACGCCGCAGCTGGTCCTCTTCCACGGCGACTCGGGCGTCCGGTAACGACTCGCGCGACAGCAGACCACCGAACCGGGTGGTCCCCACGCCGTCGGCGCCGGGGACGGCACGCAGCAGCGCCGGGGCGAGTCGCCAGGCGGGGTCGGCGCTGTCCACGGGTTGGTAGATCCCGCTGATCCGGACGTCCCGGTCATGACCCTGGCCGTCCTTGACCGGGATCCGATCGCCGGGGCCGAGGTCGAGTGCGGCGGCGTCCGCCTTGGTGAGGCCGACCTGCACCGGCCAGGGCGGTCCGTCGGAGGGGATCTCGACGTATTCATCGCGGGTGACGGGGCCAGGGGCGCTGCCGGCGATCCAGGTCACGTCGGGGCCGCCGCCGTCATCAGACAGGTAGGTGAACTGGAAGGTACGCGGCACCGTGCTGTCGGTGATGGTGAGGATCGGACCGTTGACGACGACGACGGGCGGGAGCAGCGCGGCGTCCAGTTCGGGCCCGAGCGCGTAGGTCGCCCGGGCGCGGAAGTTGTCGACGTCCTCGGCGAGGCGGGCTATCCGGGCCCGTCCGCCAGTCTGCCCGTCGTCGCGGTCCCAGTGGGCGAGTGCGAGGACGTTCGCATCCGCATCGGAGCGGCGGACCGTGTCCTGGATCGCCGCGTCGGCGGCGGCCCGCAGCAGCGCCGGTACGGCCCCGGCGAGCAGCGCGACGGCAGCGATGACAGCGGCGGTGAGCAGCAGCGGTCCGGCGTCGGTACGGCCACGGCCGCGAACGCTGGGCCAGTGCGGCGCCGGCCACCGGCGGAACAGCCACCGCTTCACGGCGCCACCCGCAGGTGCGCGGCGTCGGCCCGGCGGACCTGGACGGTGACCACGACGGTGACCGCCAGCAGGCATCCGGCCAGCAGCACGGCGAGTAGTGCGGCCTCGGCCGGCCACGGCCAGTGTGGCTGGGCGGCCGGGACGGGCGCGGCCCCGGTGTCGGAGCGTACGAGCAGCGGGGCGACGACGCCGGTGGCCAGCGCGCCGACGGCCGCACCCGCCGCGAGCAGGGGCAGCAGAACGCCGGCGTGCTGGCCGAGCAGCACGGCCCGGATGTCGCGCCGGGACATCCCCAGGCCGCGTAGCCGGGCCACCTCGACCGCGCGAACCTGGAGATCGCAGGTCACGTGCAGGGCGACGCCGGCGAGCAGCAGCAGGACCGCGGCCGGGACGATGAGCCGGAGTGCGGCCGGCAGCCCGGCGCGCAGCGGGCCGCCGGTGAGGCGGGCGGTCTCCGCCTCGCGGGTCGTGACGGTGCCCAGGTGCAGGGCGTCGGCCCGCTCGGCGGCGCCAGCGCCGGCCGGGTGGCCGACCCACCAGGCGTCGACCGGGAACGTCAGGTCGGCTTGGACGGCGCGTGCTCGTGACAGTGTGTCCAGGTCGGCGAGGATGGCGAAGGCGTCGGGGGCGGACGGTACGGTCGGCACGACCTCGGTGACGATGATCGGGACGGGCGTGGTGCCGACCGTGACGCTGAGTCGGCTGCCACGGTCGGTGCCGACCTCGCTGGCGAAGCTCTCGGAGACGGCGACGGGCACCGGGCCGGGGTCCGGGAAGGCGGTCGCGACGAGGGTCCGGGCGGCTTCGTCGGCGCCGCCGAGTTCGACGGTCGCGGCCATCCGCAGCGAGGTTCCCGTCGGCGCGCCGGACAACGTGACTGTCGGGTCGCGCACCTTGTTCGGGATCGGCGGCGCGGACGTGGCGGTCCAGTCCGATCCGTCGGTGGACCTCTCCGCCGACCCGGCGGGAGGGATGGTGAGCGTGACGGCGACGGCGACGGGTCCGGCGGTGACCGTGTCGGGTCCGGCGGTGACCGGCAGGGCGACCGCGACGAGGCGCAGCCCGTCAGCCGCCGCGCAGTCGGGCAGCTGAATCTCCTGGCCGTCGAGCAGGACGTCGGGACCGTCGCAGGACGTGCGGAGGCCGGTGGCGTCCTGCAGGAGCAGCCGGGGCGTCACGGTGAGCGGACTGTCGCCGTCGGTGGTCCCGCTCAACACGAGCGGGGCACCGGTGGGGACGGGGAGGCCGGCGACCCGGGTGCGCGGTGCCAGCGTGGCACCCACGTCCACCCAAACGCGATCGTTGTCCAGCCGCCCGCGCAGCAGCGCGTCGGCACGGGTGGCGTCGACGGCGACCAAGCGGGGCGCCTTGCCGGCGGTGCCGAGCCACTGGCCGACCGTGGTACCACGGTTGAGGGCCGGACTCACCGCCCCCGCGGTGGCCGCGCTGAGCAGCGCGCCGTCTCCGGCCGCCGGCGCCGTGCTGAGGGTCAGGGCCAGGTCGGTGCCGACGGAGAGCGCGGCCTGGTCGCGTTGCGACTGGTGCCACGTGCTGTCGACGGCGAGGCCGAAGGTTCCGGCCGCGCAGGCCAGCCCGACGAGCAGCCCCGCGGCGACCGCCTGTGGCCGGCGGGCGGCCTCGGCCACCGCCAGCGGGAGAGCCAGCCCGCGGGCCCGGTACGCCAGCCGGTCGGCACCGCGCAGGGCGGGCAGTACCACCCGCAGCGCCAGGGCGGCCCCCGCGGTGAGCAGCAGCGCCGGTGCGAGCACCCGGGCCGCGTCGGCGTGTGGGCTGGCGTCGGTGGGCTGCGCGTACAACTGCCACCAGCCGGCGACGGCGAATGCCGCGAGCAACAGGTCGACGCCGGAGCGGGCCAGCAGTTCGCGGCGGGTGCGCCGGTCGCCGGCTGCCGGGACGGCCCGGATCGCCAGGACGGTGAGGACGGCGGCGAGCAGCAGTGCCCCGCCGGCGACGGCGAGGACCTGGACACCGGTGATGGTCGGCCGGGTGGTCAGGCCGGCGCCGTCCAACGGCGGCAGGCGGGTCAGGCTGGCGTGCAGGGCCGACGAGGCCGGTATCGCGAGCGCGGCGGCGACGGCGGTGACGAGGCCGCCCTCGAGTGTCGCGGTGGCGGCGAGTTGGCGACGGCTGGTGCCCAGGGCGGACCGCAGGGCCGTCTCGTCGGCGCGGATGCCCGCGGTCAGCCGACCGGCGAGGACGAGCGCCGTCACGGCCAGGACACCGCAGAGGACGGCGATGGCGAGTACGACGGCGGCGGTGACCTGCCGTTGGTCGTCGGCGGCCCGCAGGGTCAGCGGCAGCTCGGAGGCGACCCGGGCGAGCTGGACGCGGTCGACGAGGGCAGCGGCCAGCCGGCCGTCGGCATCCCGGACGGCCGCGGCAACGGTATCCAGGTCACGGCGGTTGTTGCGGGACAGATCCGGATGGGCGCTGACCTCCATCCGGTCCACTGTGGCCCCTGTGGTGACCAGGTCGGCGAGGTCGACGATGAACGGGCCGTAGGCGTTGACCGGCTGCATGAAGCGGCCGTCCCGGTAGCCGATGACGGAGCCCTCCGCGGACAGCGGGTCGCGGTCCCAGCCGCGCCCCGGCAGCGCGCGTACCACACCGACGACTGTCACGTCGATGGCCGGGACGGGCGCGTGGGCCAGTTCGGCGCCGAGGCGTACCCGGTGCCCGGGGGCCAGGTCGAGCAGTCGGGCGGTGGAGTCCAGCAGCACCGCGTCGCCCGGCTGCTGTGGCCAGCGCCCGGTGACCAGCTCCGCTCGGGCCGGCAGGTCGTCCAGGCCCGACAGGTACGCCTGGGCCGGAACGGTGGTGCCCGGGGCGAGTTCGGGCGGCAGCGCCCGCAGCACTGTCGACGCCCGCGCGGATGTCGTCACCGGGAACGGTGCGAGCGCGGAGGTCACCACGGTGCGGGTGTCGTCGGCGACGGACGACGCGTCCCGGCCCTCGACCGTGCCGGTGTAGACGGTCACGTCGACGGCGGCGGGTGCGGCGCGGGCCATGGCGACCTCCAGCGCCCGCTCGGCGGTGCGGGTGACCAGCAGCGTGCAGGTGCCCAGCAGGGTCGCGCCGATCGTGACGACCCCGAGGAGGGCTGCCAGCAACGGCCACTGCGCGCGGGCACGCCGGCTGACCAGCCTCAGCATCGTCGCGTCACCTGACGTCCGGCACGGGCTCGTACGGCTGCCCGGCCGCCTGTTCGTGCAGGTGCCCGTCGTGGATGCGGATCACCCGGTCGGCCAGGGCCATCATCACCGCGTCGTGCGTCGACACCAGGACGGTGACGCCTTCGGATTCCACAATCCCGCGCAGCAGGGCCATCACCGACAGGCCTGTCTCGGCGTCCAGTTGCCCGGTGGGCTCGTCGGCGAGCAGTAACCGGGGCGAGGCAGCCAGCGCGCGGGCGATCGCCACCCGCTGCTGCTGGCCGCCGGACAGCTCGGCCGGCCGCTGCCCGGCGTGGTCGGCCAGGCCGACCAGCTCCAGCAGCAACTCGACCCGCCGCTCGCGCTGGGCCGGGGCGACGCGGGCCAGCCGCAGCGGGGCGGCGACGTTCTCCGCCGCCGACAGCACCGGGATCAACCCGAAGCTCTGGAAGACGTACGACACCTTCTCGCGCCGCAGCAGGGACAGGCCATCCTCGTCGAGCGCGGTGACGTCGGTGTCGTTGACGTGCACGGTGCCGGCGTCCGGTCGGTCCAGGCCGCCGATGACGTTGAGCAGGGTGGTCTTGCCCGAGCCGGACCGGCCGACGAGCGCCACCATGGAACCGGCGGCCACGTCGAACGACACCCCGCGCAGGGCGTGTACGACTGTCGGCCCGGTGCCGAAGCGCCGGTGTACGCCGCGGACGCGCAGCAGCGGCTCGCCACTCATTCGTCGCCCCCCGAATCGGGGTGGATCGTGATGTGGTCGGGCTCCAGGGCGAGCCGGACCCGTCTGGTCAGCGCCAGCGCCTGGCGGAACTCGCGGGGCACCTGGACCCGCCCGGCCCGGTCCATCACGGCGTACTCCTCGGCGATCATGTGCGTGTCGCCCGCCGCGTCGGTGGTGCTGCGGCGCAGCACCTCGCTGCTGGTGCGCCCGTCCCGGATTGCGACGGTCCGCTCGACCTGGCCGCTGACCTCCGGGTCGTGGGTCACCACGACAACGGTGACGCCGTAACGCCGGTTGACGTCCCGCAGCACGCCGAAGACCTCCGCGGACGTGGCGGCGTCCAGCTCGCCGGTCGGTTCGTCGGCGAGCAGGACCTGCGGCTGGTTGGCCAGCGCCACCGCGATCGCGACCCGCATCTGCTGCCCTCCGGAGAGTTGCCCGGGGCGCCGATCGGCGCAGTCGGCGACGCCGAGGCTGTCCAGCAGCTCGGCCGCGCGTTGCCGGCGTTCCTCCTTCGCGGTGCGGGCCGCCCTCATTGGCAGGTCCACCATCTCCCGTGCGGTCAGGTAGGGGATCAGGTTGCTCGCCGTCTGCTGCCGGACGAACCCGACGGTGTGCCGCCGGTAGGCGACCCGGTCCGCGCGGGACATCGCCAGCAGATTCCACTTGTCGACCCGGACCCGTCCGGCGGTGGGGGCGTCGATGCCGGCCAGAATGGAGAGCAGTGTCGACTTGCCCGACCCGGAGGCGCCGACGACGGCGACCAGCTCACCGCTCTGCACGGCCAGGTCCAGTCCCTGCAGTGCCTGCACCTCGATCGAACCGGTCTGGTAGATCCGCACCAGGTTTTCGCAGACGATGAGCGCGTCCCGGCCGAACTCGGGCGCCCGCGCGGATGGCCGCGGCAGGGACAGCGGTGTGCTGGACATTCCCTCTCCGTCCGGGTCGGGCCGATTGAAGCAGTTTCGCAATCGGCGGCTCTGTTGACCATGCCCTGGGGGGCTTTCCTGCATTCTGGACGAGGCTCCGCTGGGGACCGTTCACCTGCCGAGGCCGGTTTTCCCTGTGCGGGTCGTGAACCTGCCGGGCTCCCACGCCGACTGAACAGGCGAAGGAGGTCCGATGAGCGATGAGTTGCTGGTGGTCCGCTGCCAGTTGGGTGAACGGGAGGCGTTCACCGAACTGGTGCAGGGCTGGCATCCGGCGGTCGAGCGGTACGTAGGGCGGATGCTCGGCGGGTCCGACGACGATGTGGTGCAGGAAATCTGGTTGGCGGTCTTCAACGGGCTGCCGACGTTGCGGCAACCGGACCGTTTCACCCCGTGGCTGTTCACCATCGCCCGCCGGGCGGTGATGAACCGGCTGCGGGACGCGTACGCCCGCCCGGAACCCGAACCGATCGTCGACCTGCCGGGCGACGACGAGGCCGAGGGTGTCGTCAACCGGGAGACGTTGGCCGGGGCGTTGGCGGCGCTTCCCGCCCGGGAACGGGAGGTCCTTCTGCTGTTCCACCTTGAGGACCAGCCGCTGGACGCCTGCGCGCAGATCTGCGGCGTACCCGTCGGCACTGTCAAGTCGCGGCTCAACCGGGCCCGCAGGTTGTTGCGCCACGAACTGGTGCGGAAGGGGTACGAGGCATGACTCCGGAAGAGGTGTTGGCGCGACTGGACGCGCCGTTGTCGCTGCGCAGGCGGGTCTTCTACCTGGCCGTGGCCTTCGCCGGTCTCACCGGGAGCGCGCTGATCGGCCTGCTCTGGGTCACCGAGCCCGGGTTGCCGACGCGTACGAGCGTGGCCTTCGGCGTCCTGGTGGCGATCGGTCTGGGCTGGGCCGCGTTCGGTGGCTGGGCGGTGACCCGCCGGACTCCGCTGTTCGCCCGGGACCGGGTGGTCGCCGGCTGGCTCGGCGTCGCTGCGTGGTTGGCGTTCAGCGTCGGCGCGCTGGTCATCAGCCTGCTGCGGCACGAACGGGAACCGGCGCTGCTGGGCGTTGTGCTCCTGCTCGGCGCGCTGGCTGCCCTGAACCTGCGGGTGGCCCGTCGGGCGCGGGCGGCGCTGGTGCGTCGCCGGAACGCGCTGGCCGCAACGACGACGGGTGAGTAGGTGAACGCCGTACCCCCGCGACCTCACCGGGATCGCACGGCCGGTGCGCGCCTGGCGGTTCTGCCACGGGCAGATCCGCTACCGGTGAACAGGGGTGTCCCGGGTCGACCCGGGCCGGCAGGGTTTAGCGCATGCGACTGCTGGTGCTGGGCGGTACGGGTTTCGTGGGCGGGGCGACAGTCACCGAGGCGGTGCGCCGCAACTGGTCGGTGACGGTGTTCAACCGGGGGCTGCACGGCGCGGTGCCGCCCGGCGTACACCGGTTGCGGGGTGACCGCACCGCGCCGGACGGCCTGGCCGCGCTGGCCGGCGGTGAGTGGGACCTTGTGGTGGACACCTGGGACGGTGCCCCGCGGGCCGCCGGCGACGCCGCCCGCGCTGATTGCCCGGGCCGGCCTGATCCTGGGCCCGGGGGAGGACATCGGCCGGCTGCCCTGGTGGCTGCGGCGGGTCGAGCGGGGCGGGGACGTGCTCGCCCCCGGGCCGGCCGACCTGCCGGTGCAGTACGTCGACGCCCGCGACCTGGCGGGGTGGATGTTGGACGCGGGTGCCCGCCGGGTGGGCGGTACGTTCAACGCTGTCGGTCGGCCGGGGCAGACCACGATGGGCGAGCTGCTCGACGCGTGCGTGACCGCCACCGGTGCCGACGCCCGGCTGCGCTGGACCGACCCGGCGTCGATCCTCGCCACCGGCGTGCAGCCGTGGAGCGACCTGCCGATCTGGCTGCCGCGCGGCCACCCGTACCGGGGGTTGTTGGAACGGGACGTCACCCGAGCGCTGGCCGCCGGGTTGACCTGCCGGCCGGTGGCCGAGACCGTCGAGGACACCTGGCGTTGGCTGCGCGAGGTCGGTACGGTTCCGCCGCGCGCCGGGCGACCGCTGCACAGCTCGATCGGGCTGGACCCAGCCCGGGAGGCCGCCGTCCTGGCCGCCTGACCCGGCCCGGCCCGGGTCAGGCGGGCACCACCGGCAGGTCCAGCACCTCGTCGACGCCGCGTCGGGGGGTCGGTCGGCCCGGTTGGCCGTAGCCGATCCGCAGCACCATCTGTGGCGTGCCGAACCGGCCCAGTGCCCGCCGCAGCTGCTCCCGCGCCGAGGGCACCTCGATCGGTTGGGAGAGCATCGACACGCTGAGCCCGGCGTCCGTGGCGGTGAGCAGCAGGCGTTGCAGGGCCTGCCCGGCGATCACCTGGTCCACGGCGGTGTTGCCCACCGAGCCCAGCACCCCGACCAGGGGTTCCGGTTCGAAGTCCCGCCCGGGGGCACGGTCGCGCCCACCGTAGCCGCGGGCCGGCAGGACGTCCTGCGGTTCGCCCTGCGGGCCTCCGGCCGAGCTGGGTACGCCGTCCGGGGCGTACTCGCGACGCAGCCACCGTTCGCGCTCGGCCCGGTACGCGGGGTCGCGCTCCAACACCCGGTGCGCGCCGCGCGCGATCTCGCCGAACGCGGAGACCGCGCTCACCCCGATCAGCAGCTCCAACCAGCACTGTTCGGCCCGGGCTGCCTCGCCGAGGCGCCACCGGGCGTCGGCGGGCACCGGGTCCGGCCAGAACGGCAGCCGGTTGCTGAACCGGCGGGGGATGGCCCCGTACAGGCTCTGTTCGGCGGGGGTGGGCCGGCGCGCGACGTCCGGCACCAGCCGGGCCAGCAGGTCCGGCTCGGCCGGGTCGGGGCGTAGCCACACCTGGGCCGGGATGCCGGCGACCGCCAGGGCGATCCGCAGGTTGAACAGCGCCGCGCCGCAGGCGACCCGGACCCCCCACCCGCTCGGGTCGGTAGCCGGCAGCCGGCGGCCGGGGTCGGCCAGCACCTCGATGCCGCCGTCGCGCAGCCGTAGCCGCCACGGCTGGGTGTTGTGCAGCGACGGTGCCCGAACCGCGTCCACGGCGGCGGTCCGCAGCTGGGTCGCGGTGTAGCCGATCTCCATGGCGGTGCTCCTCTCCCGGTGCGGCCGGCGGCAGCGGGTGCCACGGTGGCCGGCGTACCTTCACGGTCCATCGTTCGGTGGTCGCCGAGCAGGGCCGGACGTCCCGACCGGTCGGGTCCGAGCGCCCAATCGCTCCGGGCCGGTCGGGACCTTCGGCCCGTGCGGTGGGCCACCGGCAGCGGGTAGAAACAGGGGATGATCCGTGTGTTCCTCCTCGACGACCATGAGGTCGTCCGCCGTGGCCTGGCCGACCTGCTGCAGAGCAGCGGTGACATCGAGGTGGTCGGCGAGTCCGGCTCGGCGCAGGAGGCGGCCCGTCGCATCCCGGCGTTGCGGCCCGACGTGGCGATCCTCGACGCGCGACTGCCCGACGGCAACGGCATCGACGTGTGCCGGGACGTCCGCGCCGTCGACTCGTCCATCAAGGGGCTGATCCTCACCTCCTACGAGGACGACGAGGCGCTGTTCGCGGCGATCATGGCCGGCGCCGCCGGGTACGTGCTCAAGCAGATCCGGGGCACGGACCTGGTCGACGCGGTGCGCCGGGTCGCGGCCGGGCAGTCGCTGCTCGACCCGGCGATCACCACCCGGGTGTTGGAGCGCATCCGCAACGGCGTCGAGCAGCCGCGCGAGCTGAAGTCGCTCACCGAGCAGGAGCGGCGGATCCTGGAGTACGTGGCGGAAGGGCTGACCAACCGGGAGATCGCCGGTCGGATGTTCCTGGCGGAGAAGACGGTGAAGAACTACGTCTCCAGCGTGCTGGCCAAATTGGGCCTGGAGCGCCGCACACAGGCCGCCGTCCTGGCCACCCGCCTGCTCGGCAAGACTCCCTGACCCGAGTCGCGCAGGTCAGTCGCGCAGCGGCACGGTCCAGCGCAGCTCGGTGCCGTGCGGCTCGACGCCGAGGATCGTGAAGGTGCCGGCGAGACGGCTGGCGCGTTCCCGCAGGTTGACCAGGCCACCCCGGGCGGCGGCCGGGTCGCAGCCCACCCCGTCGTCGCTGACCGTCACGGTGACCTGGCCGGCGTCGACGCGTACGGCCACGTCGACGCGGCTGCACCGCGCGTGGCGGACCACGTTGGACAGCGCCTCGCGCAGCACGGCGGTGAGGTCGGGACGGATGGCGTCCGGCACGGCGCTGTCCACGGGCCCGGTCAGCTCCAGGTGTGGTTTGAACCCCAGCGACTCGGCGGCGGCCTCGATCGCCGCACGGATCTCGGTGCGCAGCTCCGAGGTCATCGGCGTACGCAGCTCGAAGATGGTCCGGCGGATGTCCCGGATGGTGGCGTCGAGATCGTCCACGGCGGCGTTGACCCGCTTGGCCACCTCCGGGCGGGCCATCGGCGCGGCGCTCTGTAGTTGCAGGCCGGTGGCGAAGAGCCGTTGGATCACGACGTCGTGCAGGTCGCGGGCGATCCGCTCCCGGTCCTCCAGGACCACCAGCAGTTCCCGTTCCTCCTGGCCTCGCGCCCGTTCCATCGCCAGCGCGGCCTGCCCCGCGAAGCTGCCCAGCAGCGCCAGATCCTCCTCGCTGGCGCTCCCGCCGCGCTCCGGCCGGTGCGCCACGATCAGCACGCCGTGCACGGTTTCGGCGGTGGCCAGTGGTGAGATCATCGCCGGGCCGGTGTGCAGCAGCGCCGGCCACGGCGCGGCGTGCGCCAGATCGTCCACCTGGTGGTGCCGGCCCTCGGCGACGGCCGCGCCGAAGCTGGTGTCGACGGCGGGCAGGACCGCGCCGATGAGCGGGTGGGCCTGCTGATCGGCGCCGTCGACAACCTCGACGGAGAAGTGTTCGGTGTCGCTGTCGTAGAGCAGCACCAGCGCCAGTTCGGCCGCGGCGACCTCGCGGGCCCGGCGGGCGACCAACGCCAACGCGTCGGTACGGCGTACCTCGCCGAGCAGCACCGTGGTGATCTCGGCGGTGGCGGCGAGCCAGCGTTGCCGCTGGTGCGCCAGGGCGTACAGGCGGGCGTTCTCGATGGCCACGCCAGCGGCGGCGGCGAGCGCGACGACGATCTCCTCGTCGTCCTCGCTGAACTGCGCGCCGCCCTGCTTCTCCGCCAGGTAGAGGTTGCCGAAGACCTGGTCGCGGATGAGGACCGGCACGCCCAGGAAGCTGTGCATGGGCGGGTGGTTGGCCGGGAAGCCGTAGGAGCGGGGGTGCTGGGTGATGTCGGGCATCCGCAGCGGCCGGGGGTCGTCGATGAGCAGACCGAGCACGCCCCGCCCATGCGGCAGGTCGCCGATCTGCTCGTGCTGTTCGGCGGTGATGCCGTGCACGATGAAGTCGTGCAGCAGCCGGTCCGGGCCGACCACGCCGAGCGCGCCGTACCGGGCGCCGACCAGCTCGCAGGCCGCCTGCACGATGCGTTGCAGGGTGGTGCGCAGATCCAGGTTGGTGCCGATGCCGACCACCGCGTCGAGCAGGGCCCGCAGCCGTTCCCGGCTGGTGACCACCTCACCGACCCGGACCAGCATCTCCTGCAGCAGTTCGTCGAGACGGACCCGGGACAGCGGGCTCAGCCCGAGCGACGGCGCCGTGGACGGTTCGGGACGGGGCGACGGCACGCTGCTGGTCACCGGGGGATGGTAGCGCCGGCGCCGCTCGTCGTCAGGCCCCGTCAGCGGACGGCTGAGGTGTCGACCACCTGCGCGGTGGTCAACCTTGGGGTGTGCGGCGGGCCGGAACGCGACGGGTCCGCGATGCCCAACCGCAGCACGAGGTACGGGAAACCGAGCCCGGAGAGCAACTGCCGCAGGGTCTGCCGGGTGCCCGGCACCTCCACCGCCGCGCTGAGCGGCACCACGGACACGCCGAGCCGGGTGGCGGTCAACCAACCCGCGGAGAGCGCCTCACCGGCGCGCAACCAGCTGTCCCGTTCGTCCTCGTCGCCGTGCAGCATCGCGTACACCGCCATCCGGTCGTGGCCCGGACCTATCGGCAGGCTGCCGGGACGGCCGAAGTCGCGGCCCGGCACGGTGGTCTGCGCGGGCTGCTCGGGCAGCACCTCCGCCGGCAGGCCGGTGCCCGAGTCGGCCCGGCTGGTCCAGTACGCCAGCTCGGTACGCACCTCCGGGTCCTCGGCCTCGACCGTGTCGGCGTGCCCGGCGGTGGCGGCCACCTCCAGCACCTGGTCGCGGTCGAGGATCTGCAACCGGCAGCCTTCCGCGCTGACCGCCCGGGTGATCTCCTCGATCGCTGTGGGCGGAACCGGCTCGTCGCTGACCGGCCGCCGGTCGGTGTGGCGCACCCGCATGCACTGCACCATGCGCATGGCGTCCGGGTCGGCCGTGGTGCGGCGCAGGTCGGTCAGCCGAGCCAGCAGCTCGCCGTCGTTCGGGTCGGGCAGCCGTTGCACCACGGCGTGCCACCCCTCGGCGGCCAGCGCCACCCGGGCGTGGTGCAGGGCGGTGCCGCAGCTGACCGCGAGCAGTCGCCCCTCGGGGTCGCTGGCGGCGAGCTGTCGGTCGGCGACGGAGCGCAGCTCCAACGCGTCGGGCAGCACCCTCCAGCGCCACGGCTGGGTGTTGTGCACCGAGGGAGCGTGGCCGGCGGTGGCGGCGGCCGCCGCCAGCGCGGTGGTCAGCTGGCTCTCCTGACTCATGGTCACGACCTTTCCGTCTCTGCTCATCGTGCCGTACGACGCGCCGCTGTGCCGGGTTTGCCGCCTCATCCTGTGTCATCCGGCGGTACACCCGCAGGGGCCGCAGGTCCCGACCTCGCCGGGTCGTTACGCCCGCCCGGCCAGGTACCGGCACCGCCACCACATCCGTCCACCGGGCGAAACGCCGAGTGTCCGCAGTTGGCCCCCACCGGCTGCGACGATGCGCAAGTGGGGGCCGAGCCGAGCGAGTGCGTACCGGAGCAGCCGGTCCGCCGACGCGTGCGGCGGTGGTGGGCGTGGGCGCCGCTGTTCGGGCTCGGCCTCGGGGTGCTGGTCGGCGCGGCGCTGCGGATCGCCGACCGGCCGAACGCGGCCAACCTGATCTGGGCGGCCGTCACGGTGGCCGCGCTGGTGCCGGCGGCGTGGTCGATGCTGCGCTCCTTGTGGCACCGGCAGTTCGGCGTGGACGTGATAGCGGTGCTGGCGCTGGCCGGTGCGCTCGGCGTCGGGGAGTACCTGGCCGGGGCGGTCATCGCCGTGATGTTGGCGACCGGGCGGTCGTTGGAGTCGTACGCGCAGCGCCGGGCGACCCGCGACCTGCGGGCATTGCTGGCACGTGCTCCGCGTACCGCCCGTCGGCGTGGGCCCGGCGGCGCGATCGAGGTGGTGCCGCTGGACCGGGTGGCGGTGTCGGACCGGCTGCTGGTCGGCCCAGGTGACGTGGTGCCGGTCGACGGGACCGTCGACGAGGCGGCCACGCTGGACGAGTCGGTGGTGACCGGGGAGTCGCGGCTGGTCCAGCGTGCCGCTGGGGAGGCGGTGGCCAGCGGCGTGGTCAACGCTGGCGCGGGGTTCGGCATGCGGGCGACGAAGAACGCGGCGCAGAGCACGTACGCCGGGATCGTTCGGTTGGCCCAGGAGGCGACCGCCCACAAGGCCCCGATGGTGCGGCTGGCCGACCGGTACGCCGCCGCCTTCGTGCCGTTCACGCTGGTCCTGGCCGGGCTGGGCTGGCTGCTCTCCGGCGACGTGGTCCGGGCGGTGGCGGTGCTGGTGGTAGCCACCCCCTGCCCGCTGCTGCTGGCCACCCCGATTGCGATCGTGTCCGGCCTGTCCCGGGTGGCCCGGCGCGGGGTCCTGGTCCGCGACGGTGGCGCGCTGGAGCTGCTCGGCCGGGCACGGACCCTGCTGGTGGACAAGACCGGAACGCTGACCGCTGGCCGTCCGCGCGCCGCCGAGACGGTCGTCGCCCCGGGTGGTGATCGTGACGAGGTGTTGCGCCTCGCCGCCTCGGTCGAGCAGTTGTCACCGCACGTGCTGGCAACCGCGCTGGTCCGGCAGGCTCGCGATCGAGGGCTGACACTGACCGAGCCGACCGGCGTGACCGAGGAGCCGGGACAGGGGGTCAGCGGCCGGGTCGACGGGCGCCTGGTCCGGGTCGGTCAGGTCTCCGGGCAGCTGCCCGAGTGGGCGGACCGGGCGCGGGTCCGCACCGAGTTGGCCGGTTGGTCCGCGGTGTGGGTCAGCGACGAGGGTGGACCGCTCGGCGCGATCCTGCTGGAGGACCCGGTGCGCCCCGACGCGCGCCGCACCGTACGTCGGCTGCGTGCGGCGGGGTTGCGGCGGATCGTCCTGGTCACGGGTGACCGACCGACCATCGCCGAGCAGGTCGCGGCGATGGTCGGGGTGGACGACGTGGTTGCCCGGTGCACGCCGCAGGAGAAGGTGAACAGAATCCGGGCGGAGGCTGAGCGGGCGGTCACCGTGATGGTCGGCGACGGGGTCAACGATGCTCCTGCGCTGGCTGAGGCACACGTGGGCGTGGCGATGGGAGCGACCGGCGCGAGCGCTTCGGCGGACGTGGCGGACGCGGTGCTCACCGTGGACCGGCTGGACCGGCTCGCCGACGCCGTGGAGATCGCCCGGTACGCCCGGCGGATCGCCGTGCAGAGCGCCACCGTCGGAATGGGGTTGGCCGTGCTGGCGATGTTCGTGGCGGCGATCGGTCGGCTGCCCCCGGTCGCCGGCGCGTTCCTCCAGGAGGGCATCGACGTGCTGGTGATCCTCAACGCGCTGCGGGCCCTGCGCGGAGGGCTGCGCCAGCGTGACGTCTCGCCGCGTACCCGGGAGATGCTCGCCCGCTACGCGGCGGAACACCACGCGGTCCGCGACGTGCTGGCCGGGTTGCGGGACACCGCCGACCTGGTCGCCACCGATCCGGCCTCGCCGAGGTGCCTGCCGGCTGTACGCGAGACGCACCGCCGGTTGACCGAACGCGTGCTGCCGCACGAGACCGCCGAGGAGCGGCAGCTCTATCCCGCGCTGGCCTCCCCACTGGGCAGCGGGGAGGCCACGGCGACGATGAGTCGGGCCCACGTGGAGATCCGCCGCCAGGTGGACCTGCTCGGCGCCCAACTCACCCAGGCCGCCGACGGTCGGCTGCGCCCCGACCAGGTTCCCGACCTGCTGGCCACCCTCTACGGGTTGGACGCGGTGCTGCGCCTGCACCTGGCTCAGGAAGAGGAGGAGTTCTTCTCCCTCGACCCGTCCGACCCGACGACCGCGCGGCGGTGACCCCCGGGTCGGGGCCGCCGCCCACGGGTGCGGCCCCGACCGGCGAAGGTCAGCGTTCGCGGACCACCGCGACGGGGCAGTTGGCGTGTTGGATGAGCTGCTGGCTGACCGAGCCGAGCAGCATGCCGGCCAGCCCACCCCGGCCCCGACTGCCGACCACGACCAGCCGCGCGTCCCGACTCGCCTCGATCAGCATCGCCGCCGGGCTGGTCGACACCAGGTCGACGGTCATCGGCAGCTCGGGGAACGTCCGTCGCCACGGCTCCAGCGCCTGCTCCACGGCGGCCCGCTCGTCGGGCACCCCGGCCGCCCCGCCGGGGCCCGGCGTCCAGGCGTGCAGGACGCGCAACGGCACCCGACGCTGCGTCGCCCGTTCGGCCGCGAAACCCAGCGCCACCAGCGAGGATTCCGAGCCGTCCACCCCGACCGCGACCGGGCGGCTCGACGTGTCGGTCGCGGCGCTGCCGGCCCCGTCCCGAACCACCACGACCGGGCAGTGGGCGTGCGCGGTGACCGACACCGCCGTCGACCCGGCGAGCAGGCCGCCGAATCCACCGTGGCCTCGGCTGCCGAGCACCAGCAAGCCGGCCTCGGCCGATCGTTCCTGCAACACCAGGGTGGGCGGCCCGTCGTACACCTCGCCGGTGATCTGCAGCCCGGGGTTGGCCGTGGCGGCGTCCGCCGCGGCGGTGCGGACCAACTGGTCGACCTGCCGGCGGGCGGTGTCGTCGGGCCACACGCCGGGCGCCACCCCCGGGCCGACCCAGCTGGCCACGGTCAGCCATTCGAAGACGTACGCCAGCCGCACCGGCTGGCCGCTGTGCCGCGCCTCCTCCACCGCCCAGTTCAGGGCCACCGAGGCGTCGGTGGAGCCGTCGTAGCCGACCAGGATCTCCGCGTCGCGCACGTCGTTCTCCTTCAGGGGGTGGTCGGGTCGGTTTCGCGGATCCAGCGCCACTCGGCGACCTCGGGGTCGTCCTCGCCGTACTGGCGGGTGTAGTCGCGGGCGGCCTGCCGGGCGTCGACCATCCGTTGGCGCAGGTGCGCGGCGCTGGCGGCCAGCCCGGGCACCCGGTCGATGACGTCGATGACCAGGTGGAAGCGGTCCAGGTCGTTGAGCATCACCATGTCGAACGGGGTGGTGGTGGTGCCCTCCTCCTTGTAGCCACGCACGTGCAGGTTCTCGTGGTTGGTGCGGCGGTAGGTGAGTCGGTGGATCAGCCACGGATAACCGTGGTACGCGAAGATGATCGGCCGGTCCTCGGTGAAGATGGTGTCGAACTCCCTGTCGGTCAGGCCGTGCGGGTGCTCGGTGTCCGGCTGGAGTCGCATCAGGTCGACGATGTTGACCAGCCGCACCTTCAACTCCGGGAGGTTCTGGCGCAGCAGCTCGACGGCGGCCAACGTCTCCAGGGTGGGCACGTCTCCGCAGCAGGCGAGCACCACGTCCGGCTCGGTGCCGCCGTCGTTGCTGGCCCATCCCCAGATGCCCAGGCCACGCCGGGTGTGCTGGATCGCCTCGGTCATCGTCAGCCAGTTCGGCGCCGCCTGCTTACCGGCCACCACCACGTTGATGTAGTGCCGGCTGCGCAGGCAGTGGTCCATCGTGGCGAGCAGCGTGTTCGCGTCCGGCGGCAGGTAGACCCGCACCACCTCGGCCTTCTTGTTGACGACGTGGTCGATGAAGCCCGGGTCCTGGTGGGAGAAGCCGTTGTGGTCCTGCCGCCAGACGTGGCTGGACAGCAGGTAGTTCAGCGAGGCGATCGGCTGGCGCCAGGGGATGGCCCGGGTCACCTTCAGCCACTTGGCGTGCTGGTTGAGCATCGAGTCGACGATGTGGATGAACGCCTCGTAGCTGGTGAAGACGCCGTGCCGGCCGGTCAGCAGGTAGCCCTCCAGCCAGCCCTGGCACAGGTGCTCGGAGAGCACCTCCATGACCCGCCCGTCGGGCGAGAGGTGGTCGTCGCCGGGCACGGTGGCGGCCACCCAGGCCCGGTCGGTCACCTCGAACGCCGCACCCAGCCGGTTGGAGGCGACCTCGTCCGGGCCGAACAGCCGGAACGTCTCCGGGTTGGCGCTGATGACGTCGCGGATCCACGGGCCGAGCACCCCGGTCGCGCCGGCGATCGGCGTACCCGGTTCGGGAACCTCCACGCCGTAGTCGCGAAAGTCCGGCAGGGTCAGGTCACGCAGTACCACGCCACCGTTGGTGACCGGGTTGGCGCTCATCCGCCGGTCACCGCGCGGCGGCAGGGTCAGCAGTTCCTCCACCGGCGCCCCGGTCGCGTCGAACAGCTCCTCCGGCCGGTAGCTGCGCAGCCAGCGCTCCAGTTCGGCCCGGTGCGCCGGGTTGTCGCGTACGCCCGACAGCGGCACCTGGTGGGCGCGGTAGGTGCCCTCCACCTGGGTGCCGTCGACCTCACTCGGGCCGGTCCAGCCCTTCGGCGTCCGCAGAATGATCATCGGCCAGCGGGGGCGTTCGACGACGCCTCCGGAGCGGGCCCGCCGCTGGATCTCGGCGATCTCGCCCAGCACACGGTCCAGCGTCGCGGCGAGGGTCCGGTGCACCCGGGCGGGCTCGTCACCGGCCACCACGTACGGCTGGTAGCCCGATCCGCGCAGGAAATCGAGCAGGTCGGTCTCGGGGATCCGGGACAGCACGGTCGGGTTGGCGATCTTGTAGCCGTTGAGGTGCAGGATGGGCAGCACCGCGCCGTCGCGGGCCGGGTTGAGGAACACGTTGGAGAGCCAACTGCCGGCCAGCGGCCCGGTCTCCGCCTCGCCGTCGCCGATCACGCAGGCCACCAGGAGGTCCGGGTGGTCGAACGCGGCGCCGTAGGCGTGGCTCAACGCGTACCCCAGCTCGCCGCCCTCGTGGATCGAACCCGGCACGTCCGCCGCCACGTGACTGGGGATGCCGCCGGGGAAGGAGAACTGGCGGAAGAGCCGGGACATCCCGACCTCGTCGCGTGCCACGTCGTGGTAGCGCTCCGACCAGGTGCCCTCCAGCCAGGTGTTGGCCACGATGGCCGGGCCGCCGTGGCCGGGGCCGGTGATCAGCATGGCGTTGAGGTCGCGCGCCACGATCACCCGGTTGAGGTGGGCGTAGATCAGGTTGAGGCCGGGGCTGGTGCCCCAGTGCCCGAGCAGGCGAGGTTTGATGTCGTCGGGGGTCAGCGGCTCGCGCAGCAGCGGATTGTCCAGCAGGTAGATCTGCCCGACGGTGAGGTAGTTCGCGGCGCGCCAGTAGGCGTCCAGCCGGCGCAGCTCGTCGTCGGTGAGGGCGCGGTGCACGTCGAGAGCGGTGTCCATCATGCTGCCTCTCGCGGGTAGGTGTGGGCGTCCGGGGTTCAGCGTGGTCGCTGTGGGCGCTCCGAGGTCAGGGCCGTTGGTCCCGCGTCGGGTGGGCGCCAGGCCCGGTCAGTGGCGCCTCGGCCAGGCCGCGGACGACGACGACCGGGGCCGGTGAGTGGTACAGCAGGGACTGGGCGACCGCGCCCAGCATGGCCCGGCCCGGTTCGTCGCCGCGGGCGGCGATCAGCGTCACCTGCGTGTTACGGGACGTGTCGATCAGCACCTCGGCCGGGTCACCGCGTACCACGCGGCACTCGGTCGGCACCGCGCTGTGGCGGTCGGTGTGCCGGGCCAGTGCCTCGCCGAGCTGCTCGGTGACCGCGTCGGTGTCCTCGTCGTACTCGACCACCCGCAGCGCCAGCAGTCGGGCGCCTCGGCGGGCCGCGCTCTGCATGGCCCATTGCAGGGCGAGGTGTGAGCTGGGCGAACCGTCCACCCCCACCAGCACCGGGCCCTGCGGCGGCGGCTCACGCCGGACCACCAACAGGGGGCAGCCGGCCTGGGCGGCCAACTGCACGGCTGTCGTCTCCGCCGGAATGCACTGGCCGCTGCCCGCCATGCCGCTGTCGCCGACCGCCAGCAGGAAGCTGGTCGCCGAGCGGCGGATGAGGGTGGGCAGCATGGAGCCTTCGACGATCTCGCCGCGTACGGTCAGCCCCGGCTCGGTCTGGTGGGCGAGCTGGGCGGCGCGGGTGATCAGCTTTTCGGCGTGGTCGCGTGGTGCCGCGACGCTGTCCGCGGTGAAGGCCGCGTGCCAGTCGAAGGTGTGCAGCAGGTGCAGTGGCCGGCCTTGTCCGGCGGCCTCCTGTGCGGCCTGTTCGACGACCGGGAGGTCGAGATCCGACCCGAGGCCGACCAGCACCGCTGCGTCGGCGGGTGCGGCCATCCGATATCACCTCCCGGGCGTCGCGCCCGGCACGACCAAGCTGTCCCCTGACCGAGGGTAGTCGGGTGGCCACGGTGGCGGGCCGGATCGGTGGGTGTCGGCAGATGGGTATGCGGTCGAAGCGCGTTCGGCCTGCGAGCGGTGGGTCAGCTGTGGGGATGGATGCTCCGTAGCCTCACGGCGCGGCCCCCTTGAGGAACTGGGTCACCGCGGCTGATGGATCGCGTCTTGCGTCATCGCCCGGCCGCCGGGCTGGAGAGGACCCGGTCCCAGTCGACGGTACGGGCCCAGTCGGCGTAGCGGTGCCAGGCGACCCCGGGGTGCGCAGCGTGCAGCGCGTCGACGTCGACGAAGTCGGTGTTGTCCTCGAAGCGCTGGAACATGTCGGCGATCTCGTCGCCGGCCCACTGCCGAACCTGGTCCAACGGCAGTTGCTGGTACGGGATTTCGCGGCCGAGCACGTCGCTGAGGATGCGGGCCGCCTCTTCGCCGGTCACCCGGTCGGAGGCGATGTCAATCCGCTCGCCGACGAACCGCTCGGGGTGCTCGATGGCGTGCACGGCGAGGCCGGCGATGTCCCGGACGGTGACCTGGTCCAGCGGTTTGCCCGCGGAGAGCGGGTTGGCCAGGATGCCTTCGGTGAGGCGGCTGAACCCGGTGTTCAGGGCGTTCTCCATGAAGTACACCGGTCCGAGGACGGTCGCGCGGACCGGCTGCTTCCACAGGTACGCCTCGATGTGCTGTTTGCTGTCGGCGTGGTCCATGTCGGTCTCGACCATCCGGTCGGCGCCGCGTAGCGAGGAGTAGACGAGGTGAGCCTCGGCCCGTGCCGCCGCGTCGACCAGAAGGCGACCCTGGCTGATCTCCTCGTCCTTCCCACCGGATGCGAACGGCACGGACAGCCCGAAGATCGCGTCGACGCCGTGGGTGGCGACGGCGAGCGCGACCGGGTCGCCCAGGTCGCCGGTGATGAGCCGTGCTCCGGCGACGGACAGCGCCTGGGCCGGTGGCGACTCGGGTGCGCGCACGTAGGCGCTGACGTCGTGGCCGTGCTGGAGCAGTAGATCGGCGACGGCGCCGCCCTGCTGCCCGGTGGCGCCGATGACGAGAACGGTGGTCACGGAAGGCTCCTTGGTCGCGGGTTGTGGACGACGCTGATCCTCTGGCCTCAACCATGGTTGAGGTCAAGGGGTACTGTCGATCCATGCCACGGCCCCGAACCACGTTTCACGAACTCACGGTCGGGCAGGTCGCCGATCGAAGCGGTGTCGCCATCTCCGCGCTGCACTTCTACGAGCGCAAGGGCCTGATCCGCAGCACTCGGACGGCGAGCAACCAGCGCCGGTACAGCCGTGACACCCTGCGGCGGGTCGCGTTCATCCGGGCCTCCCAGCACGTCGGCATCTCGCTGACGGCGATCCGCGAAGCCCTGGACCAGCTGCCCAGCGAACGCACCCCGACCCCGGACGACTGGGCCCGGCTGTCGGCGGCCTGGCGTACTGAGCTCGACGCGCGCATCGCGCAGCTGCAGGCGCTCCGGGACGACCTCACCGATTGCATCGGCTGCGGTTGCCTGTCGTTGCGGGCCTGCCATCTGACCAATCCGCGTGACGTGCTCGGTCGTGAGGGCGCCGGGGCGCGCCGGTTGCTGTCACTGCGGACCGATCATGTCAACCAGGGTTGACACGGGAAGGGCTGTCAACGTATGTTGACAGCATGAGTCAGGCGACAGAACTCGCGGCGGCAGCCGGCAGCACCGACCCCCGGGTCGGGCTGCGCGCCGTCCGCGCGCTGCGCCGGCTGCTCGAGCGGCTCGAGGTGGTCCAGGTGGACAACGCCCGACGACAGGGCTGGTCCTGGCAGGAGATCGCCGACACGCTCGAGGTCAGCCGACAGGCAGTGCACAAGAAGCACGCCGGGCGACCGGCGGTCAACTCATCCTGGGAGGCGTGATGTTCGAACGGTTCACCGACCGGGCACGCGACGTGGTCCGACGGGCCCTGGAGGAGGCCCGGGCCGAAGGCCAGCGGCCGGTCGGCACCGAGCATCTGCTGCTCGCCCTGCTCGCCGACGACGCCGGGCTGGCCAGCCGGGTGCTTGCCGAAGCCGGGGTACGCGCCGACGACCTGCGCGAACGCGTCCGTCGGCACACCGCCAGCGGCGTCGGCCTGGGCGAAGCGGACGCGGCGGCCCTGCGGGAGATCGGCATCGACCTGGCCGCGATCGTGGCCCGCATCGAGCAGTCCTTCGGCCCGGACGCCCTACGGGAGGCGGTGCCGGCGCCGCGCCGCCGCTGGGGGCGTAAGCGCTACTTCGGCGGCCCGTTCTCGCCCCGCTCCAAGAAGGCGCTTGAGCTGTCCCTGCGGGAGGCCCTGCGCCTGCGCCACCGCCACATCGGCACCGAGCACATCCTGCTCGGGGTGCTGCGGGAGGGGAACGGGCTGGGCGCGTTGGTGCTCACCGAGTCCGGGGTCGACCTCGACGATCTGCGCCGGCGGGTGGAGGTCGCGCTGCGCGCCGCGGCCTGACGGGTGGAGCCGTTCTGAAACCTGTCTGTGGCACTTCCGACGCCGGCCGTTCGCCGGGTCGCTGAAGCCGTCCGGGTGCTGCACACTGGCGCCGTGGATGCTGGACAGGACAGGCGGCCCGCAGGCGGCGACGGCGGGTTGCGCTCCGCCGTGGTGGTCAACCCAGTCAAGGTCGACGACCTCGACGAGTTGCGCCGTACCGTCGACGACGCCCTGACCGCGGCCGGTTGGCCCGCCCCCCGGTGGTACGAGACGACAGTCGACGACCCCGGTCGCGGTCAGACCGAGCAGGCCGTCAAGGCCGGCGTCGACCTGGTCTTCGCCTGTGGCGGTGACGGCACCGTGATGTCCTGCGTCAGCGGGTTGGTCGGCACCGACGTGGCCCTCGCCGTGCTGCCGCAGGGCACCGGCAACCTGCTCGCCGCCAACCTGGGGCTCTCCACCGACCTGGCCGCCGGGTTGCAGGTCGCTGTCGAACGCGGCCGACGGCTGCTCGACGTCGGCGCTGTCGAGGACCAATACTTCACAGTGATGGCCGGCATGGGCTTCGACGCCCAGATGCTCGCCGCCACCTCCGAGACCACCAAGGCCCGCATCGGCTGGCCGGCGTACGTGATGGGCGCCGCCCGCCACCTGCGTGACCGGCCGATGCGGGTGCAGATCCGCATCGACGACCGGCCGCCGGTGCGCCGCCGGGCCCGGTCGGTCCTGATCGCCAACGTCGGCCGGTTGCAGGGCGGCCTGACCCTGCTGACCGAGGCCGAGCCGGACGACGGCTGGCTCGACGTCGCCGTGCTCACCCCGCGCAACCTGCGGCACTGGCTCGCACTCGGCTGGGCGGTGCTCCGCCGCCGCGGCCAGGTGCCGCAGCTGGAGGTGTTCCGGGGCCGGCGTGTGGTGATCACCAGCAACCGGGCGCAGCCTCGGGAGTTGGACGGCGACCTGATCTCCCCGGGCCGGCAGCTGCGGGCGGAGGTCCGGCCCCAGGCCCTCTGGCTCTGCGTCCCCCAGCCCGAGGACGCCCCGGACCTGGCCGTCGACGTGCAGAGCGCCGGGGAGCGAGGCGAGCAGCTGATCGAGGAAGCACGCCGTGAGTAGCACCCGAATCGTGCCGGAGACCCGGCTGATGGCCGACGAGGAACTCTCCGCCGACGACGCCTGGCACACGCTGCGCCGGCAGGGCGGCTGGCACCTGCTGCGGGACGCGTTCATCCGGTTCCGCTACGGCGACGGGTTCAGCCACTCCCGGGCCTTCGCGCTGCAACTCTGCCTCGCCGTGGTGCCGTTCCTGATCGCCCTCACCGGTCTGATCAGTGAGCTGGGCGTCGAAGAGGGCGGCCAGGTGGTCGCCGACACCGTGCTGGCGCTCACCCCCGGGCAGAGCGCACAGATGGTCGCCGAGCTGCTCGGGGAGGGCGAACGCGTCGAGGACGCGGGGGAGCTGGCGCTCACCCTCGGTCTGCTCACCGGCCTGTTCGCGCTCACCACCACGATGGCCCAGATCGAGCGGGGCGCCAACCGCATCTACGGCGTCGAGCGGGACCGCCCGGCGCTGCGGAAATACCTGCGGGCAGCGGTCCTGGCCGTCACCGCCGGCCTGCCCGCGCTCGCCGGCTTCCTGATCCTGGTCGGCGGCGGCGCGATGGGTGACTCGGTGCGCAGACACTACGAGTGGGGCGCGGTCGCCAACGGCATCTGGGACGTGATCCGCTTCCCGCTGAGCCTCGGGCTGACCGTCGTCGCCGTCGCCGTGCTGTTCCGACACGCGCCGCGCCGCAACCAGCCCGGGCTGTCCTGGCTGTTGTTCGGCGCCGGCATCGCCACGGCGTTGTGGTGGCTGGCCAGCCTGCTGCTCGCCGCGTACGTGCGGTTCAGTGACGGTTTCGGGCAGACCTACGGCGCCTTGACCGGCATGATGGCGCTGCTGCTCTGGGCCAACCTGACCGGGATGGCGCTCTTCGGTGGGCTGGCCTTCGCCGCCCAACTGGAGGCGCTGCGCATCGGTGTGCAGGAGCCCGCCCAACCGGACCTGTGGGAGCCCGACCCGGACCGCGCCGAGCTGTACGACACCGGGGACATGTCGGCGCTCTGAAGCCGGCGTCAGATCGGTCCGGGGGCTTCGACGCGGGCCTTGGCGGTACCCGGCGTGTACGACGACCGCGAATCGGGTACTGCGCCTCGCCAGGAGCGACAAAGGAGGTGCGGGGTGACCGCGCTCAAAGAGGTGGCACGCCGTCCGATCGGTCATTTCGCCGAGCGGAGCATCGCCGGCCTGCTGGCCGTCACCGGTGCCGGTGTGGCCTTCGGGCTGCTGGTGTTACTCGTCCGGGTGCGGTGGAGTCCTCTGCAGGACGCCGACCACGCGCTCGCCGAGTGGTTCAACGGGCTCGTCGCCCCGCACCACGCGCTGGTCACGGTCCTCCAGGCGGTGACGGACCTGGGCGGCCGGCCGATCCTCATCTGGCTGGTCACCATCGCCGTCGTCGGGCTGCTGATCCGGCGGCAGCCCCGACTCGCCGTCTATCTGATCATCACCGGGGTCGGTGGCCTGATCCTCGACCCGTCGCTGAAGACGCTGGTCGGCCGGCTCCGCCCGATCGTTGACGTACCGATCGCCAGCGCGCCCGGCAACAGCTTCCCGAGCGGGCACGCGCTCGGCTCGTTCGTCGCGTACGGAGCGCTGCTGCTGGTGTTCCTTCCGGCGATGGCGCCGCGCTGGCGCAAGCCGGCCATCGTCGGCGTCGGTGTGCTGGTGGCACTGGTCGGCCTGACCCGGATCGCGCTGGGCGTGCACTTCGTCTCCGACGTGCTGGCCGCCTGGCTGCTCGGCGCGGCGTGGCTGGGCGTCACCGCGTACGCCTTCCGGCTGTGGCGGCGGGAGCGGGGGAGGCCGGTGCCGCCGTTGACCGAGGGCCTGGAGCCGGAGGCGGGGCACGACATCGCCCCCGCCCCGGCCGAGGAACACGTGTTGGCCCATCCCCGCTCGGCGGTGGCCGAACTGCTGGTCGGCTGGGTGATCGTGTTCGGGGCGCTGTACGGCTTCGGCACGTACGTCAGCTACCACGCCAAGGGCACCTTCCTCGACACCCTCGACACCGAGGTGCCGCAGTGGTTCGCCGAGCGGCACACCGAGGTGCTGACCGAGGTCAGCTGGTGGTGGAGCAAGTTCGGTGACACCCACGCCATCCTGCTGATCTCGTTGGTGTTCTGCCCGCTGGTGCTGGCGGTGTGGCGGCGCTGGCGCCCGGTGCTGTTCGTGGCACTGGCGATGGTGGGTGAGCTGACCCTGTTCCTCGCGTCGGCTCACGTGGTCGACCGGCCACGCCCCCCGGTGGAGAACCTGGATGGGCAGATGCCCACCTCGTCGTTCCCGTCCGGGCACATCGCGGCCACGATCTGCGTCTGGTTGGCGATCACCCTCATCGTCTTTCCGCGTACCGACCGGTGGTGGCGTTGGGTCTTCGTGGCGCTGGCCGTGCTCATGCCGGTCGGGGTGGCCACCTCCCGGATGTACCGGGGGATGCACCACCCGACCGACTTCATGGGCGCGATCCTGCTGTCCGCGCTCTGGATCGGGTTGCTCTACCTGGTGATCCGCCCGAACGAGGACCTGAAGGAAGGCAACCAGCCGGCCATCGAGTCGGAGGACGTGGACACCCTCGACGACGAGCTGGCGCGGGCCGGCCGAGCCGACTAGGCGTCGCCGTCGTGCTGCGGGTGATGACCTGGAACATCCGCACCGGCGGGCGGGATCGCGGCGGCCCCGACCGGCTGGATCAGGTGGTGCAGGTCATCGACGAGCAGGCGCCGGACGTGCTGGCCCTACAGGAGCTGCGCGGCTTCGACCGGGACGGGCTGATGGCCACCGTGGCGGGCCGGGTGGGGATGACGCCCCACCTGGCCCGGTCCTGCTTCGGGCAGCCGGTGGCCGTGCTGGTCCGGCCGCCGTACCGGGTCGTCGACACGGGGTCGGTGCGTCGCCCGTTCCACCACGCCGCCGCCCGCGTCGTGGTGGCCACCTCCGCCGGCCCGTTCACCGTGCTGGGCACCCACCTCAACCCGTACTCCGGGGGCCGGCGGCGGATGGAGGTCGACTGGTTGGTCGCGGCCATGCGCCGCGACGAGGGGCCGCTGGCACTGGTCACCGGTGACCTCAACTCGCTCGACCCGACCGTCGACCACACCGCTCGGCTGGCTGGCATGCCCACCCTCTACCGGCGGCGGCACCTGCGTCGCTCCGGCGGCGCCGTGGACACCCGCGCGATCGCCCGGCTGCTCGCGGCCGGCCTGGTGGACCTCTGGCCGTCCGGCAACATCGACGCGCCGGAGACCGAGGGCCACACCGTGCCCACCCGGCTCGGCGGGGCCGAGTTCGCCGGAATGCGGTTGGACTACCTGCTCGGCAGCCCGGCGGTGGCGCAGCGCGCGCACGACTGTCGGGTGATCCGCGGTGGCGCGGCGGCCACCGCCTCCGACCACTATCCGCTGCTCGCCACGCTGGAGTTGTCCGCCGACTGAGGCCGTCTGGTCCTCAGAGCACCAGATTCAACAGGACGGTCAGCACCACCGACGCCACGATCGAGAAGAGGATCATCAGGAGGCAGCCGAGGCCACCGCCGAGCGGGCGGATCTCCGTGTTGCCGAAGCGCATGATGGTCACCTGTCCGAGAGTGCGGGTTGAGGGTCACTTGTCGGCCCGGCCAACACCAGCGCGCCGACCGCATCGGCGTGGGTCGCGGCGACGGCGGCGGCCACCTCCGCGCCGAACGAGTGCCCCAGCAGGCAGACCGGCGGCAATTGGTACGCGGCCAGCCCGAACCGGCCGACGGCGGTGCGGCGGGGCGACCCGGGCGGCCGGTCGGCGACGTCTCGGGTCACAGCTCGCGCAACCGGGGCAGCAGTTGCTCCTGCGCCCAGTCCAGGAACATCGGCTGGGTCTCCCCGCCGACCTGGATGATCGCCACGTGGGTGAAGCCGGCGTCGACGAACTTGGCGAACGCCTCGACGTGCGCGTCCACGTCCGGACCGCAGGAGACGCCCTCGGCGACGTCCTCCTCGCGGACGAACTGGGTGGCGGCGGCGAAGGAGTCCGGGCTGGGCAGGTCGGCGTTGACCTTCCAACCCATCCCGAACCAGCGGAACTGGTCGTGCACGATCTTGCGGCACTCGGCCTCGTCCGGGCCGTAGCAGATGGCCACCTGGCCGTAGCGGGGCTGGCCGGCACCCCCGGCGTCGTCGTACATCTCGATGATGTGCCGGTCGGGTTCGGTGGAGATGAGGCCGTTGCCGTACTCGGCGGCCAGTGTCGCGGACTGTCGACCGGACGCGGCGACGGCCATCGGCACCGGCCGTTCCGGGCGGTCCCAGACGTAGGCGTCGGGCACGTCGAAGTGGTTGCCGGAGAAGGTCAGCGTCTCCCCGTTGAGCAGCGGCCGGATGATCTGCAACGCCTCCTCGAACATCTCGTGCCGCTGCTGGACGTGCGGCCAGCCGCCGACCACGTGTTCGTTCAGGTTCTCCCCGGCGCCCAGCCCGAGGGTGAACCTGCCGTCCGAGAGCGCCCCGATCGTGCTGGCCTTCTGGGCGACCACGGCCGGGTGGTAGCGGCGGATCGGGCAGGTCACGAAGGACATCAGTTGCGCGCGGGAGGTGGCGTGGGCGACCGCACCGAGCACGGACCAGGCGTACGGGGAGTGGCCCTGGGAGTCCAGCCAGGGGTAGTAGTGGTCGGACACCACCAGTTGGTCGAAACCGGCCGCCTCCGCCCGTACCGCGTGGTCCACCAGTTGCTTGGGCCCGGCCTGCTCGCTCATCAGGGTGTAGCCGACGCTGACCATCCTGGTATCCCCTCTCGCCGACGGATCGTTCCCGGAGTACCCCGGTGCGAGGCGGTCAACCCTCTCGTCCGGTTCGGCCGCCGCGGTGCTTGACGGATCGTCAGTCACCTGCCTACCGTCGGTCTTAACCGGTTAAGAGCCGGGGTGTGGCGCACATCCTGTGGTGGGGATGACCGCCCCGTGACGGCCCGCGTCCGCGTGGGCCGTTGCGGCTGTCCGGGGCATCGGGGCCGTGAACTGAACCGGTTGCGATGGCCATTCCATCGTCCTACGCTGATGCCTGCGCCGGGGAGCCGGGCGCGGCTGCCGGGCTGCAGCCGCCTTCCCCTGTCACATCCCCACCCCTGTCGGGCACCGGGGGTCCTCCCTGAGGAAGGCCATGAAGACTCGACTCTCCGCCGCAGGCGCGACACTGCTCGCGTTGCTCGTCACCGTGCTGGCGTTCGGCCAGCCGGCGCACGCCGCGGCCGGTTTCTCCGTCGCTGGCGGCAAGTTGTACGACGCCAACGGCGCCGAATTCATCATGCGCGGCGTCAACCACGCGCACACCTGGTATCCGCAGCAGACCAGCTCGTTCGCCGACGTCAAGGCGCTCGGCGCGAACACTGTGCGGGTGGTGCTCTCCAGCGGTGACCGCTGGACCCGCAACACCAACGCCGACGTTGCCAACGTCATCTCGCTCTGCAAGGCCAACCGGCTGATCTGCGTGCTGGAGGTGCACGACACCACCGGGTACGGCGAGCAGAGCGGTGCGATCACCCTGGCCCGCGCCGTCGACTACTGGCTCAGCCTCGCCGACGTCCTCGCCGGCCAGGAGAAGTACGTCATCGTCAACATCGGCAACGAGCCGTACGGCAACCAGAACTACGCCTCGTGGGCCACCGACAACGCCGATGCGATCAAGCGTCTGCGTACCGGCGGCTTGACCCACACGATCATGGTGGACGCCCCGAACTGGGGGCAGGACTGGTCGTTCACCATGCGCGACAACGCCGCGTCGGTCTTCGCCGCCGACCCCGCCCGCAACACGATCTTCTCCATCCACATGTACGGCGTCTTCGACACCGCCGCGGAGATCAGCGATTACCTGGGCCGGTTCCGTACCGCCGGCCTGCCCATCGTGGTCGGCGAGTTCGGCTTCAACCACTCCGACGGCGACCCGGACGAGGACACCATCCTCTCCTACAGCCAGGCCAACGGGATCGGCTGGCTGGGTTGGTCGTGGAGCGGCAACGGCGGTGGGGTGGAGTACCTCGACATGGCCACCAACTTCAACCCGGCCAACCTGACCAGCTGGGGTCAGCGGATCTTCAACGGCGCCAACGGCATCCGGCAGACCGCCCGGCAGGCCAGCATCTTCGACAGCATCCCCCCGCCGACCACGCCACCACCGACCACGCCACCACCGACGACACCTCCGCCCACGACGCCCCCGCCGACCACGCCCCCGCCCGCCGGTGGTTGCACGGCGACGTACACGGTGACCAACCAGTGGCAGGGTGGTTTCCAGGCTGAGGTACGGGTGACCGCCGGCGCGAGGGCGATCACCGGCTGGACCGCCGGGTGGACCTTCGCCAACGGCCAGCGTGTCACCCAGTCCTGGAATGTGACCCTCACCAGCAGCGGAACCACGGTGACCGCCCGCAATGCCGACTACAACGGGCGGCTGGCCGCCGGGGCCAGTGCCACCTTCGGCTTCCTCGGCAGTTGGACCGGCACCAACAGCCTGCCGGCGCTGAGCTGCACGGCGAGCTGACCGTCGGGCCGGTGGTCGGGTCCACGTCGGGCCCGACCACCGGAATCCACCCTGGTCAGTGCTCCCCAGCCAGGTTCACGATGACCACCCCGGCGATGATCAGTGCGATGCCGGTGAGCTTGGCCAGCCCCACCGACTCGCCCAGGAACACCGCCCCGATCGCCACGATGGTCGCCGTGCCCAGACCCGACCAGAGGGCGTACGCCACACCCACGGGGATCTCCTTGACGGCCTGGGCCAGCAGGACGAAGGCCAACGCGTAACCGCCGAGGCACGCCACCGTCGGCCAGAGGCGGGTGAACCCGGCGGTGCTTTTGATCAGGCTGGTCGCCAGCACCTCGGCGAGGATGGCGATCCCCAGCAGCACGTACGCCATGCGTCCCCTTGGTCCTTCGTCGTCGACGAACCCAACGCTGCCCAGGCTAGTGCTCGTTTCACAAGGGCGGTCGAGCCGAGCCGGGCCCGCCGCAGGCCTGCCAGTCCTAATGGAACAGGCACCGGTGTCGGCGATGCCGACGTCCGCGCGACCCGCCGGCGTGACGTCCGTGCGGCGCCAGCGTGCGTGCGGCGCCAGCGTGCGTGTGTGCGGCGCCAGCGTGCGTGTGTGCGGTGCCAGCGTGTGTGCGGTGCCGGCATGCGTGTGTGCGGTGCCAGCGTGTGTGCTGTGCCAGCGTGCGTGCGGTGCCAGCGTGCGTGCGGCCCAACATCCGACGGCCCCAGCATCCGTGCGGCCCCAACATCTGTCACAGGACCCCTTTGGAGCTGATGTCACAAACGAATCGGATGCGCAGGGCCCCGGCACCCGTGCGCCCCGATGGATGAATCGTTTACGGCATCAGCTCCAAAGGCGGCTCGGGACACGAGCCCGCCCTGGTCCGCGCTGCCCCTGGTCCGCGCTGCCCCTGGTCCGCGCTGCCCCTGGTCCGCGCTGCCCCTGGTCCGCGCTGCCCCTGGTCCGCGCTGCCCCTGGTCCGCGCTGCCCCTGGTCCGCGCTGCCCCTGGTCCGCGCCGCTGCCGGTCCGCGCCGGCCTGGTCCGTGCCCCTGGCCTGGTCCGGGCCGCCGCGTCCTCGTGCTGTCGCCTCCGGTGTCGGCTCGCCGTGGGCAGCCTCGCCCATCACGCTCGCCCCCGGGCATGGCAGCGTAGATCTTGGACAGTTTCCGTTCGGGGCTAACGGAAACTGTCCAAGATTGACAACCGTGGGCCGGCCGTGGGCCGGCGGTGGGCCGGCGGTGGGCCGGCGGTGGGCCGGCCGTGGGCGGGCGGTGGGCCGGCGGTGGGCCGTCCGTGGGGCGGCGTGGGAGCGGTTGGTCACGGGGGAGCGCCGGGTTCGGCGGCCAGTCGGGCTGCCCGCATGGTCAGGTAGAGCTGTTCGGGGCGGCTGCTCGTGCGGGCGGCGGCGGCCCGGTAGTCGGCGATCGCCTGGGTCTGGTTGCCGGCCATTTCGTGCAGGTAGGCGCGGGCGGCGGCCAGCCGGTGGTGTCCGGTCAACTGCGGGTCGTTGGCCAGCGCGTCGAGGGCGGCCAGGCCGGCGGCGGGTCCGTGCACCATGGCCGTCGCCACGGCCCGGTTGAGGGCCACCACCGGGCTGGCGGCCAGCCGTTCCAGCACCTGGTAGAGCGCCAGGATCTGCGGCCAGTCGGTCCGCTCGGTGCTCGGCGCCTCGTCGTGCAGGGCGGCGATGGCGGCCTGCACCTGGTACGGGCCGACCGGCCCACGCGGCAGGGCCCGGGTGACCAGGGTGATGCCCTCGGCGATCGCCGCCGCGTCCCAGCGGCTGCGGTCCTGATCGGCCAGTGAGATCAGCTCGCCGGAGGCGCCGGTGCGCGCTGGTCCGCGTGCCTCGGTGAGCAGCATCAACGCCAGCAACCCGGCTGACTCGCTGTCGTCGGGCAGCAGCGTGTGCAGCGCGCGGGTCAGCCGGATCGCCTCCGCCGCGAGGTCGACCCGGCGCAGGTGCGGGCCGCTGGTGCTGGTGTGCCCCTCGGTGAAGATCAGGTAGAGCACCTGCCGGACGGCGATCAACCGGTCCGCCCGCTCCGCTGGCTCGGGCATCCGGAACGGCAGCCCGGATGCCCGGATGCGCTGCTTGGCCCGGCTGATCCGCTGCGCCATCGTCGCCTCGGGCACCAGGAACGCGCGGGCGATCTCGGCGGTGCTCAACCCACCGACAGCGCGCAGGGTCAGCGCCACCGCCGACGTCGGCGCGAGCGCCGGGTGGCAGCAGAGGAAGAGCAGGACCAGCGTGTCGTCCCGCTCGGCGGTCAACTGCTCGTCCGGGGTCGGCGCGTACCGCCGGTCGTCCGGGTCCCGGCGGGCGACCAGGTCCTCCCGGCGGCGTCGGGCCTGCTCACCGCGGACCAGCTCGATCATCCGGCGGTAACCGATTTGGATCAGCCAGCCCCGGGGGTTCACCGGCAGCCCCTCGGTCGGCCACTGGGTGGCAGCGGCCAGCAGCGCCTCCTGCACCGCGTCCTCGGCGGTGGCGAAGTCACCGAAGCGGCGGCTGAGCACGCCGAGGACCTGCGGCGCCAGCTCGCGCAGCAGGTCCTCGATGCGGAGATCGGTGTTCAGCCCTCACAGCTCCGCTGGCGGCGCGGACATCACCGGGTGCACCTCGATCGGCATATTCAGCGGCCGACCGCCGGGGCCGGGTGCCGTGGAGATGTTCGCGGCCAACTCCACGGCCCGCTGCGGGCTCTCGCAGTCGACGATCCAGAAGCCGGCCAGGAACTCCTTCGTCTCGGCGAACGGCCCCTCGGTGACGACCGGCGTCCCGCCCTCACCAGCCCGGACGATCCGGGCCTGCTGCGGGCCGCCGAGGCCCTGGGCGTCGACCCACTCGCCGGCGGCGGTGAGTTTGTCGTTGACCTCGCCCATGAAGGCGATGTGCGCCCGGACCTCGTCCTGGGTCCAGGTGTCGATGCTCGGGAAGTCCGCCCCGGCGGCGCTGAACTGCATCAGCAGCATGTACTTCATGGTTGGCTCCTCACGCCCGCGCACCCTCGTCGGTGCTCTCACACTGAGGTAGAAGCAGGCCCTGCCGTTCTCGACACCCCGGCCGAAAATTTTCCCAAAATCTTGTCAGTCGACGGCCTCGACCTCCAGCACCAGGCTCTGCTCCGGGTGCAGGGCGGGCAGCTGCACACCCACCCGGGCCAGCGCCGCCCCACTGAGGGTCACACCGCCAGCCAGCCAGGTGGGCGCGGACAGGTCGATGGTCGCCGGGGCGGGGACGCCCGACACCGGCCGCACCCGGTACCGCCGGCCCGGTTCGAGGCCGGGCAGCCGTACCGCGCCAGGTACCTGCGACACCGAGGTGGTCAGCCGGGCCACCGCGTACACCGCTCGGGTGTTGTCGTGATCGACAACGCCGTGCGCCCAGACGGCCGGGTCCGGGTGATCGACCCGGACCACCCGACCGGCGTGCAGCAGCGGGCGTAGCCGCTTGTGCAGTGCCACCCAGGCGGCCAGTTCGGTCTGCTCGGCGGCGCTGACCGAGGCGATGTCCCACTCGATGCCGTGGTGGCCGAAGAGCGCCGTCGCCGCCCGGAAGCCCAGGTCGTGTACGCGCTTGGTGGTGTGCGAGCGTTCCGGGCCGACGTGGGTGCCGATCAGCTCCGGTGGCAGCAGCAGCCCCGTCCAGCGCTGGATGCTGAGCCGCTCCAGGGCGTCGTTGCAGTCGCTGGCCCAGACCCGGTCGGTGCGCGCCAGAATGGCCAGGTCCACCCGGGCCCCACCGGACGAACAGCTTTCGATCTCCACGCCCGGGTGGCGAGCGCGCAACTCGTCGAGGAGCCGGTAGACCGCCAGGGTCTGCCCGTGCATCCCGGGACGGCCCTGATGCCCGGCCTCGCTGAGGTCCCGGTTCTGGTCCCACTTGAGATACCGGATGCCGGGGTGGTCGGTGAGCAGCGCGTCGAGGCGTGCCAGCACATAGTCGTACGCCTCGGGGCGGCCCAGGTCGAGCACCTGCTGGTGACGCCAGGCCGGCGGCAGCCGCCCCGGCACGGCGAGCAGCCAGTCGGGGTGCGCGCGGAACAGGTCCGAGTCGGGGTTGACCATCTCCGGCTCGACCCAGAGGCCGAACTGAAGGCCCTGGCCGGTGACGTGGTCGATCAGCGGTTGCAGGCCGTCCGGCCAGACGCCCTCGTCGACGTACCAGTCGCCGAGCCCGGCGGTGTCGTCGCGCCGACCGCGGAACCAGCCGTCGTCGAGCACGAACCGCTCCACGCCGATCTGCGCGGCCCGGTCGGCGAGCGCCCGCAGGCGGTCCAGGTCGTGGTCGAAGTAGACCGCTTCCCAGACGTTGAGTGTCACCGGGCGCGGGGAGCGCGGGTGCCCGGGGCGGGCCCGGAGGTGGCTGTGCAGCACGTCGCTGAGCCCGTCCAGCCCGGCGTCGGACCAGACCGCGTAGAGCAGGGGCGTTTCGTACGACTCGCCGGGGCCGAGCCGGATCTCCCCGGCGGCCAGCAGCTCGCCGCCACCGACTGTCGACTCGCCGGTGGGTCGACGCTCGGCGAACGTGACGTGGTCGCCACTCCACGCGGTGTGCACCGCCCAGACCTCGCCGTGACCGAAGTCGAAGCCGGTGGTGCCGGCCACCAGTAGGAGTGTGGCGTCATGCCCGGTGCGGCCGTGCCGGCCCTCGCGGACCCAGGTGCCGTGCTGCCACGGGTGCCGCTGCGGGGACCGTTCCCGACACCACCGGCCGGTCAGGTCGAGCAGTTCGGTGGCGACCGCCGGCACCGGGAGCACCGGCGTCAGCTCCCGCAGCTCGTACGCGCTGTCGCCGTCGTTGCGCAGCCGGTGCCGAACGGTCAGCAGGCCGTACGGGTCGAGGGTGATCTCGATGGTCACTGTCAGCCCGGCGGCCGAATCCGAGGCCCGCACCGTCAGTAGCGCCGCGTCGGGGTCGGTGTCGCGCACGTCCATCCCGTCGAGGCGGAAGGAGGTGGACCAGTCTCGTCCGTCGCGGTGCCCGGCCAACCCCGGTCGGCCGCTCCAACCGGCGCTCGCCTCCGGCAGCAGGGACAGCACGGTCGGCTCGTCGAAGCTGCTCGGCACCACCGGCGGCACTGTCGCGTCGGTGAGCTGGCGCAGGCCGTCGTCGTCGAGGTCGCCGACGTCGCCGCCCCAGTGCACGACCCGGGGCAGCCCCGGGCCGCGCGCGTCGAGCACCAGGCTGGTCCGCGCGCGGCGCAGGTGCAGGATCGTCATCCTTTGGAGGCTCCCAAGGTCAGGCCCCGAACGAAGTGCCGCTGGAGCATAAAGAAGATCACCAGGGTGGGGATCGCGACGAGCACGCTGCCCGCCGAGACCAGGTTGTTGTCGGTGAAGAACTCACCGCGCAGGTTGTTGAGTGAGCTGGTCACCGGGAACTTGTCACCGGTGCGCATGAGGACGGTGGCCCAGAAGAACTCGTTGTAGATCCAGGTCACCTCCAGCGTCGCCAGCGCGGCCAGGGCCGGCCGGCACAGCGGCATGGTGACCTGCCAGTACTGCCGCCAGATGCTCGCCCCGTCGACCATCGCAGCCTCGTACAGGTCACGGGGCAGCGCCTTCATGTAGTTGCTGAGCACGAAGACGCAGAAGCCGCACTGGAAGGCAACATTGATCAGGATCAGGCCCCAGTAGCTGTCGTAGAGCAGCTCCGAGTCGCTCATGAACTCCGGCAGCGGCACCTCGGTGAACAGCCGGAACAGCGGGATGAGCAGCGCCTGCTGGGGCAGCAGGTTGGCCGCTGTGAAGACCCCCAGCAGTACGAGGTTGAGCTTCCAACTGAACCGGGCGATGACGAACGCCACGCAGGAGGCGAGGAAGAGGGTCAGCAGCACCGCGGGCACGGTGATGTACACCGAGTTGAGGAAGTGCTGCCCGAACTCCGCCGTCCGCCAGGCGGTGAGGTAGTTGTCGAAGGTCCAGCCGCCGAACGAGACGTAGCCGTGCTGGGCGGTGTAGTCGTACGAGCGCAGCGAGGTCAGCACCGCCCAGGCGATCGGGAAGAGCCAGGCCAACGAGACGACGATGAGGAAGCCGTGCAGCAGCATCCGCATCGGGGTCAGCTTGCGGCGCCGCGGCGGCGCGTCGGGCTCACCCTCGGTACGCCGGGTGATGGTCGCGGTGCTCATTCCCGGTTCTCCCTCATCACGGTCGCCAGGTAGATGGTGATGAAGACCAGCGAGACGACCAGCATGATCGTTGCCAGTGCGGAGCCGAAGCCGATCCGGCTCGCCTCGCCCACCACGTTCTGGGTGACCAGCGCGGAGATCAGCTCCAGCCCGTTGCGGCCCTTGTTGACCACCCAGACCAGGTCGAACGCGCGCAGCGACTCGATCACGGTCACCACCAGCACGATGATGTTGATCGGCCGCAGCACCGGGAACACCACCCGGAAGAACGTCCGGCTCTCCGAGGCGCCGTCGACCGCTGCGGCCTCGCGCAACGATGGATCGACACCCTTCAGGCCGGCCAGGTAGAGCAGCATGATGTACCCGACGTGCCGCCACCCGGAGGCGACCATGACCGCCCAGATGTTGACGTTCGAGTCGCCGTACCAGTCGATGCTGCTGCCGAAGACGGCGTTGATCAGCCCCTGGTCGCGGGAGTAGAGCAACTGCCAGACGAAGCCGATGAGCGCCAGCGAGAGCACCACCGGCAGGTAGAGCGCGGTCTGGTAGAAGCGGCTGCCACGCAATTCCTTGTCCAGCAGCACGGCCAGGAACATGCCGAACGGGCTGGCGACCAGGAAGAGCACCGCCAGCCAGAGCAGGTTGTGCTGGATCGCCGGCACGAACGGCGGGTAGATGTTCACCACGTCGCTGTAGTTGCGCGCGCCGACGAACTCGATCTCGTTGAGTGGGCCGATGCCGTCCCAGTTGGTGCCGGAGAGCAGCACGGTGGCTGCCGCCGGCAACCAGACGAACCCGGTGACGAGCAGCAGCGGGACGAGCACCATCAGCGTGATGACCACGCGGTCGGTGCGGGACAGGAGCCGTAGCCGCCGGCGACGGCCACCGGTTGAGGTGGTCGTCGCCGGCGGCGGCACGGCGCGATCCGCTTGGATCAGGGGCAGGTCGGACACGATGTCCTCCCCCTTCCGCCGTCAGTCAGTGAAGATCGACTTCTTCTGGTTCTCAATGGACGACGTGAGCCCGTCGATGTCCTTGGGGTTCTTGATGAACTGCTGGATCGCCGGGATCATCACCGTGGAGGCGAAGTCCGGCCGGGTGTCCCGGTCGAGGAACTGGGCGATCTCGGTGGCCGAGCCGACCAGTTCTGCGGCCTTCTTCTGCAGCGCGGTGTAGCCGCCGACGTCAGCGCCACTGTTGGCGACGAGGACGGCCGGGTCGTTCTTGAGGTTGATGTCCGCAGCGGCCTTGCCACCGAAGTACTCCAGCAGCTTGCGCGCGTTGTCCTCGTTCTTGGGCTTGCGCGCCATCATGTAGCCGTCGATCGGGGCGTCCAGCGCCTTGGCGCCGATGGCCGGGTCGATCTCCGGGAAGGTGAAGAAGTCGAGGTCGTCCTGCTCGTCGTTGCTGAACTGCTGACCGACGAAGAGGCCGAGCAGGTACATGCCGCTCTTCTTCTGCTGCAACGACTGCGCGGCCTCCTGCCAGGTGCGGCCGAGGCTGTCCGGCTGGTGCAGGGGGAGCAGACCGGCCCAGGTGTCGAAGACCTTCTTGACCTTGTCGGAGGTCCAGGCCTCCTTGCCGGCCATCAGGTCGATGTGGAACTGGTAGCCGTTGATGCGCAGGTTGAGGATGTCGAAGGTGCCCATCGCCGGCCAGCCGTCCTTGTCGGCGAAGGCGATCGGGGTCAGGCCGTCCTTCTTCATCTGCTCGCCGAGTGCGGTGAACTGGTCCAGGGTGGTGGGGACCTGGTAGCCGTGCTGCTGCCACACCGACTTGCGGTAGAAGACCGCCCACGGGTAATACGTCGCCGGTACGAAGTACTGCTTGCCGTCGTCGCCGGTGGATGCCTTCTTGAAGGCGTCGGAGTAGCCGGAGAGCTTGCCCCACACGTCGCTGATGTCGCTGGCCAGGCCCTTCTGCGCGAAGAAGCGCATCCGGTAGCCGGCGAACCAGGTGAACACGTCGTCCGGCTTGCCCTGTAGGTAATTGTTGATGTTTTCCTGGAACGTGTTGTGGTCGACCGTGTTGACCGCGACCTGCACCCCGGACGAGGTCTTGAAGCCGTCAGTGACCTTGACGAGGACGTCCTTCGGCTTCGGGTCGGACTGGTTCGAGCCGAGCGACACGTCCTTGCTGGACCCGCCGGAGCCGGAGTCGTCGCCACAGCCGGCGAGCAGGCCGGTGCCGAGCAGCGCGCCCGTGCCGGCCGCTCCGGCCAACAACGATCGTCGGTTGATGCCGGCGACTGAGGGCGGTACGAGCCGAGCCAGGTACTCGGCTTGGGATTGGGGACGGGACATCTGTGCCTCCTGCGGATGAAGAGGTGCTACGCCCAAGGGCCGTCAGGGTGGTGAAGGCAGGTCCGGCGCCGTGATCACACATTGAGATCCACCGAGAATCCACATTGGCGAACACGAACGGCCATTGGGGCCTCAAGCTACCCTGCGGTCAGGCGCTGTCAAGAGGGCTGTTCGCCTCTGATAACCCAGTCGTGACACGGCCGTTACCAGGTAAACGTTGGAAAGAAGCTCGATGTTGGAACCTGTTGACTTCCGTGCACCAGCGGGTGCACCCTCAGCTGTCATGCGGCGATGGCAGGGTGACAGCATCTATTTCGGTGGCGACTACAACCCCGAGCAGTGGCCCGAGGAATCCTGGTCGGAGGACATCGACCTGATGCGCCGGGCCGGGGTCAACCTGGTCTCCGTCGGCATCTTCTCCTGGGCCCTGCTGGAGCCCAGCGCCGCGCGCTTCGAGTTCGGCTGGCTGGACCGGGTGCTGGACCTGCTGCACGACGGCGGCATCCAGGTCGACCTGGCCACCGCCACGGCCAGCCCACCGCCGTGGTTGGCCCGCGCGCACCCGGAGACGCTGCCCCGCCGCGCCGACGGCGCGATCCTCCATCCGGGTGGACGACAGGCGTACTGCCCCAGCTCACCGGTGTTCCGCGAGCGCTCGCTGGAGCTGGTGCGCGCGGTGGCCGGCCGGTACGCCGAGCATCCCGCCGTGGTCATGTGGCACGTCTCCAACGAGCTGGGCTGCCACAACGTGCACTGCTACTGCGACGTCAGCGCCGAGGCGTTCCGCGGTTGGCTGCGCGAACGCTACGGCGACCTGGACCGGCTCAACGACGCGTGGGGCACCGCGTTCTGGAGCCAGCGCTACGGAGACTGGGCCGAGATCAACCCGCCGCGCACCGCGCCGACCTTCGCCAACCCCACGCAGCAGTTGGACTTCCTGCGGTTCTCCTCCGACGAGCAGCGCGCCCAACTGCGCGCCGAGCGCGAGGTGCTGACGACGATGGTCCGGCAGCCCGTCACCACCAACTTCATGATCGGCTTGGGCGTCAAGCACATGGACTACCACTCCTGGGCCGCCGACGTGGACCTGGTCTCCAACGACCACTACCTCACCGCCGCCGACCCGCAGGCGCACCTCGGGCTGGCGCTCGCCGCCGATCACACCCGGGGCGTCGCCGGCGGCGAACCGTGGCTGCTCATGGAGCACTCCACCAGCGCGGTCAACTGGCAGCCGCGCAACGTGGCCAAACTGCCCGGGCAGCTGCGCCGCAACAGCCTCGCGCACGTGGCCCGCGGCGCCGACGGGGTGCTCTTCTTCCAGTGGCGGGCCTCCCGGGCCGGCGCGGAGAAGTTCCACTCCGCGCTGGTGCCGCACGCCGGGCCGGACACCAAGGTGTTCCGCGAGGTCTGCCAGCTCGGCGCGGACCTCAAGGCCCTCGCGGAGGTACGCGGCAGTCGGGTGGACGCCGACGTGGCGATCCTGTTCGACTGGGAGGCGTGGTGGGGCGTCGAGTTGGATTCGCACCCCAGCGTCGACGTCACCTACGCCGACCGGCTGAACGCCCTGTACGGCTCGCTCTGGCGGGCCGGCGTGACCGCCGACATCGTCCACCCGTCGGCCGACCTCAGCGGCTACCGGCTGGTTCTCGTGCCGACCCTCTACCTGGTCCGGGACGCCGACGCCGACGCGCTGCACCGCTACGTCGAGGCCGGCGGCACGACGGCGGTCACCTACTTCAGCGGCATCGTCGACGCCAACGACCACATCCGGCTGGGCGGCTACCCGGGCGCGTTCCGGGAGTTGCTCGGCGTCCGGACCGAGGAGTTCTTCCCGCTGCGCGAGGGTGAGCAGGTCCATCTCGACGACGGCGGCACCGCCGACGTGTGGACCGAGTGGCTGCACGTCGACGGCGCGGAGGTGCTCGCGTCGTACACCGATGGGCCCCTGCCGGGCGTGCCGGCGCTGACCCGGCACCAGGTGGGCGACGGCGCGGCCTGGTATGTCGGCACCCGCCTGGACGAGCCCGCCACGGATCGGCTCGTCGCCCGGCTGGTCGCCGAGGCCGGCGTCCGCCCGGCGGCGTCGGCGCCGTCCGGGGTGGAGGTGGTCCGCCGCCGCGACGACGACCGGACCTGGCTGTTCGCGATCAACCACACTGACACCGAGGTACGCCTGCCGGTGCACGGCGTCGACCTGCTCACCGGCGGACGTTGCGCCGGTGAGCTGACGCTGCCGGCGGGTGAGGTGGCGGTCGTCCGTGAGGATCGGGCCTGATTCCGACGACAGCCACGGCGCGAAGGAGGTTCCCCACATGCTCGCCCAGCAGCGGCAGACCGCCATCCTCGATCTGATCCGCCAAAGTGGCGGGGTGCGGGTGAGTCACCTGGTCAGCCGGTTCGGCGTGTCCGACATGACGATCCGGCGTGACCTGGAGGTGTTGGCCGAGCGCGGCCTGGTCGACAAGGTGCACGGCGGCGCGACCCTCGCCGGGCCGGGCTCCGCCGAGGAACCCGGCTTCGCGGCGAAGTCGATCCGCCAGCAGGCGGAGAAGCGGGCCATCGCGGAGCGGGCCGCGACAATGGTGGAACCGGGGATGGCCATCGCGCTCTCCGCCGGGACCACCACCGCCGCGTTGGCCACGCTCCTCTCCGACGTACGCGGGCTGACCGTGGTGACCAACTCGATCCCGGTGGCCGACGCGCTCTACCAGAACCCGCGCGCCGACCAGACCGTCGTGTTGACCGGCGGCATCCGTACCCCGTCGGATGCGTTGACCGGGCCGGTGGCCGAGGCGGCGATCAGCGCGCTCAACGTCGACCTGCTGTTCCTCGGTGTGCACGGCCTCAGCCCACGCACCGGCTTCACCACGCCCAACCTGCTGGAGGCCGGGGTCAACCGGTGCCTCATCGGCGCGGCCCGCCGGCTCGTGGTGCTCGCCGACCACACCAAGTGGGAGACGATCGGCATCGCCACGATCGCCCCGCTGGAGGCCGCCGACGTGCTGATCACCGACCGTGGGCTGCCAGCCGAGGCGCGCACCACGATCGGCGAACAGGTCGGCGAGCTGATCATCGTGGAACCCGATTAGTGGCGCGGTCCCGGCGCCTTGAGTGAGAGGAGCACGGTCATGACTGCGGTCAAGGTGCGACTCGCGGCGATCGTCGTCGTGGGCCTGGCCCTCGTCGGAATGCTGAGTTGGGTGTCCGGCTCGTGGCCCGCCGACCAGAGCCGGGCGACCGTCGATCACTGCTATGTGACCCACGACCGGCTGGAGGCCATGCACAGTCGGTGCGTCGGCAACTGGACCCGCGGCGGCCGGGGGCGGCAGGGGCCGATCCACGGCGTCGACGTCCAGGAGTCCTGGAAGATCATCGACGACGAGCCCAGCAGCGCGTACGAGTGGGAGGTGGCCGTCCCGGCCTCGGCTCGACAGCCACGCGTACTCGCCGACAACCGGCAGGCATGGACGTTGTCGCCGCGTGCCCTGCCCTGGGGTGTGGTCCCCGCCGGCCTCGTGGCGCTGTTGGCCGCGCTCGCCTGGCTGATTACCGCGACGGTCAAGGAGAGTCGGGGCTGCCGGCGCGGCCGCGCTTCACAGCCATCTCACAGGGGTTCTCGATAGGGTGCCGTCCGAGTCAACGTCCGACTCCAACCTGGAGCGGTCGGCGTCGCACAGGAGTTCCGATGGTCTTCAAGAAGATGTTGAGCGCGTTCGGTGTGGGCGGTCCCAGCGTGGACACCGTGCTGACCAACCCCAACACCCGGCCCGGCCTGACCCTCGACGGGCAGGTCAACCTCGTCGGTGGCGACGCTGAGGCAGCCATCGAGCAGGTGGTGATCGGCCTGGTCACCCGGGTCGAGGTCGAAGGACACGACACCGAGTACGCGGGCACGATGGAGTTCCACCGCATGGCGGTCAGCGGTCCGCTCCAGCTCGCCCCGAAGCAGCAGCTCTCGATCCCGTTCCAGATGCCGGTGCCGTGGGAAACCCCGATCACCGACGTGTACGGCCAGCGCCTGCACGGCATGACGATGGGCCTGCGCACCGAGTTGGCGATCGCCCGGGCGGTCGACAAGACCGACCTGGACCAGGTGGCCGTGCACCCGCTGCCGGTGCACGAGCGGATCCTGGAGGCGTTCCAGCGGCTCGGCTTCGGGTTCAAGCACGCCGACCTGGAGCGTGGTCACATCCGGGGCGTGCAGCAGACGCTGCCGTTCTACCAGGAGATCGAGTTCTTCGCCTCCCCGCAGTACGCGAGCACCATCCGTGAGGTCGAGCTGACCTTCGTGACCAGCCAGCGCGGCGTCGAGGTCATCCTGGAGTGCGACAAGCGCGGCGGGTTCCTCAGCGCCGGGCACGACGCGTTCGGCCGCTACCAGGTGTCGCACACCGACGCCGACCGGGTGGACTGGGCGCAGGTCGTCGACGGCTGGCTGCGCGAGACCACCTCTCGCTACGGCAGCCTGCGCTCGCAGTACGGGTCGAGCCACGGCCACGGTCACGGCCGGGGCGGCATGGGGATGGGCGGCATGGTCGCCGGGGCGGCGCTCGGTGTCGCCGGCGGCATGATCGCCGGCGAGATGATCGAGGATGCGTTCGAGGGCGACTTCGGCGACTTCGGCGGCGACGAGTAGCCGCTCCACACACGACGACAGTGGCCTCCGGGAATGCTCCCGGAGGCCACTGTCGCATATACGACGTGTCAGTGCTTGCTGCGTTCCCTGCCGGACCGGCGGGCCGAGCCGGCCTTCGCCAGACCACGGCTGACCAGGTAACCACCGGTCAGGATGGTCAGGAACAACCACGCCCGGTTCGGGTCGTTGATGTTCAGGCCGTTGGCGGTGGTGCCCCTCCAGAACGCGGAGATCACCAAGAGCGCGACCGCGGCGGCGTAGACCCAGAATTCCGTCGTCAGGAACGCCTGCTTGGTCTCCGTACCCGGCGACGGCATCGGGTCACGATGTCCGTCCCGCATGGACGGCATCTGCTGCGTGTCCCGCATCATGGCGGGGTTCTGCGGGTCGTTCATGGGCCGGTTCATCGGCCGGGTGGAAGCAGCCTGCGTGCTCATCTGGTCCTCCTCAGGATGCGATGAGTCGTACCTGCATTCCCTCGCCCCGCTACCGCGTTTCGGCCACGGCAGGGTTCGCTTTCGTGGCGGGGACAACCCCCGACTACCCGAGGCCCCGGAGCAGGTAACACCGATCGCCGGCCGGAAAAATCCAGCCGGCGATCGGGTGGTTCGGCGGGTCAGCGCAGGCCGTTGCGGATCGCCACGCGCACCAGAAGGTCCGGGTCGTCGGTGATGACGCCGTCGACGCCGAGGTCAATGACCCGTTGCATCACCGCCGCGTCATCGACGGTGTACGGAATCACCTTCAGGTTGTCCCGCGTCTGCAGGGTGCGAACGTCCGGTCCGTGGAAGTATGCCGGGTTCTCCCGCAGGTACCAGTCGGCCGAGGCGACAGTGCCCTGCAACGGGTCGTGCACCTGCCAGTTGGCGGAGACCGTGCCAGCGCCCGCGGCCCGGGTCAGCTTGCCGAGGTCGCGGTACTTCCACCAGTCCAGTCCACCGGTCCACGGGCTCTTCACCGAGGGGTTGCCGTAAACCGCCTCCAGTGAGCACTCGTCGGCGAGGGTCGCGCACTCGGCCGGACCGTACTGCCAGACCAGCCCAACCGTGCCGATCCGCCGGTCGAGCTGCCGGGCGTAGGTGATGGTGCGCCAGTCGAACGACTGGATGGTGGCCCGGCTGGTGAAACCGGCCCGCTGGATCGCGTCGACGAGCTTGCGGGTGAAGCTGCGGTACGGCTCGGTGTCGTTCACCACCGGGCTGATCTTCGTCTCGATGTTCATGCCGATGTCGGTGCGGCCGCTTGCCTTCACCAGGGCGAAGACCTCGTCCAGGGTGGGGATCCGGGCACCGGGTGCGGGCACCTGGGCGGGCAGCTCGGGCAGTGTCTTCGTGCCGCAGTCGACGGTCTTGAGCTGCGCCAGGGTCAACTCGTGCACCGGCTTGCCCACGTACGGGAACTTCCGGTCACCCGGGCGCACCGGGGCGGTGTCGACGCAGTGCGACCCGTTGACGGTGCGGTCGTGCAGCACCACGAGCTTGCCGTCGGCGGTCACCCCGGTGTCCAACTCCAGCGTGGAGATGGCCCGGTTGGACAGCGCGTTCGAGAACGCCGGCAGCGTGTTCTCCGGCCGGGTGGCCCGCCCGCCCCGGTGCGCCTGGATGTCGAACGGCGCGGTGTACGCCTTCGGCAGCTGGTAACCGCGCTGCGCCAGCAGGCCACGCAGCCGGTCCGGGTAGTCGGTGATCATGCCGTCCACCCCGTCGTCGATCAGCTTGGCCATGGTCGGCACGTCGTCGACGGTCCACGGGATCACCTTGATCCCGTACCGGTGCGCCTGGGCGACCATCTCCTTCGTGACATACGGCTGGTAGCCCGGGTCGGTGACCGTGCCGTTCTGCGGCATGCCGTGCACCGGCGAGAAGGCGCTGGCGCCGAAGCTGCGGACCGCCTTGATCGGGTCGCCACCGAAGTCGTCGATGTCCAGCCCGCCCAGCCACGGCGAGGCGCCCGGCTGGCCGGTCTGCAGGAAGTCGTAGTTGGTCAGGGCCACCAGCGGCAGCTTCGGCTCGACCTGACGCATGCGCATCAACGCGCCCCAGTCGAAGCTCTGGATGGTGACCTGCTTGAGCAGCCCGGCGGCGCGGATCTCGGCCGCGGTGACCCGGACGAACTGCTCGCGGGGGGCGGTCTCGGTCGGGGCTCCCGCCTCGACCTTGGTCTCGACGTTGAGCTTCACGTCCTTCGCCCGGTAGTGGTTGACCAGCGCGAACACCTCACGCAGCAACGGCATCCGGGCACCCGGGACGGCGAGCTGGCCGGGCTTGTCCGCCAGTGTCTTCGAGCCACAGTCGAGCGAGCGGACCTGGGCCAGGCTCAGCGTGTTGATGTACTTCCCGACGTACGGGAACTCCGGGTCACCGGGCGTCACCGGGGAGGTGTCGACGCACTTGGTGCCGGTGACCTTCCGGTCGTGGGTGACGACGGCCTGGCCGTCCTCGGTGATCTGCACGTCCAGTTCGAGGGTGGTCACCCCGAGCTGGAGGGCGTTGCCGAAGGAGGCGAGGGTGTTCTCCACCCGCAGCCCGAGGCCACCCCGGTGGGCCTGCACGTCGAATGTCCGGTCCGGTCGCGGTTTCGCCTGGGCGGGCACCGCGAGCCCCGTCGTCACCGTCGCGGCAACCAGGGCCGCGAGGGCGGTACGGCGTACTGTGCGCACGCTGTCATCCCCTCCTGCCGGCGGGCATCTCCCACCGGTCGCCGGACAGCATGGACATCGCGGGCTGCGGGCAGGCGGCCAGCTGGCGGCGCGACGGTGAACCGCTGCGGACGACCTCCCGGTCATGGCGGGTTTGGTCGGCCGGTGGCCGGGCACGCAGTCAGTTCCACAGCTTCTGCGAGGTGATGGACGTGCGTGAGGACGACATGCGGCAGGACGCCGCCCGCGAGGCCGAGGATCGGATCGCCGGCGGCGTGTACGGCAAGGGCGCCCTCGACGAGGTGACGGTGCCCCGCACCGATGTGGAGAGCCAGATCCAGCGCGACGACCCGCTCGATCCGGCGAACGAGCGGATCGACCCACAGGTGTTGCGCGACGGTGGCCCCGTCGGCGGGCAGGGCGCGGTGACCACCACCGGTGGCACCGCCGGGCCGGCGAGCGTACGCCGGGTGGCCCGACAGCCGGAGCGCCACCGCGGCAAGGTCGCACCGACCACCACCGGCGACGCCACCACCGGCGGCCTCAGCACCCCGATGGGCGGTGGCACCAGCGACCAGTCCACATCGGCGACCGGCCCGGCCAAGTCCATCAGAGAACGATCGCCCAACGACTGACCCTGGTCGTCCGTTCCCGCGTGATCATGCGGTTGGCGTGGCTGTCGGAGAGCACAGTCCACGCCAACCGCATGATCGACAAGTGGGTCCGGGCCCGGGTCAGCTCGCCGGGCGCAGGATGCCCAGGCGTTGGGTGGCGCGGGTCAGGGCCACGTACAGGTCGCTGCGCCCGCGCGGCGACTCGGCCACCATCCGGTCCGGGTCGACCACGAGCACCGAGTCGAACTCCAACCCCTTGGCCTGTGCGACGGTCAGCACCACCACCCGGCTCTCCAACTCCGGATGCTCGCCGACGGCCGCCTCCGGCAGGGCGGCGGTCACCGCAGCGCCCAACTCACCCACCCGACCGGCCGGCACGAGCACGCCGAGCCGGCCCTCGGTCAGCCCGGCCGCCTCCCGGCTGGCCTCGGCGACCAGCTCCGCCGCCAACCGCCCGTCGGGCACCGTCCGGTCCCACGGGGGTACGCCGCTCTCCCGCACCGAGCGCGGTGGCCGCAGCGCCGGGTCGATCTCGGCCAGTACCTCGGCGGCGACCGCCATGATCTCGGCGGGGGTGCGGTAGCTGACAGTCAGCTCGGTGAGCCGCCACCGCTGCTCGACATACGGCGCGAGGGCCTCCGCCCAGGACGGCGTGCCGCTGAGCGCCCCGGTCTGTGCGACATCCCCGACGATCGTCATCGACCGGCTCGGGCAGCGGCGCATCAGCAGCCGCCAGGCCATCGGCGACAACTCCTGCGCCTCGTCCACGATCACGTGCCCGAACGCCCAGGTGCGGTCGGCGGCGGCCCGCTGCGCGGTGGTCAGCCGGTCGGCCTCCTCCTGCCGTTCCAGCAGCCGATCCGCGTCGATCAGGTCGGTGACGCCGAGGATCTCACCACCCTCAGCCTCGTCCTCGACGTCGATCGAGCGGGAACCCCGGGCGATCTCCAGCACGCCCTCGGCGTACTCCCGTTCCATCATCCGGATGCGGTCCCGCCGGGCGGCGGCGGCACGTTCGTCCTCGCCGAGCAGCTCGGCGGCCTCGTCCAGCAGCGGGACGTCGGCCGGCGTCCAGCCACCGCGCTCGCGCCGCAGCAGCGCCCGCTCGTCCTCGCTGAGCATCGGCGCGGCGGCCGCTATCCGATCCGGGTCGGCGTAGAGGTCGGCGAGCAGCCGCTGCGGCGTGAGCACCGGCCACAGCTGGTCGAGGGCGGCGCGGATCTCCGGCTCCTCGCGCAACTCCCGCCGGATCTCGGCCCGGTCCGCCTCGTCGAGGAGGTTGTCCCCGCCGAGCGGGTCGGCGCCGATTCGTTCGGCCACCTGCTCGGCGAGCGCGTGCACGATCTCCACGTCGAACAGCGCCCGGGCCAGGTTGTGCGGTCGGTCGGCGCGACGGACCCGGTCCCGGGCAACGCGCACGGTCTCCGGGTCGAGGGTCAGCGTCTCCCGTTCGACCTCGATCTCCAGCGGCTCGTCCGGCACCCACTGCCGGTCCCGTACGGCCAGCGCCAACACCTCGGCCAGCACCGCCCGGCCCTTGAGCGCCGCGGTCTCGGCCGGCTCGGTCCGTTGCGCGCTGACCCCGGGAAAGAGATCACCCTGGGTACGCAGCAGCACACCGGTCTCGGCCAGCGTCGGCAGCACCTGGGAGATGTACCGCAGGAAGGTCGCGTTCGGGCCGACCAGCAGCACGCCCCGGCTGGAGAGTTCGCGGCGGTGCGTGTAGAGCAGGTACGCCGCACGGTGCAACGCGACAGCCGTCTTGCCGGTGCCGGGGCCGCCCTGGACCACCATCACGCCGGGGAGTTCCGCGCGGATGACCTCGTCCTGCTCAGCCTGGATGGTCTCGACGATGTCGCGCATCCGGCCGGTGCGGCCCGCGTTGAGCGCGGCGAGCAGCGACGCCTCACCGGTCAGCTCCTCGTGGGCGCCGGGGGAGGCGGTGTCGATGTCGAGCACCTCGTCGTTGAGCCCGGTCACCTTGCGCTGCCGGGTACGCAGGTGCCGGCGACGGCGTACGTTCTGCGGGTTGGCGGCGGTGGCGAGGTAGAACGGGCGGGCGGCGGGGGCCCGCCAGTCCATCAGCAGCGGGTCGTAGTCGCCGGTGGTGTCGAAGATGCCGATCCGGCCGATGTAGCGGCGGGAGTCGTCGTCGCCGTCGAGACGGCCGAAGCAGAGCCCGTTCTCCACGGCGGAGAACTGTTCGACCTGATCGGCGTACATCGCTACCGAGCTGTCGCGCTGTGAGCGGTCCTGGAGTGTGCCGCCGGTGTTGTGCAGTTCGGCGGTGAGCCGGTGGGCTGCCTGCTCACGCAGCTCGTCCAGCCGGTTGTAGAGCATCGAGACGTACTCCTGCTCGCGACCGATCTCGTCGTCGAGCGGCAATTCGCCGGAACCGCCGGAGTGCCTTGACAAGCCGTCTCCCTAAAGATTAGAATCCTTTGCAGGAACGGCTTTTAGCCGTTCTTTTTTGTGCCCTTGGAACTGTTGAAGATAGCGCGTTCCGCCGGTTCTCACCAAGCCGGGCGTTCTGGCGCGCCGGTGATCGCGAGGTGACGGCGGATGATCCTGCGGACCGGCCAACGGGTGGTCTTCATCGGGGACAGCATCACCGATTGTGGTCGACGCGACGTCGCCGCGCCCTACGGCAGCGGATATGTGAGCCTGGTGCGCGCCCTGGTCGACGCCCGGCACCCCGAGTTGGAGTTGTCGTGGGTCAATCGGGGTGTGAGCGGCGACACGGTGCGGGACCTCGCCGCCCGCTGGGATGACGACGCCATCGCCGCACGGCCCGACTGGCTCGCGGTGCTGATCGGCATCAACGACATCTGGCGGCGCTACGGTGACCGGCCGGATGAGGCCGTCGGCATCGACGAGTACGAGCGCACCCTGCGCGACCTGCTGCGTCGGGCGGTCACCGCCACCGGCTGCCGACTGATCCTCGGCGACCCGTTCTTCATCGAGGCCGACCGCGGCGACCCGCAACGCGCCGACACCGACCGGTACGCGGCGGTCGTGGCCGGGCTCGCCGCCGAGTTCGACGCGGTGCACGTGCCCAACCAGGCGGCGTTCGACCGGGTGCTGGCGGTCAGCCCGGCGAAGCGCTGGGCCGACGACCGGGTCCACCCGCACCTGCCCGGCCACGCGGTCCTCGCCGACGCGTACCTCAGCGCCTTCGGCGTCTCCTGACCCGGGCCACGACCACAGCGAAGCGCCGGGCCGACCGTCAGGTCGACCCGGCGCGAACACCGCGGAGATCAGCCGCGCGCGGCCTGGTAGAGCCGCTCCGGCGTCACCGCTCCGGCGAGCACCCGGCCGTCGTCGGTGAGCAGCACACTGAACAGCTTGGCGCTGAAGAGCCGCCCGCTGCCCCAGTCACCACTGACGGCGGGCAGCCCGCCGAGCAGTTTCGACAGGTCCACGTCCGGTGCGGCGCCGGCCGGGGGAGCGGCCGGCTTCGGGGCGGCGGGCTTGCCGCCGACGGCCCCGTCCAGGCGGGCGACCAGCACCGTGCTCCAGCCGTCGCCCACCGCGCGGACCTGCGGGTCCGCCCCCGATTCGGCGTGGCCGGGTCGGCCGGGCTTGCCCGTCGGCCGCTCGGCCGTCTCCTCCGAGACCGTCACACCGGGCGGAGGGTTGAAGGTGAACTGGTCGGCGTCGGGGCGACGGTAGTCGACCTGGGTGAACGCCACCTCGAACGCCGGCTGGTCACTGCCCTTCGCGAGCACCTCGAAACGCAGCGGCACGTGCTGCTTGGCGTCGATGGCGATCCGCAGCTGGTGCACCAGTGAGTCCTGGTCGCGTGGCTGCAGCACCAGCTCGTACGAGTCCTGACCGGCGACGGTGGCCGAGCGGCCGACGCTGACCTCGGTGCTCGGGTCGATCGCGCCCAACGCCAGGTCGGCGGCCTGCTGCGGGGTGGCCGGCAGGTTCGCCGCCGGTTCGCCAGCGGACTTTCCGGCCCCGGCGTCGCCGCCCAGGGTGCGGTGGGTGGCGGCGTTGGTGCGGCTCTGCCAGGTCCACAGGTCCCGCCCGTTGCGGATGATGTCCTGCTCACCGAGGGTGTCCAGCAGCGCGACCCGCTGCTGGTCCGGCCCGGAGTACCAGACCCGCAGGGTGTGCGTACCGGTCAACAGGGTGGTCAGCTCGTTGCCGGGGAGCAGCCCGACGAGCGGCGGCAGGCCGAGGTCGGCGCGCTGCACGACGGTCCCGGACAACCCCTCCAGCCGGGATGTCTGCAGGTCGACCAGGAGCTGAGCGGCGGTACGGGGCGGCAGGCTCGGCTCGGCCTCGGCGGCGAACGTGCCGATCGCCGCGCCGCCGCCGATGACGGCGACGGCCGCGGTGGCCGGGACCAGCCAGCGCAGGACGGGACGGCTTCTCAGGACGGACATGGTGGCACCTCCTGCGGCCATCCTGCCCCCTCGGTGCTGTGAACGTGCTGAGGACACCGAACCGTGCTGATTGACCCGGGTGGCACCCTTGAGCTGTGCGCGTGCTGGTGGTGGAGGATGAAGCCCGGTTGGCGGCTGCCCTGCAACGCGGCCTCCAGGCGGAGGGTTTCGCGGTGGACGTGGCGGGGACCGGCCCGGCCGGCCTGGACGCGGCGCGGCACGGCGGGTACGACGCCATGATCCTCGACGTGATGCTGCCGGGCCTCTCCGGGTACGAGCTGGTTCGGCGGCTGCGCGCGGAGCAGCACTGGTTGCCGGTGCTCATGCTCTCCGCCAAGGACGGTGAGTACGACCAGGCCGACGGCCTCGACTGCGGCGCCGACGACTACCTGACCAAACCCTTCTCGTACGTGGTGCTGCTGGCCCGGCTGCGGGCACTGCTGCGTCGGGGCGCACCGGAGCGCCCGACCGTGCTGGCGGTCGGTGACCTGCGGCTGGACCCGGCCCGCCGACGGGTGACCCGGGCGGACGCCGAGGTGGCGCTGACCGCGCGGGAGTTCGCGCTGCTGGACTACCTGATGCGCCGGCCCGGCCAGGTGATTTCCAAGATCGAGTTGTTGGACCACGTCTGGGACGCGAGCCTGGAGACCGCACCGAACGCCGTCGAGGTGTACGTCGGCTACCTGCGCCGCAAGCTCGGCCGGGACCGGCTGGAGACGGTCCGGGGCGCCGGCTACCGGTTGGCGACGTGACGGCGGACGGCCCGGCACCTGCCCGTCGGGCCTGGCCCGGCCGGCTGCCGGTCCTCGGACTGCGCGGGCGGCTCATGGCGATCGGCGTGTTGGGCCTCACCATCGGATTGGCCCTGGGCGGGGTGGTGCTGCTCGGCGCGCTCGGCTTCGTGCTCCAGCGCACGGTCGACACCGAGGCGTTCCGCACCGCTGACGCGGTTGCCCTCCTCGCCGCCGAGGACGCGCTGCCCGACCCCCTGCCGGTGGCCGGCGGGCAGGTCCGCGTGCAGGTCGTCGACGGGCAGGGGCGGATCAGGGCGGCCTCGATCGACGCCGACCGTCTGGTGCCGATGGTCCGCCCGGAGCGGCTGGACCGGGATAGCCGGCAGCGGTTGGAGGTGCCGGCCGAACGGGTCGGGCTCGTCGGCCCGGTCCGCGTTGTCGCCGTACCCGCCGGCACCGCCGCCGACCCGCTCACCGTGCTGGTCGCCCGTTCGATGGCCGATGTGCGGCACAGCATCCATGTGGTCCGGACCATCCTGCTGGTGGCGTTCCCGCTGCTGGTGGTCGTCCTGGCCGGGGTGGCGTGGCGGGTGGTGGGCGCGACCCTGCGGCCGGTCGAGGCGTTACGTCGAGGCGCCGAGGAGATCACCGGGAGGGCCGGAACCGGCCGGCTGCCGGTGCCGGCGTCGGCCGACGAGATCCACCGTCTGGCGGTCACCCTCAACGGCATGCTGGACCGGCTGGAATCCGCCCGCGTCCGGCAGCGGGCCTTCGTCTCCGACGCCGCACACGAGCTGCGCAGCCCGTTGACCAACATCCGGACGGAGCTGGAGGTGGCCCAGCGCCTCGCCGACCGGACAGACTGGACGGCGGTGACCACCAACCTGCTCGCCGACACCGAGCGGTTGAGCCGCCTGGTCGACGATCTTCTGCTGCTGGCCCGCCTGGATGAGACCCCGCCGACCCGGGGGACCGGCCCGGTGGAGTTGGGCGCGTTGCTGACCGACGTCGCTGCCCGCTACCCGTCGCCGCCGGTGCGGGTGACGCTGCCCGCGGGCCCACTCTGGACGATCGGCACCGTCGAGGAGTTGCGTCGCGTGCTGGCCAACCTGGTCGACAACGCGGTACGGCACGCGTACGGCAGTGTCGTGCTCGCGGCCGAGGCGACACCGACGGCGGGGGCGACGGCGGGGGTGGGCGCGACGGTCGGGCCTGGCGTCGGGGCGTACCACCTGGTGACGGTGACCGACGACGGCCCGGGGGTCCCGGTGGCGGACCGGGAGCGGGTCTTCGATCGGTTCACCCGGCTGGATGACGGACGGGCCCGCGACGATGGGGGCGCCGGCCTGGGGCTGGCCATCGTCCGGGAGTTGGTCCGACGCGCGGGCGGCACGATCACCCTGACCGACGTGCCGGAGCAGCGAGGGCTACGGGTGTGCCTGCTGCTGCCGGCGTTGCCGGCCCAGGAGAGCGGGTTGACGGTCAGTGACGGCGCCCTGCCCCCGCCCGCCCACCGATGACCCTTTGCTCTGCACCCGCGGATGCAACAGGGCGCGGCTGGTGGAGGCGGCTGGCGGGTCAGCGGCGGCGGGTGCAGACCTGCTTGGACCGGGCCACGGTGTCGGTGGACCAGGCGACGGCGACGGTGAAGCAGAAGTCGTTGGTGCGGCTGAGCGCGTAGATGACGAAGCTGGTGGTGCCGGCCGGCAGCGTCGCGAAGATGTTGTGGGCCTGGCCGGTGCGACCGCCCGCGATGACCACCGGGCCCTCGCTGCCGGCCGGGTAGGTCCAGTTCAGCGCGATGCTGTCCCGGTTGTCGCGCAGGGTCACCGCGCTCGGTGGGGTGCCGGGCGGCGCCGCGGCGGCAGCCGACGCGGGTGCCGATCCGCCCGGGGCGGGCGCGGTGCTGGCCGGCGCGCCGGCGGTGGGGGAGGCGCTGACCGGCGGCGGGGTCGGCTCGTCGTCGCCGTCGACCCGGGCCACCCCGGCGATCACCGCCGCCGCGCCGAGGAGCACGACGACCACACCGGCCACCAACACCGGCACCAGCCGGTTGCGCTGCTCCGGCGGTGCGCGGTGCACGGGCACCGGCAGCAGCCGCGACGGCGTGTACGGCTCGACAGGCGCGTACGGCTCGGACGGCTGGTACGGCCCAGGCCCAGACGGTGCGTAGGACTCGGACGGCGGGTACGGCCCCGGCTCGGACGGCGGGTACGAGTCGGGCGGTGCGTATGGGTCGGGCGACTGGTACGGATCGGTGGGGGCGGCGGGACGGTGCAGCCGGTACACCCCGGGCTGTTCCTCCGTGCCGCCGGCCAGCCCCACCACCGATGGAGGCACCGGAGGGTCGGTGGGGTGGGGCGAGAGTTCGCCCACCGGTTCGGTCGGCCATCTGCCGCCCGCCGACCCGACCGTTTCGTCGGAGGGCAGCCGGGGGTTCGGAACCGCCCCGGCCTGGTGGGTAGTGGCTGCCGGCGGATGGTGACCGGATTCGGCCGGCCCGTCGCCGTGCGGTGGGACGCGGGCAGCCGGCACGACCGGCGTGTCCCGGGCCGTGGGTGGGTTGTCGGCGCAGGCGTGATCGGGATTCGCCGCCGCTCGGGCCAGGGCCGCCACCTGGGTGGCCAGGGGGTCGTCGGCGGGCAGGTGCTGCCGGCACAACTCACGGGCGAGCGCCAAATTGTCGTGTGCCTCGGCGAACTGCCCGCAGTCACGTTGCATCGCCCCGAGCCGCGCCAGCATCTTGATGCCGCTGGGGTGCCCGTCGCCGTACACCTCGCGGTGCAGTTCCCAGGCGTCCTGGAGGCGGTCGCGGGCTACCGTGCACTGGCCGCGCGCGTACTCCACGGTGGCCAGGTCGGCGTGCGCGGCGAGCACCCGCAGCGACTCCGGGCCGTCCTGCGCGGTCAGCTCGATGATGACTTCCTGGTAGAGCCGCGCCGCCCGGGAGTGGCTGCCGACCCGGTGCAGCACTGCGGCCAGGGTCGCGGCGGCGGCCACCGTGCGCGGGTCGGCGCGGCCGTGCAGGCGGGTGGTGGCCGCGTACGCGAAGGCGGCCCATCCTCGGGCCGAGTGCGGCTCACCGAGGGCGATCAGCACCCGCGCCTGGAGGCTGGCCGCCTCGGCCAACTCGGGGGTGGCGTTGGCCGGGCGGGGGTCGGCGTCGGTGAGCGCGTCGGACAGCAGCTGCTGTGCGCCGGCCAGATCGCCGGAGGACACGAGGTGGTGCGCCTGATCAGTCAGTTCACCGAAGCCGGAAGACACGCCCCATCGTGCTCATTTGACGACGGTAAGTACAAGACCCGCGCCGGTGTCGATTGGTCAGGATCCGGTCAGGTGGTCGGCCAGGGTCTCGCTGATCCGACGCAGCTGGTCGACCTGGGCGGGGCTCAACGCGTCGAACAGGTGTCGGCGTACCCCCTCGACATGGCCGGGTGCGGCGGCCGCGAGGGTCGCGAAACCCTCGTCGGTGAGCAGCGCGATCTGCCCGCGCCGGTCGGTGGGGCAGTCCTCGCGGCGCACCCAGCCGGCGGCCTCCAGCCGGGCCACGGCGTGCGAGAGCCGGCTGCGGGACGACCCCGCCGCCTGGGCCAGCTGGCTCATCCGCAGTTGGCGACCGGGGGCCTCGGAGAGCTGGACCAGGATCTCGTAGTAGGCGTGCGGCATGCCCGAGTCGCGTTGCAGCTCGCGGTCGAGAGTGTCCATCAGCACCCGGGAGGCGGTGAGGTACGCGCGCCAGGTGCGTTGCTCGTCGGGGTCCAACCAGCGGGTCATGGCCGCCATCATACCCCCGATGGTTGAATGTTCAACCAAACCGCGCTAGCCTCGGGTCATGGGTATCCACCGGCTCAACCACGCGGTCCTCTACGTCAGTGACCTCGCCCGCAGCGTCGCGTTCTACCGCGACGTGCTGGGCTTCCGCCCGGTGGCGATGACCCCGGACGGCTTCCGGGGCGCCACCTTCCTCCAGGCCCCCGACTCCACCAACGACCACGACCTCGGCCTCTTCGAGATCGGCGCGGGCGCCGGTCGGTCCACCGCCGGTCGGTCCACCGTCGGCCTCTACCACCTCGCCTGGGAGGTGGACACGCTCGACGAGCTGGCCGCCACCGCCGAGCGGCTGGTCGCGGCCGGCGCGCTGGTCGGCACCTCCGACCACGGCACCACCAAGAGCCTCTACGGCAAGGACCCCGACGGACTGGAGTTCGAGGTGGTCTGGCTGATCCCGGCCGACCTGCTCGACGACGCCGCGCTGGCCGCCCGCAAGCAGATCGGTCGCCTCGACCTGGACGCCGAGCGGCAGCGCTACGGCGGGCAGACCCGGGGCGGGGTGGGGATCTCCGTCCCGGCCTGACCGCCCGTACGGTAGAACGGACCGATGCCGACCGACCGGACCACCGATTTCCTCCGCGAGCTGCTGGTCCGCCAGTTGACGACCTGGCTGCCCGCGGCCCTGCACCGCTCCCGGCGGGCCACCATCGCCCTCGCGGGTGTCGACGCGGGCAGCGCGGAGGCCGCGCTGCGCCTGGTCGCCGCACACCGCGACCAGGTACGCGGCCGGCAGGTGACGATGCTGGTGTTGGCTGACAACGCCGCCGCCGACCTGCCGGCCCGGCTCGGCCCGATCGAGGCGGAGCTGCCCGCCGAGGTCACCGTGCACCTGCTGCCCGGAGACCCGTACCGGCTGCCGGTAGCGGTGAAGGCGGCCGGGGCGGCCGGCGCGCCGCTGTTCTCCTTCGTGGGTCTGCCCGGTGCGGTGACGCCGAAGCTGCTCACCGCCGCGACCAACGGCCGGACCGGCGAGCTGCTGCTGCACACCCGCGAGAGCGCCCGAGACGCGCTCGTCTCCGCAGGCTTCCCGCTGGTCGCCGAGGTGGCACCGGTGCTGCCCGGCGGCGACGCTGCCGGTGTGATCGCCTTCGGCAGCCGCTCCGACCGGAGTCTGGAGGCGGTGCGCGACGCGCTCTGGGCGGTCGGCGCGCAGTTCGACGTACGCTTCCGCGGCCCACTCGACCCGACCGGCACGACTGTCGACGTGGTTAACGACCCCGACCTCGAACCGCTGGCCCACGAGTTGCTGGCCGAGCTGCGGGCGGGCGGGCCACAGCAGGTCACCGAGCTACGCCGGCACACCCTCACCGCGACCGTCTACCGTGCCGCCGACGCCAACCGCGCCCTCACCACCCTGCTCGACGCCGGCGTCCTGACCCGCGACCGCGAAACGGGCCGCCTGGCCGGCGACGAAACCCTCAGAGCAACCCCCTAACCCCGCCCCGCCCCGCCCCCCCCGCCCCGCCCCGCCCCGCCCCGCCCCGCCGCCCCGCCCCGCCCCGCCCGTCCCCCGCGATCTTGCACTTTCTGCGGTGACACAAGGGGCATCCCTCGCGAATCGGCAACAGAAACTGCAAGATCGCGGGGGCGGGGGGCGGGGGGCGGGGCGCGGGGGGCGGGGCGCGGGGGGCGGGGCGCGGGGGCGCGCGGGGG
>NZ_JBAKHR010000017.1:0-182176 GCF_036902955.1 Micromonospora sp. CPCC 205558
ACCCAGGCATCCTCGATGATCATCCTTAGCAGACAGACACCGGGGTTACGAGACGTCCCTTAGAGGCGACATGCCGGCGCAGCGTCGCCGGGTTTCGGTGACGATTGCTTCGAGGTCGCTGTTGGTGACCTCGTCGGTGAAGCCGAGACCTTGCATGGTCAGGTGGAGCCCGTCGAGCGGCACCAGGTCCAGTCCGGGCAGAGTGAGTTGGCTCTGCACGGCGGTGACGAGGTGATCGAGTTCCGGTTGATGTTCAAACGTGAGGTGCCAGGTGTAGAACTGGCGGTCGGCCCGCCAGCCCGGGCGCCAGTACCAGTGGTTGGTGAGTTCGGGCAGGGCCTGGTAGGCGGTCCAGCGCTCGTGCAGGCTGGCCAGTTCCCGGCTGCTCATGACAGCGATGGTAGAGCGGCCTGTCCGGTGGCAGCGACCTGTGTGCGGTCGACGAGCAGGTCGGCAACGTGCCGTAGCTGTGGGTGGCGAGCGAAGGGGTGGGCGGCAGCGAGGAACTGACGGGCGCGCTGGTGGACCGATTCGAAACGCTGGTCCGCGGTGAGAGTGAGGGCCTCCGCCGCCAGTGCGCCTGCTTCCTCGGGGTCGGGGTTGTCGGCGTGCAGGTGTGCGGTGGCCAGGTCGAGGCGGCTGAGTGCACGCGGGCCAGCCAATCCTGCGGTGTCGAACGCGGTGATCGCGGTGGTGAGATGGTTGGTGACGCCTGCGGTACGCCCGAGCGCCAGGTAGGCGGTCGCCGCATTGGCCGCGGTCCTAGCCGCGCAGTACGGGCCGAGGGCGAGACTAGCGCTGACCGACGAGCCGGCCGGGTAGTCGGACAGCATGGTGAACGCGTAATCGACGGCGCGGTCGACGCCGTACCGATCGCCGAGGCGGGCGAGTGCCCTCGCCTGACCGTTGATCGTGAGGCGGATACGCTGCGCGCTGGCGCCGCCACGGCGCAGGCCGTCCTGGGCGTAGGCCAGCGCGTCATGGTAGTCACCGGCGTAGAAGGCGATCAGGCTCTGCGTGGCCCGTGCCCAGGCTTGCGCGTCGGGCTGCTCGGCAGCCTCGGCGAGGTCGAACGCTTCGGCGGCGTACGCGTGCGCCGCACCGAATGCGCCGAGGTCAAGGGCGAGTGCGCCGAGAAGGCCAGACAGGTGAGCGGCGACGGCGTAGAGCCGGGCGCGTTGCGGTGGGTGCTGCCGGCCTGCCATGAGCTGGTCGACGTAGGACCGAAGCGGTCGCATGCGCGCCATGAGGATAACCGGGGTGAGGCGCTCGTTGTCGGCGATCGCCTGCCGGACCTCGCGTTCCAGATATGCGAGACGAATGTTGTCATCGACGGAAGACTTCAGTGCCAGACGGCGGGCGTTGATGGTGTCCTCGCGCTCCCAGAAGACAGCACCGCCGTTCGCTGCAGGGACTTCGCGGCCAGCGTCGGGCGTCACCGGCACTGACGTGCTCCTGACCGCCTGGATCGCCGCTGACCGTCGTCGTTGGCGGTCCAGCTCGGTGATGCGGTCGTACTCACTGACGAGCGCGTCACCGGTTTGCAGGACGATGTCGCAGCGCGCCCAGAAAGCACGGTCCGGGTGCTGGTGGCCAGTCTCGGTGCTCGCCACGGAACTGCGGCCGTATTGCACGAGCCGCGCCAAGTCGTGCTGGGTAAGATTGCCAGCCCTACGCAATTGAGCGAGTCGGCGGCCGAGTGCGCGGCGGGCAGCCTTGATCTCGTCGCTGTCAGCCATCGCTGCTACCTCCGGTCGACTGCAGACACTGTGGCCATGGTCCGTGGAGACCATCAGTGTCGCCTGTGACAATCTCGCGGTCCGGCGAAGCATACGAGCATCTCAGCATGCACCGGTACAACCGTTGATCGCTGAGAGACCGTGCAAAATCGTCAGATGCCCATTATCGAGAGCGGCGGCAGCCTGCGGCAGGGCCACATGTCGAGGTTTTGTCGGAGTTTGATGTCGGCATATGCCGACATTATCTACACAGGGCGCTGCGGGCGTGTCGACCGACCAGCCTCTTACCCTGCCGGCATTCGTGATCATGCGCGAGGCCCAGAGGCCACGATAGCTTGGGCTGCAGCGTTGTTGGCCGCCAACCAGCCGGCGGGATTGCCGCAATCGTGGTACTCGCCGGTGACGGGGTGGATCAGTACGTCGTTGTCGCGGGCGAAAGCGATGACGGCGTCGGTGGCCTGGTACTCGCCGTTCGGCGCTGGGGTCAGCTTCTGGAAGTAGGCCATCGCGTCGGCGGGTAGCAGAGTGCGACTGATGTTGATGTAGGCGGTCAGGTCGCCGTAGGTGGTCGGCTTCTCCAGCAGCTGATCGAGTAGTTGGTGACCGTCGGCTACTCGCGGAGCCAGGATGCCGTAGCGGTGGGCCTCGGCGCCGGGCACCGTGGCGGCGGCGAGTGCGGCCGGTACTCCGGCGGCGGCCCGGGCAGCGGCCAGGTCGGCCAGGTCCGATCCGCCGTCTTCACGGAGGAGGAGGTCGTCGCCAGCGACGAGGAGGAAGTCGTCGCCGGCGATGAAGTCAGCGGCGACCATGGCGGGCAGCGCGGTGCCGTACCGGTCATCGCGTGGTTGTTCGATGAACGTGAAGTCGGCTTGGCTGTGCAGCTCGGCGAGGGGCCTGTATTTGTCCTGCCAGCCGCGTGCGGTGAAGTAGTCCTTCAGGTCGTGGTCTTCAGTGAAGTAATGACGCACCTGGCGGCCGATCTCGCCGGGGGCGGTGACGATCGCGATCTCGCGGGCGCCTGCGGCGACGCAGTCAGCGACTGCGTAGGCGACGACTGGTTGGTTGAGGATCGGCAGCATGCACTTGTTGATGGTTTTGCCGATGGGGAAGAAGCGGCTGCCCATGCCGGCGACAGCGATGACGGCCCTCACGCGCTTACCTTTCGGTTGGGTTGCACCGGCCGTCAAGGTTAAGGCGACAGTGAGCCGGGCGGATCCGTGCCAGTTTACGCATCGCACTGGTCCGATTCGGGGCACATGGGGAAGGCGCGCACGGGTGCGGGCCGCCGGCGTGTCGGCGCCGGCGGCCCGCGAGGATTCGTCAGCGTAAGGCGGGTGCCTTGAGCATGGTGGTGGTCGTGGGTTCGGCGGCGGCTGCGGCCAGGGAGCCAGCCTGACAGATGCGGTCCCACGTCGGGGTCCGGCGGGTGTCGGGGTCGAGGCCGTGGCGCAGGGCCTGCCGGTGGACGCCGTTGAGCATGGTGTCGTAGTCGTGCGGGGTGCTCCGGTGACCTTCGACGTACTGGTGAAGGGCGGCTACGCCGACCTCGGCCACCGTGTGTCCGCTACGCGCGACGGCGGCGAGCAGGTCGCTGTCGAACGCCAAGCTGTGGTCGGCGGTGAGGGGCAGTGCGGTGCGCAGGGCGGTGGCCGGGAAGGCTTTGAAGCCGGCCTGCGGATCGGTGGCACCGAGTTGCAGGAGATCCTGGACAGCTCGCTGGTAAAGCCAGGTGGCGGGGGTCGGGCCGCTGGGCGGGTAGTAGCCGTGAGAGTCGGGGCGGCGGCGGGATCCGATGACGGCGCCGACGCCGGGTTCGTCGAGGGCGGCGACGTGAAGACCGAGTTGCTCCAGGGGGTAGGTGAGGTCCAGGTCGGTGTAGGCGAGGATGGTGCGGCCGGCGCCGGCGAGTTCAGTGAGGCCCCAGATCACGGCGCCACCTTTTGCGCTGGTGTCGTCGGGGCGTTGGGCGACGGTCACGCGGATCTGCGGGTGGTCGACGTCGATCGCGCGGGCGGCGCGGGCGGAGGCGCCGTCGGTGCTCTCGTCGACCAGGAGGAGGTCGGCGTGGGCGTCAGGGCAGGCTTGCAGGAGCCAGCCCAGTTGGGCGACCTTGACGGTGAGCGCGTCGTCGCAGTGTGTGGCGGTGAGGCGGTGGGCTTCGGCGCGCATCGGCACGACGATGCCGAGGTCGGCGGGGACCGGCCGGGCCAGGAGGGCGGCTTTGGACCGGGCGGCCTTGATGGCGGCGATCAGGCCGTGCAGGTGGAGGTCCGCGGGGATCTTGTCGTGGCGGTTCTTGGCGAGCCCACGCGCGAAGGCGATGAGGAGTTGGTCGGTGTAGTGCGGGAGAGGGCTGTGTGTCTGGTGGCCGGTGAGGTGGTCGGCGACCAGGTGCAGCAGCGCGCGGCCGGTGGGGTCGGCGGCCCAGTAGTGGTCGGGGGTGGGCGGGGTGTCGGGTGATCCCCAGGTGCTGCGAACGTGGTTGGCGAGCAGGTCGTAGCCGGCCACGAGGGCGCGTTGGGTGTCGTCCCATCGAGCGCCCTCGTCGGTGAACTCGGCTGCCTGCCACGCCTGCTCCCAGCCGCCCGGCTGGGCTTCGCCGGCGCTTGCGGCGGCGGTGACGTGCTGCCAACGGCGACGGACGGCGGGCCAGGCGCAGGCCGGGTCTTCTGCAGAGGCGAGGCTGTTGGCGGCGTTCTCGGCCAGGGCGAGGGCTTGGCTGGCTTGCGCGGGGGTGTCGGCGGTGGCCGTGAGCGAGTCAAACCACAGCTCGGCGGCCAGTGTCAGTCCGGCGGTGTGGTCGGCGAGGTCACGGATCGTCTGTTCGCGCCGTGCGAGAAGCGCGGCGCGCACCTGCTTGTGGCGGTCGCGGTCGAGAGCGGTCGCGCCCGCCAAATCGAGGGGGGCCGTTGGGACGCGGCCGGCGCGGGCGTCGACCAGGGCGAGCAGCCCGGTCTGGGCGGGACCGGTCAGGGTGCCCCCGTCCAGGATCGGCGCCAGTAGCTGTTCCAGGACAGCCGGGTCGGCTGCGGCGGCGGATGCGCGGAATCGTTCACTGTCAAGGTAGGCATCGTCGACCGATGCGGGCTGGTGGACGAGCGTTGCCATGGTGCGGGCGAATCGATGACATGCACCGGGTGAGGTGCTGTCGGGGAAGAGTCTGCCGCGCAGGGCACCGGTCGCCTGCTTAGCGTCGGGCCGGTGCGCCACGAGTAGCGCGAGGGAGGTGAGGGGTAGGTCCGTTCGCTCGTCGAGCGCGCGGGCGATCCGATCGGCGGCTGGCAAAGCGGTGATCGACAGCAGCGCCCGCACGGTCGCGGGTTCGGGGTCGGCGGTCGTGGCCAGGAGCACGGCGAGGTCGACGTCCTCGTCGCCGTGGTGGCTGAGCAACGGGGACTCGGCCAGGGGCAGGAAGATCCGCTTAGGCGTGGGGCGTGCGGCGGTGGTCATCGGGTGATCCTTCCGGCGACGAGTTCGGCGGCCTGCCGGGCGGTGTGCACCGGGAAGAGCAGGTTCTGGCGCAGGAACGTTCGTTCGAACGGGCTCAGCGAGGCGTGCACGACGGTGGTGGTGCCGGTGATGTCGACGCGGGCGTCGGGCCTGCCGATGCGTGCCAGGAGGTGCCGGACTGTTTCCTCGTCCGGCGGCTGGGCTGACGCGCACACCTCGTGCTGGGCGGCGGGGCAGCGCAGGCGGCAGTTGGTGGTGGGCTGGTCGTAGTGGCCGTTGTAGTCGGGGATGTGGCTGCCGCGTTCCACCGCTCGACCGCACGAGGATCGTTTCAGGACCGCGGGGCGCCAGTCGGGGGCGACGTCGGCGTACACCTCGTCGAAGGCGGCCATGATCCGCGCTTCGGTGCCGGCGGTGAGCAGCTTCTTGCCGGGGGTGAAGGACCCTGCCGGCAGGGGCAGCCCGTAGGACATGAAGGAGTGGACGTGATCGTCGGCGAACTTCAGCCCGCCGAGGACCACGGTGCGGGCGTCGGCGTCCCTGAAGGTCTGCCAGACGTGACGCAGGTGAGCGTCGGTGGTGTTGAGCCCTTCGGCGATCGGCCGGTAGTACGCCAGCACGTTGATCTTCTGAGAGTGCAGGATGCGGCGCAGGAACCGCAGCCGGCGTCCACGGTTGGGCGGCTCGATTGACTCGGGCATCGCGGCGTAGCAGACGTTGACGTCGAGGTCGACGTGGACGAGGGACTCCAGGCAGTCGATCTGCTCATCGGAGAGGGTGTACTTCGTGATGCACGAGACGCGGTTGGTCAGACCGAGCTCGTCGAGCAGCTTCAACGCGCGCCAGGTTCGCGGCCACAGCTTCGGCAGGAACGCCTCGGAGGTGGACATGTGCAAGCCGATGGGCGTGTGGTGCGCGGTGAACCACGGGTGCGACAGCAGCCGCGCCACGACATCCTCGGGCTCGAGGAACCCGGTCGGCTCCCAGGAGCCGAGGTAGCCGTCGACGGTGGCGCCTTCGCGCCGGTAGCAGTAGGCGCACATCAAGGGGCAGCCAATGCCGAAGTCGGCGGACATGCCGCCCTTCATCTGCGAGATCATGTAGCTGGTGTTCAACCCGTCGGGTCCGGCGGTGGCCTGGCTCGCGGCGATCTGCTCGACCGTCGCGATCGGCGCGAATCCGGCAGGGAGCACCGACTTGAGCGCGTACGGGGCGTCCGGGGTGCCGACGACGCCGGGCCACGCGAAGGCGCACCGCAGCGCGAATCCCAGGGCGTCGCTCTGGTCCGCGTCGAGGTGATGGGTGCGGGTGAGCGCAGCGATCGTGCGGGCGGGTAGTTCCTGTAGCGGGATGCGGCGGCCGGTGGGCTCGTGCAGCAGCCGGCCCGCAACGACGTCAGCCAGGGCACGCTCCAGCGCCCCGGCGGCGAGTTCGCGCGCCGCGTTCACGACCGGGTAGGGGTCGGATAGGTCGAGGACGGCTTGCAGGCGACGGGCGACCTCGGCTCGGGCCGCACCGCGGTAGAGGGCCGGTTGGCCGACGGCCGGTGGGCCGCCGAGGGTCGGTGTGCTGGTCGGACTGCTCACATCTGCTCCTTCTGTGATCCCGTGATGGCGTCAAGGGGTTCGGGTTGGATCCATCCGTGGGGAGCACGGACGTTCACGCGACGACCGGCCTCGATGAGCGCGGCCATGTCGCCGGCGTCGAGGGCGATGCCGTCCTGGCGGGCCCGGTCACGCTGGGACCAGGCGCGATCCCCCGGCATTCGGGCACCCTGCTCGCGCACCGCGTGAGCGACAGCGGCTACGCCGGTAGCTAGCGACTCGGCGACGGCGAGACGGCGAGGGTCGACCGCCACGACGAGCAGCCCGCGGCCGTCGTCTCCTGTCGGCAAGGGGGTGCTCCCGGTCAGCGCGCCGACCAGCAGTTCCAAGACGATCGCCAGGGCTTGGCCGCGCTCGCCGACGGGCAGCAGCGCCGCCGCGAGGTTCGGATCGCGGACCCAATGCCCGCTCGCGTCGAGCGCGGACCCGTTGGGCAACGCCTGTCCCGTGCGGGCCAGCTGGTGAAGGCGGCCCCAGGACATCGCGGCAGCGGCCAGGTCCACCAGCACCGGGCGCCGAGGGTCCGGACCGGGAACAGCGACCGCCAGCGCGCTGCTGCCCAGGACCGGCGCGCTACTGCCGCCGTGCAGGGCCACGCTGCGCGCCGACGCCTGCGCGGCGGCCACGCCCACCAGGCCACGCCGAGCCAGCTGCGCGGCGGGAATGCCGAGCGCGCCGACATGACCGGCCCGACGAACGGTCACCGCGGCGATGCCACAACGCCGAGCACGCAGCATCGCCGCGGCGACCGCCAAGCGGGCGGCTACCGGTCCCGGCGCCAGATCGGCGTCCACGACCAGGACCGCTTCCTCGCCCTGCACGACCCGAATCAGGGGACGCGAGTTCAGGCGCCCGGTGCGCAGCTTGTCCAGGTAGCCGGGGGCCAATCGGCTGCCGTGGCCGGGTATGCCGCGAAGGTCAGCCTCGACGTGCGTATCGGCCATCACTCGCGCCCCGGCTCGGGTCATTCCCGCGGCCTCATACAGGCACTGCAAGTAACTGGCGAGCTGGCCGGCCGGAACCCGGCTCACCACGACACACCGGAGACGGGTACGACACCGTGGGCGCGGCCGTCGCCGAGCAGGATTCGGGCCACCGCCGCGACGCAGGCCCAGTGCGGGCTGAACGCGGCCACCAACACCGGCGCGGGCGAACCGGCCAGGTCGTCGACATCACCGAACGCGACCTGAACTACCGTCCGCCCGCGCTCGACCAGCCGGGTGGCTTCCTGGACAGCTCTGCTCGGACCCGCGATTGTGGTGCGGGTGTCGTAGCCGTACACGATCACCGGACCGGCCGTTGGCACTGGAGCGCCGACCGGCACCTGCACCACACGGTGATGCGAGGCGAGCAGCGCGGGTAGATAGTCCGGCGTGTAGCGGGCACTGTCGGCACGCCGCTGCCCCTCGTCAGGGACCCGCACCAAGGCCAGCACCTTACCGGGCGGCACGTCCAGCGGAAGGAGCCGGTTACCGCGCACCACCGCCGCCGAACGGTCGGCGATCCGTTCCGCCGCACGCCAGGCCGCCGCGTTCGCCGACGACCACTCCGATCTGACCGAGCCGGGGTTCAGGCCGTACCGCTGGTGCAACGCCTGCACACGGTCCACTGCCTCGCCGATCCGCTGGCGGTCGATCATGCCCTGCTCGACCGCCGCTGTCAGCGCCTGCACCACCTCCGCGCGCCGCCGGACCGCCGCCATCCGCGCCGCCAATGAGCTACGCCCCCGGGAAACCTCCGAGTCCAGCATCACGATGTCCACCCCGGCGGCCACCGCGGCGACCGCCGCCCGGGCCAGGCCACCCAGCGGCTCGTGCACCGCAGGAATCGACAAGTTCTCGCTCACCACCACACCGCCGAAGCCCAGCTCGTAACGCAACAGGTCAAGCACGCGCGGCGATGCCAACGCCGGCTTGTTGTCCACGGCGAGGACGGTGTGACTGCCGACCATCACGCACGCCACCTGAGCGTCAATCGCCGCTCGAAACGGCAGCAGCGCACCTGGACCGAGTCGGTCGACCACCGGCGCGACGTGGTGCGGGTCCGCACCAACCCCGCCCAGACCGGGAAAGTGCTTGGCGGTCGCCGCGACGCCAGCCCGCTGCAATCCGCGCACGAACGCTGCCGCCAACAGCCCAACCCGTTCAGGATCGGAGCCGAAGGAGCGAGCGCCAACCGCAGCAGACGCTGGCCACCCCGTGGTGTCGCACACAGGCGCCAAATTCCAGGTCAACCCCACCGCCCGAAGCTGCTCGCCAATTGCCGTCCCTGCCAGCTCGGTTAGGTCCTCGTCCCCCGCTGCCCCAAGCGCCAGATTCCCTGGCAACTGGGCCACACCGGGCCAGTCCAGCGCGTTCAGCCGGCCGCCCTCCTGATTCACGCTCAGCAGCAGCGGCGGCCGACCGGCTGAGTTCTCGCTCGCCGTCCGGGTGACCTGACTCAACCGCGCCGGGCCGGCGACGATGGCTTTACTGATCCGGCCCGGCTCACTGGCGGCCTGCTCGCGCGGTGACTGAGCGCAGTCGTCAGGCCGTAGGGACATCCGGCCGGGACGCACCAGCAGATCAATGTCAGCGGCAAGGACGGGATCGACTCCCACCGGCTGGCCGGGAAACGGACGTGGCATGGCAGCTCTCCCTTGCGACCGCAGGTCGACTGGTAGGCATCAGCTGCAGGGAGCCCGGAGTGACAATCGAGGCCCTGACCCTGCCCACACATCGACCTTTGTCGGTTCCGAGCGCCTGGGGCAGGCATCGATGCGGTGCCATCGGTGCCGCTCGCTCGGAACCTGGTGCGGTTGGTGCGCTTCGCTCCCCGCCGCTGACCGTGGCCGCTACTGTCAGGCCCGCGGCTGCACTACCGGCACCCGGAAGGGGGATCCAACCGTGGAAGCCGAACCCACGACATCTCGCACCAACCAACGGCTGGCCGGCCTGCTCCGAGAGGCGCAATGGGGGCCCGAGGCCCTCGCCCGACGAATCAACTCGGCTCTGGTGGCCCGCAGCAGCACCCGCAGAGTCCACCCCAAAACCCCGTATAAATGGGTCTCGGACGGCGCTGTGCCGCACGGTGACATACCCGAACTCGTCGTCGAGGTGCTCTCCGCCAGGCTCAGAATCGACCTCATGTTCGAGGATGTCTGGGGGGTAACCGCCCCGCGTTCGCATCCAGCGCTGCTGGCGAATCACGCGATGGAATTACCCTGGGACAGCAACGGACTGCTCAGCCTCGTAGGAGGACCCGTGCCGACCCGTCGCACCGTCATCGGTGTCACCGGCGCCGCGCTCACCGCCCCCGCGTGGGCCGCGCTGCACCAGCCAACCCCAGACCTGATCGCGGCTACCGGAGACGGCGGACCGGTCACCCCACCGCTGCTGGACATGATCGACACCGTCGTCGCTCATGCACAGAAGCTCGACGATCAGCAGGGCGGTGCCGCCCGCGGCTTCGTCAGTGACCAGTTCACCGCCCTGGCCCGGCTCCTGCGCCGCGCTTCCTACAACGCGGAAGCCGGCCGCCGCCTAGCCGCCGCACTAGCGCAACTCGCCCAGACCGCCGGGTTCATGGCGTTCGATGCCAACGAGGACGGCCTCGCCCAACGCTGGTACCTCACCGCTCTCCGCGCCGCGCACGCCGCTCGCGATCCCGGCCTAGCCGCCAGCATCCTGGCCCTCATGTCCAACCAAGCCGCCGACCAGGGCCACGCCCTCGACGCCCTGCAACTCGCCTCAGCAGCTCAAGAATCGGCGACAAAGGCCCCACCCGCCGTCCGCTCACTGGTAGCCGCCCGCAGCACCCTCGCCCACGCCGTCGCCGGCGACCTCACCAGCTTCTTCCACACACGCGAGAACACCCTCGCGCTCCTCGACACCGCCGCCGACGCTCCGCTACCCCCGTGGGCGTCATACATCGATCGAGTCGAACTGGACGCGATCACCGGCCGAGGCCTCGTCGTACTAGCCGAACAGGTCCCGATTCAACGGCCAGCGCTCCTTCGTCAGGCCCAACGGCTGCTCGACGCCCGCGCGCACACCAGTCCGACTGACTCCCCGCAACGCTCCGCACTACGCCACGGCGCCTGGCTCAGCCTCGCGCACAACGCCGCCGGCGACCTCGACCTCGCTGTCAGCACAGCCCGCCTCGCTCTCGGCCGTCTACCCGCCGTCAGCTCCGCCCGAAGCGTCGCCCTACTACACCGACTTCACGACGAACTCGCACCCGCCGCACCGCGCTCACCCGCTGTCCGCGACATCCTCCGTGAGCTGCGTGAATTGCCGCAGACACCACATGCACACTGACCGCCCTGCACGTTACCGGAGGCGATCACACCGCCACCGTGATCACCGAGGTCTGCAACATCGCCGGCTCGGCCAGACACGCGGACCTACTGCGCGGCTGCCTCGACCAGCTCGACCTGTTCCGCCTCTGCAGGTGATCGACCGCGTCCTCGACGCCCACGTCGGCTACGTCGCCACATGAACGGCCTGCCTCCACCCGCCGCTCCGGCACCGCCACTACCGTCGCCGGCTGTGAAGCGCATCGCCATCATTGGCTGCGGGGGTGCCGGAAAGACTGTTCTGGCCAACCGCCTCGCCGCTCTGCTCAACCTTCCAGTCATCAACCTCGACGCCATCTACTACGACGAGAACTGGCGAGAGAAGACCACGGACGAGTTCGCGGCCATCCAGCGCAAAATGGTGACCGCCGACCGTTGGATCATCGACGGCAACCACGCATCCACCCTGCACATCCGGGCGAAGCGAGCCGATACCGTCATCTTCCTCGACCTGCCCGTCAGGACGTGTCTCTGGGGCGTCCTCCAGCGCCGTTGGCGCTACCGCGGCGGCCAACACCCTCACGGCGTCTACGACCGCATCACCCTCTCCTTTATCCGATACGTCATCGGCTACCGCAAGACGATGAGACCCCGCGTCGCCACCATCGTCCGCGAGCACGGACAACACACTCAGTGCGTGACCCTCACCAGCCGAACGCAGACCGAACGATTCCTGCAACGTCTCGGCGCCCACTGACCTGAAGGCGCCATGGCGAGCACAGAGAACGGCAGCACCGACCAGGCGCGTGGCGGGTGTTGGAGTTGGTGTCGGGATGTGCCGACATTGTTGGTGCGTGGCGCTGCGGGCGTGTCGGCTGCCGGGAGTTCTACGGTGCCCGTATGCCCTCCGACCCCCCGGAATTCACCGCTGGTCTTCCGTGCAAGCGGATGGCGGCATGACTGTTGATCACCGATTCGCAGGATCGGGTTCTGCTGGTCGAGCCGGCGTACAAGACCGACTGGGAGATTCCCGGCGGCAGTGTCGAGGCCGGCGAGTCGCCGTGGCAGGCGGCGATGCGGGAGTGCCGCGAAGAGCTCGGCGTGAGCCTGACGCCAGGTCGGCTGCTCGTCGTGGACTGGGTATCGCCCCGTACTGGTCGCACCGACGGTGTGATGCTCGTCTTCGACGGCGGTGTCCTGGAGGCGGTTCAGGCCCAGCGGATCGTCGTGCCGCCAGCAGAGTTGAAGCCGTTGGCGTGGTCTACCCCGCCGCAGACGCGCCAGCGGTTGCAACCGCTGCTGGCCCGCCGCGTCAACGAATGCCTCCAGGCGCGTGCCGATCTGTCGACCCGATACCTCGAAGACGGCGTGCCAGTCTCCTGATCTCGATCTGCCGCACCCCCGCCGATCCGCCACTGCTCGTCGCGGGTGGCCGGCTGCTCACCTGATATTCGTTCGAGGAGGAGATGTCGTGGCACTTGGGAGCAGGACGACCAAGACAATGACGGCGGCGGACGCTCGCCTGCGGCTGGTCGACCAGCTGCGCAGTCAGGGTTGGATCACCCGACCGGAGGTGGCGGCGGCGTTCACCGCGGTGCCGCGGCACCTGTTCGCTCCGACCGGTACCAGCATTGAAAGCGCGTACGCGAATGATGTTGTCGTCACCCGACGCGGCTCGGACGGAAAGGCGACCAGTTCGATCTCCGCGCCGTGGTTGCAGGCGCACATGGTGGAAACCGCCGGCCTGACCCCCGGCGCCCGGGTACTAGAGATCGGCTCGGGCGGGTACAACGCCGCGCTGATCGCCGAGGTCGTCGGTCCGACCGGCACGGTCGTCAGCGTCGACATCGACGCACAAGTCGTCACCCACGCGCAACAGGCGCTGGAACGGGCCGGCTACCCACAGGTCGAGGTGGTCCACGCCGACGGTGTGCACGGTCATCTGGCCGACGGATTGTGGGACGCGGTGCTGGTCACGGTCGAGGCCAGTGACCTGCCACCCGCATGGACCGACCAGCTCGCACCAGCCGGCAGGCTGGTGGTGCCCTTGCGGATGCGCGGCAACACCCGCTGCCTCACCCTGCACTCCGCAGGTGACCACCTGGCCGCGACAGCGTCCCTGCAGTGCGGCTTCGTCGCGATGCAAGGCCACGGCCGGAACCCGGCCCGCCGGGTGCCGCTGCGCGGCGACGACGCCGTTCTCACCCTCGATGACGACACCACCGCCACCAACGCCGAGGCCCTGCGCGCCGCTCTTGACGGGCCACGGGTTGAGGTGGCCTCCACGGTGACCCTGGACGAAACGAACATGGACACCATCGAGAGCCTGCACCTGTGGCTGGCCAGTCAACCTCGCCCGTACGGCGTGCTCAGAGTCGATCGGGACCGCACCGCCGGCCTGCTGAATCCACAGGATCGTTTCTTCTGCCCCACTCTGCTGACAAGTGACAGCCTCGCCTATCTGACCATGGACCGCCACGACACGACGACGTGGCAGCTCGGCGGGCACGGCTTCGGTCCGTACGCCCCCAAACTGACCGGCGATCTGATGGAACTGACTGTCGCGTGGGATCAGCAGTACCGGGCCGGCGGCGGCCCGGACATCACCGTGCACCCGGCCGGCACGCGACTGCCCGACACTGAGCGGATGCGACTGCTCGTGCCGCGCCGCCATACGCTGACCGCGATCACTTGGCCGGAGACACACCATTGAGCACCACCGAGTTGCCGATCCTGATCTGCATTCGGGGGAACTCCGGCTCCGGTAAGAGCACCATCGCCCGTGAGCTGCGGTATCGGCACGGCCGCGGCTGCGCCCTCGTCGGACAAGATCACATTAGGCGCGTCCTCCTCAGGGAACGGGACAAGCCAGGTGGCCTCGCCCCCGCACTCATCGCTCAGAACGTCCGCTTCTGCCTCGATAACGGCTACCACGTGATCCTGGAAGGGATCATGCACGCCGCCCGGTACCGGAGCATGCTCACCGAACTGCGCGACACGCACCGAGGCCGAACTCTGTTCGTGTACCTCGACGTGTCGTGGCCGGAGACTCTGCGCCGACACCAGACCCGCCCCGAGGCGCAGGAGTTCACTGCCGACACCATGCTCGGCGTGTACGCCCCGCGCGACCTTCTCGGCTGGCCCGACGAACTCGTCCTCCCCGAGACCACCACCCTGGAACACGCGATCGAGCGCATCGCCGCCGGCCTGCCGTTGACCGGCCGCAACGACGACCTGTTCCCGGCCGTCCCATGACCGCACCACCGAGAACAACCCCAGACCATGCGGGTCTCGTGGCGGCCCAGGCGGACGACGTGTTCGCGATGCTGATCGCCCGTGCCGCTGCCGCACGGGTAGGCATCGGCCGGGTGGTGCACCGCACGGACAAGGCCATCGTCGCCACCGGCCGCCGCGATGGCCGACCGGTGATCGTGAAGCTGTTGACCACCGATGACCCGTACTGGGTAGGCCGGCGCCAGCATGAGCTGGGCATGTACGAGGTGTTCGCCGATCGTCCGCCGCCCGTGCGCGTGCCGCGGGTCCTGTACGCCGACGCTCACCTGACCGTCCTGACTCAGCTACCTGGGCAGCGCCTGGACGACCAACGTCATCTCACTTACGACGTCAGCGCGGCCGCGGCGCAGCTGGTCCTGGATACCCTCGGCACCTTCGCCGATTGGACGCCAGCACCGCCACTGTCGCAACCGTTCGACTACCACGGCCGCACCGACGCCGAACGCGCCGCCGGGCTCCTCGACGACGCCGACCAACATGCCCTCCACACCCTCGTCGACCAACTCGGACCGCATCGGGTCACCGCACACGGCGACTCCCTCCCCGCGAACCTGCTCCTCGACGGCGAACACTGCGCCCTCATCGACTTCGAGCACACCGGCAGTTACGTACCCGGCTACGACCTCGCAATGCTGCACATCGTCGGCGGCGCGGCCAGCCCGACCCTCACCACCGCGATCGCCGAACGCGTACACACCGCCGACATCACCACTGCCTACTGCGTCAACATGCTCTTGCTGACCTGCCGAGAGATCCGCCTGCACACCGTGCTGCCCGCAGCCGGCGCGACCGCGTCCCGGCTCGCGTACCTGCGACAGCTACTCAGCCAGGCACGCTGCGACGTACAGGCACTGATGCGATGGTCATGAAACGGACGACCGCCGGTACGCCGGCCCAGCGCAGCCCCGCGGGCAGCTCACCGGCACCTCCCCCGCTGAGCCAAGACTTTCACCGCCTGTGGGGCGCGTACTCGGTCAGCCAACTGGGATCGGCCGTCGGAGCAGGCGCGCTGCCGCTGGTCGCGATTCTGCTGCTGGACTCATCGGCTCTCCAGATCTCCCTGCTCGCGGTGATCTCCGGCCTCGCCTCGGCGGCCATCGTCCTGCCCCTGGGGCCTTGGGTGGAGTTCCGGCGCAAACGGCCCGTGATGATCGGCGCCGACCTGCTGCGCTGCGCGGCCCTGACCAGCGTCCCCATCACCGCCGCGCTCGGCGCCCTGACGTACGCGCAGCTGTGCGTCGTCGCCGTCGTGCAGACCGCCGGCACCATCGTGTTCAACGCCGCCAGCGGCGCACACCTGAAGCACCTGGTCACCGCCGATCAACGCGTCACCGCCAACAGCCGATTCGAGACCTCCCAGTGGACGGCGAACAGCCTCGGCGCACCCATCGGCGGTGTCCTCGTGTCCTGGCTCGGCGCTACCGCGTCCATCACCGTCGACGCCGCGAGCTTCCTGATGTCCGCGCTCGGGATCCGCCGCCTCCGCAGCCCCGAACCGCCACCACCAACGCGCCAACCCACCCCAAGCCGAGGCCGGGAAGCCATCGAAGGATGGCAACATATCCTTCACCACGCGGGCCTGCGAGCCCTGATCATTAACGCCGTCATCTTCGGCGGCGCCATCACGGCCAGCACGCCCATCATCGCGGTGTTCATGCTCCGCGACCTTTACCTGGCGCCCTGGCAGTACGGCCTGGCCCTCGGACTGCCCTGCCTCGGCGGCATCCTCGGCTCCCTCACCGCCGGTCCCTTCACCACCCGATACGGCCTCCGCAGGGTACTGCTCACCACCGGCGTCGCCCGCACACTCTGGATGGGATTCATCCCCCTCGCCCGCCCGGCACACCGGGCCTGATCATCATCACCCTCGCCGACACACTCCTGCTGTTCATGGCCGGTACGTTCAATCCCACCTTCGCCGCCTACCGCATGAACCACACCAGCGAGCACTGTCTGTCCCGCGTCCTGATTGCGTGGTCCATCACCAGCAAACTCACCCAGCCCGTCTTCATGGCCGCCGCCGGCATCCTCGCCGCCGCCACCGGCCCCCGCACCGCCCTCACGGCAATTGCCGCCCTCACTCTCACCAGCGCCGCGTTCCTGCCATGGAAGACAACCCCGAACAACCCGCCTCACACCCCCGCCACCAACCCGCCCAGCGGACGTCGCCTACCGGTCGCGCAAGCACCCCGCTAGCCACCGCCGCCACGGCCACCGCCCCCACACCCAGGGAGAACGCAAAGTGAGCGATGACAACCCGCAGCGGCGAGCACCCCGGCACCACGACCAACTTCGTGCTGAACGGCACCACGGGACGCCTCACCACGACCGCCTCGTCCGATCAGCTCACCCACGTCGACCTACGCGTCGGCAACCGGCTTCACCCTCTCCGGCCTAACCGAAGCGCTGTCCACGGCGATCACCACCGTTCTGCAAGCAGGCGCACCCCCGTCCGAGATCGTGGCTCCACTACGGCACCCCCACTACACCTTTTCCGGCGCCACCGCCGACCCGGACGTACCGCACGCGACCTCACTAAGCGACTACCTCGCACACCGCCTCCACCAGCAGCACACCAACACCGCGCCACCGCACCCAGACGCCGCGCAGCTGCCTGGAGATATCCGAACCAGCACGCAGCCACAACTGCCCACAGCCAGCTGGGTGCCGCACCCCCCGCAGCTGACCCGACCTCGATCAACCAGGACCTGCTGGAAGTGAGTACGGCACGCGCGGTGACGAGTTACGCGGTCTGGTTGGCGCGAGTCAGCCGCTGATGCGGGCGCTGCGCATTGTGCGAAACGCGGGCCTACCGGACGCTTGGGTCGCCGCTGGTGTCCTCAGGGACCTCATGTGGAACCAACGCTACGGGCACGGTCGATGCCAAGCCGCCCCGGCCGCCAGCACCATCTCCCTGTCATTGATGATCTCGATCGATGGGCGGCCGAGGCAGCAATATTGCCTTGGATGCCTCGCCGGCTGTTACCTATGGTCAGACGTGCGTCAGTGGCGTAGCGAACTTGGAACGGCGGAGTAATCGGCGTGGAAGGCCAGGGGGTAGGGCGGCGGCGGATCCGTGCGCGGACGGCCCGCCGAGCGGCTCAGCGTGCCCAGGCGAAGATCGGCCAGCGTGCGGATCGACGCGGGGAACGTGTTCCACTGACCGTGGCAGGGTTCGAGGCCGCCCTCCGCGACCATGGGCACGACGGCATCGCCGAAGCGTTGATCGCTCGGCATAACCAGCGTATGCAGCGAATAGTCCGCTCCGGACACATGATGCAGAGCATCGGCCTGCCGCTGCTCACAAGCCAGTTCCCCCTGGGACTTGCCGCTGAGGAATTGGGAGCGGAGCTGGGACGTCCTCCCTTCCACTCCGGCCCGACCTGGCCGGACCATCTGGCCTGGGGCCTGGACAGTGTCATTACCGCGGTGCGTCTCATGCTCTGCCTGCAGCCGGTTGGCGCGAGTATCGTCGCCCGTACCCAGTTGGAACGGTGGTCGTCGAACCTGCAGTTCAACAGCGGCATCGATCAGCAGCCCGGCGAATCGACCGTCGCCTGGCTCAACCGGCTCTGGGCCGAACCCGGTGTCCGGCCGCCGGACGGAGTCGAGACTCCGGTTGGTGAGCTGTTCGCCGATCTCAGCGAACTCCTACACGGGCGTGGCCGGCTGATGCCGCTCGTATGGCTCGATGTCGCCGACGTCACCGACATGCCGTCCAGCGAACACGTGCAGATACTGGAAACCATCGGCGATGCCCTGATCGTCAGCCTCAGCCACATCCGCACATGCATGGCGACCGCCGCAGAACAAAAGGGCTATGAGGTCCTCACGCAAATCGTCAACCGGATACGGCTCGTCGCGCCCGCTCGAAGCTGGCTGCCCGACATTCGCACCTTCCTCTGGCCGCTGCTGCCGATGTTCATTCAACAGCCGGGCGTCGAGGGCCCGCTCGGCGCGATGGCCACCGCTCACCGGCGGGTAATATCGGCGATGCAGGCAGGCCGCGAACCAGCTGAACCCCCAGAGCTGTGGCCTGTCTTTAGCTTCGGTGCCCACCGGTTCCGTGCGCTCCTCGCCGCCCAACACTCTTATCAGTCGGAACGGACACTGCTCGGCGACCGGTTCGAGGAACACGGCGTGGAAAACGCTGTTGCCGAAGCCGTGCTCGCTGGCGAGATGGCGGCGGTCTTGGCCAACTGGCTCCGCCAGGACTCCGACAAGCTCTCCCCCGCCGACGCCTTGGCGGTCTGCGCCTCGGGTCTGCGATCCGCACAGTGGCTGTGGCTAGAAGACGACAACCGCGGCATGGGCTGCCTGCGTTCCGTCATCGAACAGGTAGCCCGCGCGCGGACCTGGCGACTACGACCGGAACGAGCTCGCAAAACCGAAGCCAACCCGAACTCCACCCCACGCGATTGGATCGAGGGAGCCGGGTGGCGGCGGTTGAATCTATTGAACCGCGCACTAGGCGAGTTCGCGCATGGGTCGACGAAGACCAACTGGAACATCGCCCGCAACGCGCTCGTCGCCATCCAGATCACCGATGACGTCGAGCAAGCACAGTACACCGGCCGCACCCACGCCCTGACCGCGATGATCTTCATTCTGTCTGTCGAGTGCGCGGCCTGGGCCGACACCTTCGGCAGTCACTTAGGTGATGCTTACCGCCGCGTCGTTCGCATTGACGATGCCCAGGCCGACCAGGCCATCGAGGCACTCTTGAACAGGGCCTGGGAGAAGCGCCAGACACCACTGCGGTGATGACCTTCATCCAACAGAGCATCGGCGTCCGAACGTCATCAACCGAGCCAGTGGGCTCGCCCATCGCCGCAGGCCGACGCGTGCTGGACCCAGTCCTGCTACTCGCCTTCGTACTGATCGCGGTGCTCGGCGAAGTACTCACGAAAAGCGTTGTCGTCCCACACGGCCGACACGAGCTCGGGTTCGGGTCCGATGGTCGCAGCTCCTCGCGGTTCGCTGAACGTCAGCAGCGACAGCAAGTACTCGTAGTTGTGCCGGACGAGATCAACGTCGCTCGACCACACACCGAACTCGATATGGCGGCGCGCTGCCTGAGTCCAGTTTGCTGACCCCATCCAAGTTGACTTGGGATGGAACTTCAACACGTCGCCAGCGAACGTTTCGTCGTCCTCGTAGTAGGTTGTCACGCCCAAAACCAACATCTTGGCGTGAAGCATGGGCCTTGTCGTCCCATCGGCTGCCCGCCGCCACCCGGCTACGCGCACTGGCCCCAGTTCGACGGGTTCGAGCCGGCCGCTATAGGGGTGAATGATGGGTGGATTGCCTCTCTCGTCGGGCAGCGCCACCTCCTCGAAGCCGTCGAGGTAGGCGCTTGACAACGACTTGCCCTCGGTCGCCAGCCGCCGCACCGCGGCATACTCCGGCTGTTGCTTGTCCACAACGACGCAGCACTGATCGAACGATGCGAGAGCTTCAGCCACGGCGTGGTCGGTCAGCCACGGCACACAGCCGATCGCGGCCGCGCCGGGCTCCAAACGCCGCCAATACTCGGTCGACCAGTCTGTACTGCCGTGTCGTGCCAACCCCGCCACCAGATCGTCGAGCACGCCCGAGCCGTGCACGACGGTTCCAGAGTTCCAGGGGTGTGGGGTCGATCCGAGTAGCTGCGCGTAGTTCCCGAGGGGCTGCCTGTCCATAGCCTCAGCGTGCCAGCAGGCCGCAGCTGCCCTAACGCCCCGTCCGTATCGCCGTCGCTCCCGCACACAGCACCCACCACCGTCATCACCGAGCCGCACGCTTCCCGCTTGGGGCTGGCTACACGCTTCCATCGCCCCACCAGCGCGGAACCGAGGTGTCCCGCCGCACCCAGCGGCGGGACACCACCTGATACGGAACTAATCGATGTCGTAGTCGTCGTAGTCGTCCGGGTCTTGCGCATCATTGCGGTCGGCCGCCTCCTGCGCCCGGTCGTCAAACCCGCTGGTCGCGGTCGGCGAGTCGGGATCGCGGTCGGCGGCCGCGCTGATGCGGTCGGCGGACTCGTGGTCCATCGGCTGAGATCGGGCCATGACGGTTCTCCTCCGTCGGCTCGTGCCCTCGGTTACGCCTGGGGCGACGCGCACCCGGACCGCATGGCGCGGCCGGGCAAACGATCCCGTGGGCTACGTCGGTGCCAGGCCCGCTTCGGCGGGCTGCCCATGCTGGTCACCGCGAGTGAGGCGTCCGGCGGAATCAACCGGAGGTTCACACCGTCACACACCGGCTGAGGAATGCCGGTCCCATCAATGCCCACCAGACTACGCGAGTCGCGGGCGAGGCGCGGGCGCTAGGCCGAGAGGCCGCGTCCGCGGGGACTTCTTCGTCCCAGCCTCGTGCAGTTTCTGTTGCCGCATGCCGGCATCCACCTGCCGCGCAGGGGCTAGTTCGTTTCGCGGACTAGCCCGGCGTCAGGCCGCTAGCGCTTCGTGAAGCGCACGCGCAGCGGGCAGGGCGGGCCAGCGCCGCGCTAATGTCCGGTCCAGCACCCGCAGCTCGCCGGCGATCCTCGCCGAGCCCGACTGTCGGCACATTTCGAGGCAGGTGATCCCCAGGTCTGCGGCCCGTTCCGGGTCCGGATCCATCTTGGCGGCGACGACGTTGGCCAACTTGGCCCGCAGATGCGCGTGATCCCGCGCGAGGTGACCCGGCGTCTGCCCAATCTTGCGCTCCAGGATCGCCTCAGCCGTCACAAGGTCACCGGCGCTGCGATACGCGCTGGCGCTCTGCTCCTCCAGCGTGCTCAGGTCGTAGGCGCGCAGGTAGACCGGCGCGTCCGGGTGCACCTCGCCCGGGTGATCCCTGAGCTTTCCGGCCGCGGCGTCGAGGCAGGCGCGGAATCGGTCGACCTCGCCGAGCTGCGCCCAGCCGCGGGCCTCCTGCTGACTGGCCAACGCGACCAGCTTCGGGCTGACGTCGCCGCGAACCTGCTGGGCGGCGGTAGCCAGCGCAACGACCGCAGTCGGGTCATTGTCAAGGGTGGCGATGTTGCTCTTTCGGACCAGCATATAGGCCACCATCTCGTCGTCACCTGCCGCCTGGGCCCATTGCGACGCACGGTCGGACCAGCTCATCGCAGCGGCCAGGTCACCGCTGTCCTGGTAGAGCCAACCGGCGAACTCCGCGTACTGGGTCAGCAGCCGCAGCACCGGCTGGGCGGCGCCAGGCGCAACGTTCCGGCGCAGCATGTCGAGGACGTCGAGCTGCGCCACAACCGGCCCGAGGAGCTGGCGAGGCCCCAGCATCTTGTCCGCGGTGTAGTGCTCGGAGAGCAGGCGCCGGAAGTAGGCCAGCACCTGCGGGTCAAGCCGCCGCGGGCTGTCGAGGACCCGGCGTACCCGGTCGGCCTGGTCGAGGTCGGTCACGCCGGCGGGAAGCACCGCTCGCAGCGCGCCGGTTGCCAGAAGCTGGGAGAACTCGCGTCGCGTCAACGCCACCTGCACGATCCTTCCATCGGCCGTCCTCAACTCCAGCTTCACCGTATCGCCGGAGCCGGACCGAACGGTGGCTCTGGACGTTCGGCCCGCCGCTTGATTCCGCGGAGTCTCGGGCGGGGCCAGGGAGTGAAGTCGGGCGAGCAGCCCACCGCTGTTGAGCGCCAGGTCGAGCGCCTTGACGACGCCGGGGTCAACGAGGTGTTCACCGCGCTCAGCCCGGGACAGGCGGGTGTAGTCGTAGTGGGCAGCCTTGCCGAGGGCGCGCAGAGATAGGCCAGCTTCGGTGCGAAGTTGGCGCAGGGCGAGGCCGAACACGCATTGCACTGCCGAGTGTTCAGCAGAACTCCGCGACGGTTCCCTATCCATCAGCGCCGATGTTGCCGCAACACCGAGTCCGTTCACAAGGGGTTCCTGATGGACAACGCTGAGTGAAGACCTGGCTGGCCGGCCAGGCAGACATGGAGGAGCCGACATGACCGTGACCGCGCTCAACCCGCCGCTGGCCGTGAAGCGAGGGACCTCGCTGGTGTCACCCGAGCTGTTCGCTCGGCTCACCGACCGCATCGCCAAGGATCACCCGGAACTCTCGGCCGACATGCCGGCGCGCATCCTCGACCAGGCGCTGGCCTTCCTCTCGGCCGCCGCGGTAACGACCACCCCGATCGGTCCGTCCGCCCTGGTGGACATCGGCTGGCACACGTTCATCCTGCACACCCGTGACTACGCCGAGTTCTGCGACCGGATCGCCGGGCGGTTCATCCACCACGAGCCGGAGGACGGCAGCGAGTGGCCGACCGCCCCCACGTCCACCTCCGTGCCCCTGGACCGGGCGATCCACGCTATCTCCGAGGCCGGCTACCAGATCGACCGGTCGCTGTGGCGGGCAACCGCCGACTGCACGCAGTGCCACGCGGGGTGCACGGACAGCCCAACACGCTGATCGAGCCCGCACCGCACCCGCTGCGGCGGCCGTAGGCTGCAAACGCCTACGGCCGCCGCAGTCAGCGAGGGAGCGGGATGCCCGACCACCATTGGGAGACGCTGCCCGCAGCTCTGCGGCTCGCCATCGAGTCGCACACCGGCCCGGTCCGGGCAGCACGCTCGGCGACGGCCGGCTCCGTCTCGAAGTTCGCCGCGACCCTCGACACCGCCACCGGGCACCTCTTCTGCAAGGCCATCCCAACGACGAACCCGCTGGCCCGCATGCATCGCACCGAAGCGCGGCTCAACCCGTGGCTACCCGACATCGCGCCCAGGCTCAGATGGACGGTGGAGGAGGCAGGCTGGTTGGCACTCGGGTTCGACCACGTACCGGGCCGGCACGCCGACCTGTCCCCCGGCTCGACCGATCTCCCGCTCCTCGCCGACACACTGACCGCGCTGGCGCAGTCGCTCACTCCGTGCCCACCGGTCCGGGTCCAGGCCGCCACGAAACGCTGGGAAGGCCGGCTCGACGGCGGCCTGGTCGACGGGGACACCCTCATGCACACCGACGTCACGCCGTTCAACTTCCTCCTCGGCGCCCGCGTGCACGTCATCGACTGGTCTATGCCGTGCCGGGGTGCCGCGTGGCTCGACGCCGCGCTGATGATCGTGCGGCTCATCCGTGCTGGTCACAGCCCGGAGCAGGCCGAGTCGTGGGCGGCTCAGATCCCCGCCTGGAAGCAAGCCGCGCCTCATGCGTTGGACGCATTCGCCGATGCTCTCGCCGCCCTGTGGGAGCAGCGGCGGCAAGAGAGCTGCGCGCCGCATCGCGGGCCGCTCGCGGTAGCCGCCCGCACCTGGGCGACATACCGTCGGCCGCCGCGGTGAACGAGGGGCGGGCCACGGCATCTCCTACGACCTTCCCACCGATCAACACCCTGACGAGAGACATGGACGGCTCGACGAAGGGGTGACGGTGGCGCGCAGCCACGGCGAGAACGCACCCAACACCTACGTTCAGAACGGGCATTGGCCCGAGGCGACCCTTCGTCCCGACGCACCCGGCAGCGCGCACTACGCGCAGGAGTTCGCGCGGCGCCTCGCCGCAGAAGTGCGCGGACGCCCCATCAGCAACCGAGAGCTCGCCAGGCTGGCAGGCCTAAGTCATCCGACCATCGGTTCAGCGCTCAACGGAGACCGGTACGTCGACTTGCGGACCCTCGCCAACCTCGAAGTAGCCCTGGGCGTCGAGCTATACCCCGTTCGCATGTACGAGCGATAAGAGATGAATTAACCCTCTCCTACCGCATGCCGCCCTCGGCGGTCAGCGCGGAGACGTAAGGCCTCGCGATTCGCCGGGGCGGCGTGCGTCATCGGTGGTTACCTCAACTGCTCGGCGCCGCCGCCAGACTTAGGGACGTCGCCGTCGTGGGCGCCTCGGCCAGGGCCGTGGACGACGGTGCTTGGGGTGGTGGCGTGCCGGTCGGGTTGGCCGGCTGGTTGCGCCGGATGAACCGCGCCAGGCCCGCACACCTAGTGCGTTGAGGATGGCCGACACTCGCTGGAAGCTCGTTCGGGGCTGCACTCTGTCACCGCCTTCTCGCATGATGTATAGATGGCGGGTGCTCCGCGCTCACCCGGCGCAACCAAGCGGCGCGGAGCACCCTGACCGACCAGCCAGTCAGCACCGATCGGCGCGGATAACTTTCCTCGACGTCCCTAATGTCGGGAAAGAGGTCCGGAGCAACTCCCGACAACATCGATCGTTGTCGGGACCACCCTCGTGCATCAAGGACGACCGACCGCATGAGCACCGGCCAGCGCGAGCCGCGCCGCAACGCCCGCCCGTACACCGTCGACGAGGACACCATCCGCACTCGGTCCGCCAACCCGGACGCCGCCGAGTACACCCTCTACGTGCGATCCCTGATCAATGACTACCTGGGTTTCGGCGGTCAGGCGAAGGTCCTCGAACACGCCCACAACCGGGGCTTGCACTACCCCGGTCTCAACCGGCAGAAGCTATCCGAGCAGCTCAGCCGCTACCGCCGTGGGCCGACCTGGGAGATGACCGAACTGATCATCGCCTGCCTTCCCGACAGCTGCGACACCGCCGGCATCCGCGCCCTCGCCGCCGGCTGGTACCAGTGCGCCCGCGGTCATCTGCCCGACGGATACAACGGTCCGGTCAGCCGCCCGCCGGGCAAGCCCGGCCAGCGCAACGTCCCGGAAAGCGAACCCGCCATACCGGTCCTGCAACGCCAGGTCGCACGCCTGCAGGAACGCCTGCGCGCGGAGACCGAGCGCCACGTCAGCAACCTGCGAACCTCGGAAAACGCCCGCAACCAGGCGGTCCGCCAAGCCAACCAGCTTGAGGTTCAATTCCATCAGGTCAGGGAGGAACTGCTGAGGGTGCGTAGCATCGCCGCGGAAATCGCGACGATCCGCGAGGAGTACGCGCGCCAGTGCGTCGCGCTGGAACTCCTCGCCGCGCCCGGCCTGCGCACGACACCCATCATCGATTTGCCGCAGCTGCCCGCCACCCACCGCCGGATCCGCTTCGGGCTCCTCGTCGCCACCATCGACGCCCAAGCGCCACCCACCCGTAGGGCCCTGGCACGCTACCTGTGCGTCTACGCCGAATTCGCCGGCATCCCCCCCGCCGAGCTAGCCACCCGGGCAGACATCGCGACCGCGGTGACGACGGACATCCTCGCCGGCCGTCACGTGCCCACCGCCGCCCACGCCACCCGCCTGGCTGACGTCCTCCACTGCGAACCGGACACCCTGCGCCACCTCATCAGCGCCGCCGGCAGCAGCACCGCCCTCGACGAAGACTTCTGGAGCATTGCCCGCTCCGTCGACACCCCACCCCCACCGGAAACGCCGCCCACCGCCGGGGGCGTTGTCGGGATGGATCCCGACAACCCTGTCACACGTCCACACCCCGACCCGACAACCCCGTTGGCCACCCCGATCGTCGACCGGCTGCGCCAAGTCGCCGCCCTTCACCAGCAGGGCGTGATCAGCGACGGCGAACACGCCGAGCAACGTGCCCGGATCCTCGGCGAGCTGTAACGGCCACGATATGCCGCAGACAGTTCCGGTCGCTCACGACGTCTCGGCGGTCTACGTGGTCAGTGAGGTTTGCGGCGCCGCAGGTCGCCTGGCCGACCCGGTCTCGCGGGCCTACTACGACAAAAGATCGCCCAGGGCAAGCACCGTACACGGGCCCTGCTCTGCCTCGCCCGACGGCGGGCCCACGTCCTGTTCGCCGTGCTCCGCGACGAACCCTTCTATGCCGCAGCGCCCGAGGGGAACTGCGACCTGATCGCACCGCTCGACCGTGACGCCCCAGAGTTGCGCGCCGCCGCACACCCCTAGGGCGTCACCGCCTGCGGGGCGCCATCTACCGGCAACGGCGCGTCGACTATCCGCGCAGCCGCAACCGCACAGAGAGATGACCCTGGTGCCGAACCAGGCGCTACCCATCGAGCAATGCCGTACAGCGACGGTACGGTTACTCCTGGCAGTTTGTTGTGGTGGAGGGAGCTTGCTCGTGGTCAAGCGCAGCAGCCGATCTCGGCGCAGGGAACCGATTCGCCGGCCGATTCCAGCAACACGACTGTCCGCCTCGGCGGACAGGGTCACCGACCTGACCGGGCAGCGCCTGGTCGACGGCTGGCCGGTTACCGAGCAGGTGCGAGTGCGGCTGGCCCGCGGCGCGGATATGGCCGCAGTGCGTCGGCTCACCGCGCTGGCCGGTGTCCGTCTCGAGGACGAGGTCGCCGACGACGTGGACGCCGGTGTCGGCGGGGCCGCGTTGCGGGCCGGCTTGGACGGTGGTCCGGACACGTACATGCGATACATGGCCGAGAAGTTCACCGGCCCACAGGCCATGGATCCGAGGAGGCTGCTGCCGCCGGCGACGCTGGTGCTGGTGGCCGAGCACGACCAGCGCGGCGTTGTCGGAGCGGTGGTCGCATACCCGCCGGGTGGTGTGCTCAAGCAGCTGGTCGAGCATCAACGGCAGGCAGGGTTGGGCAGTCAGCAGCTGTTCCAGCTGGTCATGGCCGGAGTGATGTGGATGGTGCGGATCAAGGCGATCGCGGTCGACGAAACGATGCGCGGCCTCGGGATCGGCAGTGCGTTGCTGCACCGCTGCCAGCAGATCTACGCCCACTGCGGCTACATGATCACGTATGGGCAGATGGCCGACAGCCCGGAGCTGGAGCGGTTCTACCGCAGCCACGGCTTCGACGTGCTAGAGCGTGACAGCGGGTTCGACCCATGGGTGGTCCTCGGGGTTCACGCCGAGATCCGCCCCGACCCTGGTGAACGCACGTTCCTCCGGCATCAGAAGGCCAGCGCAAATCGGCGGCCCGGTCGGGTGCCAGCACCACGACGCAGCAGCAGGACCCCATTCGACCCGGGCACCCTGGCCCTGCATGACGATCACCTGCCGACACTGCTGACGCAGGGCTCTGGCGAGTTGCTCGCCATCCAGTTCCTGCCCCTGCTCTGGATCAAGATGGCCGAGGGGCAGCGCGCCAACGCGTGCATCGACGCATGTACGCAGCTGCGGTACGCCTACCAACAGTTCGGGATCGCCGCGCAGATCCTGCCGGTCGGTGTGGTGATCCACGACCCAGACGGCGGTCGTACCCGGTACGCCACCGACGAGCCGAGCTGGCACGACGACACCACCCTGCTCGGGCACACCATCCTGCTACTGCCCGAACACGACAGACTGGTAGATCCGACCATCGAGCAGGTACCGGAGGTCCGCGCACTACGACAAGGTCCGGTCATCGGGCGGCTTCCTGAGCCGAACCGGCAGGCGCTGCATGACGGCAAGACCAGCTTCGCCGTCCAACGCGCTGACCTGCTCATCGAGTACCAGCCAGTCCGGCCCGAGCATCGGGATCGACTGCTGAACGGGCCCCTGCTGGCCCGGAACGATGCCCAGTATCGGCGCGGCGCCGTCAACCTAGCCGCAATGGCCGTACAGGCGTTCCGCGATGCAGGAGCCGCCGACCGCATCCGGCAGACGACCACCTTCCCCCGCCTAACGGCACTGCTCGATGCCATCGGCGACGCTCCGATCGGCGTCGACCAAGTCAGCAGCGATGTGCTAATTCACCTGCCCGGCGGGCCCGTCCCGCTCGACCAAGTCCCGGTCCCCCGTTCCCCGTCGGGGGAATGAGACCTCCGGACGCAGCGCAGCCGGCAGGCTCAAGTACCTCGACGCCGACGCACTCCCCGTTATCCAGGGCGCTCCCACAAACATTGCCAGCGATCGAGGCCCCATTTCGTGGCAGCCGCAGAGGAGGTTAGTGTTTAGTGCGAATGCTGCAGAATTAGGAAGGACGAAGCGGTGGCTAAGCGAGTCATTCATCAACTGGTCGACGACTTGGACGGCGGAAGCGCCGACGAAACCATCAAGTTCGCCCTCGACGGCGTTGAGTACGAGATTGACCTATCGGCCGCGAATGCCGCGAAGCTGCGCGACGCCTTCTCGCCGTACACGGCCCACGGCCTAAAGGTGGGACGAAGCGGCGTCGCACGGTCCGCGCGGGCCACCCGCAGCGCGGCGGGTGTGGTCAGCTCACGAGGTCGCCGTACGGGCGGAGTCGCGAACCGGGATCAGAACAAGGCGATCAGGGACTGGGCCAAGAAGGCCGGCAAGGGCATTTCGGATCGAGGCCGGATCCCTCGGGAAATTGTCGCCGAGTATGACGCGACGGCTGGTCGCTGATCACCTGTTCAACGCTGCATTGACTACTTGCCGTCCTAGGCTGGCGGGGTGGACGGCACCGGCACGCCTGCAGGTGGGGCGCGGCAACGCTTGACCTCGCAGCCTGGCCACCTCACCGTGCTGCACGAGGTTCCACTTGACTCGCGGCGGCATCGATTTCTAGGGCGGCGTGCCACCTTGCTGTTCGCGCCACCGCCCTGCGGACTGGGCGCGCAAGAGACGATCGACCATCGCCGCGGCCTCGTCTTTCGAGTCGTACGTCCAGCGCAGCATCTGCCCGGTCTCACTGTCTCCGGTACGAGCTACCACCTTCCATCGCGTCTGACGGATCAACCAGACATCGCGCCGAGTCAGGCGTCCCCAGACGCCGTTCCACCACCGCCTCACTACCTCCTCCGCCACCACCGAATCGTACATGCGTTCGATCGCGGAACTTCAGATGAGCGGTCGGGTGGATTGGCCTCGTCGTTTGCCCGTTTTTGCCGGTAAGGCCCAGTCGCCTCCGACCGGCACCGAGGGTGGCTCAGCACTGCTCGAACATCAAGTCATTCCCCGGCCTCCAGAAGCGGCAGCCCGTCGGGCAAGGCGCCCTCGGATGCGCTTAGGCGTCATCGCCGGGGTATTCCCAAACACCGATTACGGTGCGGCGTGTGCCGGCGTCAAGCATGGCCTGGCTGCGGTGCCGCCCGTTAATGTACGGTCCGCCCTCGCCGCGCAGCGGCTGGATCGGATCCGTGAAAAGACTCGCCGCCGCCTCCATCGTCCACTCGTCGAGGCGATGCTCGTCGCTTAGCGTCCGCAACGCGTCGAGCAGGCGGTACAGCTGATCGTCCTCGCCGTCGTCCGTGGGCTCCGTGGGCCTGGCCTCGACGCGGGCCAGTGCGCGGATCGCGGCTTCGGAAGCGGCACCCCAGTCACCGTCGTGATAGGAGCAGCATCCGCGGCCGCGGCGCCTCGGTGCCACTTGACGGCCGACACGCCGCCACCACGGCGCTCCCGATGGCATGCAGGGCGGATCGCCGTGCAGATCGGGTCGGGGGAGGCCGACCACTGCGGCGACTGCGTACCGCATCCGGCCCTCCTGCGGCCGCGCTGGCTCGATGTAGCCGTCTCCGCGCGACACGTCGACCGGACCCCCGACCAGCACGCGCAGCTCTGCCTCGCTTAGCCGCGGCCCCCACCTCGGCGCACCCACCGTGTGGGGGCCAGCGGCGGTAAATCCATAGTGCATCAATCCAAGGTCCTTGCTATCGAGCAGCTGATGCGCGATAAAGATCGGCGGATCCTGCTCATCCGGGCAGTGCCGCTGCCAGATCGCCGCGACAAACCGCTCCGCCCCGTTCATTAAAGCCGCGCCCTCGCGGTCAGTCTGCGTCGCCAACGCGACCGGTCGCACGCCGCTCCGGGCGAATAGCTGGAGCCGGAAGCTTGAGTTCCCCACCCGGAACATGTGCTCGTCGACCGTACGGTCGCGGACACCCGCCTGCTCGCGCAGCAGCGGCAGGTCACGTATCGGACCCTCAGGCACCTCCGCTTGATTCATGTCTATAACGGTAAGCCGTCCCCTCGACGATCGGTCTCCATGCCGGCGCAGTCCGTGGGAACGTTCCACGGGCATGCATATCAACCTTGGCGAGCGCACCGCTGGCGCCACACCTTGCGGTCGCAGATCGGATGTAGACCCGTTTCTGAGCGCATCGCGCGTGAGGCTGTCTGCCGGTGCCTGCTCTTGTTAAGCAACGCGCCGGGCAAGGGGTGCGCCGAGACAGAGTCCCGAGCGCGTACCTTGCTGGCTGTCCGGCCGGGCACCGGCGCGTGCGAGAGGGGCGACGATGAGCGAAACCGATACCGTAACCATCGCGGGAGTGCCGGTGCGCTACCACGACGAGTACGAGCTAAGCGTAGAGAGCGACTACGAGCAGGTCCATCAAGACCATAAGCATGACAACGAGCACCTAGAAGGGCTCGACCGCGAGCCGGGCACCACTACCGCGCTGTACGCCGTGGCTAGTGCTCGCTACCTGGCGGAAAAGGCCGGGACGTTGAGCGACGCGCTGCGCGAGCCGTACGCGCTGCGGACCACTCGGGACGTCGACGCGGTGGTGGCAGCGCTCGGGCAGCACATCGATGCCCTCGCTGGCGTCGCCGAGGGGCTGGGCGTATGGCTCGACGCGGCGCATCAGCGCGGCGAGCTCGCCGGCGAGCCGGACGCCGCACGAGCAGAGTTGAACGAGGCAGCCGACCTTCTGCGAGACGCCAAGCTGCCTTTGCACAGGGTGGCTGCGCCGGATGACCGTAGTCCTGCGCTCGATATGGACACCCTGATCTTGGGGGTCGTAGAGCACCTACGATCCCGTGGTATCGAGGTTACCGACGTGCATGTCTTCGAATCGGAGACCCGTTGGGGGTTGGGAAGAGACCGACACCTGTCCCTGAGCAGCGAGGCCAGCTGGCAACTACTCTTCCCGACCGAAAGCGGGTCAACTTGGAAGCCTGTCTCATTCGGGCTGTACTGCTGGTACGCGCATCCGGAGCAGATCGCCGAACTGGTCGCCAGGACTCTGGCCGACGCGGAGGGGTGACGGAGGAACACAGCCTGGGCATACACGGGAACATCTGCAGTTCCCCGCCCAACTAGGCGGTTCGGGCCACCGTCAGTCGGCACCGATAGAGCGGCGCTGCTCGCACGGGGGAACGAGCAGCGCCGTCCCATCGACGATACTTCACCCCCCGTAGAACCGCTGCCCTCGAAAGAAGCGGCCAGTCCCATGCGAAGACGCCCCGACAGCCCCAGCACTCGGGCTCCCCATGGCGGCCAACTAGGCATGTCGTCGAACCTCTAGCGTGCGTCACGCCAACCGGACTCCGGCAGAGTCGCGGAGTCAACCGGACTTCGACGGGGTGGCCGCGTCTCGGTTGGCGCTGGTCATCCGCTCCCTGAACCGCCTCCTGTCCGGTCGTCCTTTCCCATGACAGTCGTCGGCCGACTGCTACCATCGGAACCTCTTCGGCCTCACACCGCGTTCGCGGCGTGAGGTTGGGAACGTTGGTTGTTTCACGCGGCCGGGGGGTTGCCACTTCGTTCGTTCGCGGACGTTGTTCCCCCGGCCGTTCCAGCCGCTGGCCACTCGCGGGCAGGAACAGACATGGAGATCCGGTACATCGGTGGCCGACCACACACCGACATTGCCGGCGCAGCCGAGCTGACCCGCCGGTCCGAGGCGACCGTCCGACTCAAGACATCGCCAAAGCAGCGAGAGCAGGATTCCGGCTGGCCCGCGCCGGTTAAGCAGGACAAGAAGTCATGGTTTCCCGTCGATGAGCTGGAAAACGTCCGAGACATCCTCCTGCCGCAGATCGTCGAGGCGGGGCAAGCACGCGTTCACTGCGTCGACCTCGTCGGCGATCCAGAGGCACTGATCTCCGCGACCGAGTTTCGGAAGATTCTCGGCATCAGCCAAGGGACATGGGACTACTACGTCGGCCTCAGCAGGGCGGCGTGGGACCGCGGCGAGGATGGCTACCTTCCCCGGTTCGACGTCGAAGAGCCGGCACCCGCACAGGGAATGATCCGATACTGGAAACGCCACCGAGTGCAGGCGTGGATCAACAGTAGAACGGGGAAGGTTCAGCGCCCCGAGGGGTGCGACGTAAGCCAGCCTCCAGGGCAGCAATCGCCGGCGTCCGCCCCTACTTCCCGCCACTAGCCCCGAGCGCAGCCCTCGTCGTCGCTGCGGCTGGAATCGGCCTCCGGCCGATGGCCTCCCGCCGGGTCAGCGTCCCGCCGCTGAACCGCGGCGCCTCGCCGGCGAGGCAGGCTCCGGGACGAATCAGAGCAGCGCCGATTCTTCCCGGCGACCTGCCCCAAGGGGCACCATGTTCGGGGGTGAGCCGCAAGCCCACACCCCGGGCTTGCCCCTCACCCCCGAACATGGTGGATCGAAGATCAGGCCGCCGGGAAGAATCTTCAACATCGCGCACGGATGCGCGAAAAGCGCCCCAAGGCACCCGCAGGAATAACGCAAAACCATGGCAATCATGTATCCTTAAATACATTGGCCATGGCGACCCGGCCGCGCCGAATTCGCCCATTAGAAAGGCGACCAATGCCGCTCCTGCACGTCCAGTTTCCACGTCGCCAGCCCGAGGCGCACCGCACCGATTGCAGCAAACCCCGCACTAAGCGCTATCGGCGACCAGGCATCATTCAGAACACTTATGAGGTCGCCACACGCCGTGACCTCATCCTCGCACTTCGCCCGGAGACAGAGCCCACCGACTGGCAGCAGCACCTCGACTCCATTGACCTCACCTGCTGGTGCATGTGGGCCGTACGAAGCGAGCCCTACACGAAAGCCCAGTTGATGACGCTGGGGCGTCACCACCTCCACAACAGCCTGTCTGACGTGCTACGCAGCCTCGACCGCAGCCAGATGCGCAACGGCGAGCTGGCGGACCTAGCCTCAGATGCCAACGACGCCACTCTCATCGAAGTTCTTGAGACTATCGATGCGGCAACCGCCGCTTTGCGGCAGGCACAGCGGCAACTCATTCCACGCCCCTCACGAGCCCTCCCGCCACCCGCCGCCGGACCAACAGAGAATGATGCCCTAATCACTCAAAAGATCCTTCGGGAAGATGGTTCCGACTAGACGCAGCGGCATTGCGTCATGTATCATTAAATACATGAGGGAGGGGCGGCAACCCCCGACCTAATACCAACGATTCCCGACCGAAGGAAATCACCGTGAGTGGAACGCTCGACACCATTCCCCTGACCGCCCGACACGCCAGCCTGGCAGATCTGACCACCATCCTCAACGAGCAGCACAGCCACAAGCTCGACATCGTCGCCGGCACCGGAATGCTTCGCGCCGAAGCCGGCCACCTGCGCATCACCGGCGCAGAGCCGATCCTCACCGACACCGGCGTCACCCCCTCCGATGGGCTGTACCTGCCCACCGAAATCGGCGACGCTGGACTCGGCGAAAAGCTCGGCATCCCCACCGGCTACCTGCGCAAGACCCGCGCCCAGGCCCTGCACCTCTACGACGCCAACGTCAACGGCTGGCTTGATCTCCAGCACGGGAAGCGATACCTCGCCCGCTGCCTGTCCGACGGCAACGGCGGCGGAATCCTGCGCGCCTTCCTCAGCGACGGTTACAAGATCATTGACCACCTCGACGTTCTGATGTCGGTGTTGTCCGGCATCCGCGAGTCCGGGTTGCGGGTGGAGCTCGCGTGCGACCTGAGCGAGCGGCGCATGGTCGTCCGGGTTCACTCCGAGGCCATCAAATCCCTCGCCCCCACCCTGCTGCGCAACTACCGCAGCCCTTTCACCGGGGCGACCGGCGCGGACAACCCGACCGTCTTCGCCGGGCTCGTCTTCACCAACAGCGAAACCGGCGGCGGCGCGATGACCGTTACCCCGCGCATCGTCGTCCAGGTTTGCGACAACGGCGTCACTATCACCAAGGATGCGCTTCGCGCCGTGCACCTCGGCGCGAAGATGGATGAGGGCACGATCCGGTGGAGCAACGACACCCACGAGGCAAACCTCAGTCTCATCGGTAAGCAGGCCCGCGACGCCGTGCGCCGCTTCCTCGACGTTCGCTACATCCGCCGGAAGATCGAGGAGATTGAGGAGACGGCAGGCCGGCGTATCCCCGACCCGGACCACACCATTCGGGTCGTTGGGCAGCGGCTGCGTTTCACCGAGGAGGAGCAGCGGCTGATCCTGAACCACTTCATCGACGGCGGGGACCGCACCGCCGGCGGGATGCTGCACGCGGTCACCAGCGCCGCGCAGACGCTCAGCGACCCCGACGCCGCCTTCGACATGGAAAGCGTCGGCGTACGCGCCATGGAGATCGCAGCCACGGTCTGACCGACCCCGCCGGGTGCCGCTCGCACGGCACCCGGCCCCTCGGCCGCGCCAGCTCATCGCCGGCTCGTCAGTGATCTCGGGTCCGCACCCGTACGCGGTACTCCGCGTGCCGCCTCGCAATGTCCTTCCACCCTTGATGGAGCAACCATGCCTATGTTCATCGGGCTGCCTCACGGTGTGTCGCTACCCCGCAACCTCCGCGAGCCCGACGCTCGGCACCTCGTATCCGTTCTCGCCCGCACCTTCCATTGGACCGGCCCCCTGTTCGGCCGCATCGAGGTTGAGGCATACCTCCAAGCCCAGACCGACGACCCGGCCAGCCTCCCTAGCCCGGCGCTGAGCGACGACGACTGGCAGCGCGTACAGGCGACCGCCGCGTGGAGGAGCCTTCCCGCTGCTGCCCACCGTGCGATCGCCACGGCGGACATCATCGGTCGCGCCCTTCGGCAAGCGGGCCGGTGTTGCGCTGACTGCGACATCCTCATTTCCGGTCCGCCGACCGCCAACTGGGGTCTATGCCCGATCTGCTTGAACCGCGCGGAGATCACCGATCTGCAGTGTCGCCCCTGCCCGGCAGGCGACGGCGCGAGCCCGCACCGCTGGGATGACGGCACATGCGCTGGCTGCACGATGCCGTCCCCGCCCAGCCGCCCGCACCTCACCGCCCTACCCACAGCGGCCTGACCGATCGAACACCGTTCCTTGACAACTCCACAGCGCACGGCGCGCAGCCCGCCACCGCCGCTACCAACAACAACCCCGCAAGCCCCGGCGCGCTCTGGACGGCAACCCCGGACGCGACCGGACAACCAACACACCCACAGCCCGAAGGGAGCACGAACCGTGCTTACGGAAACCACACCCGCACAGCAGCTCGACCCACCGGCTGAGACCGAGGCCCCGAACAGCCCCCAAGACGCCGCACCCCTGACCGAAGCCGCCGAGGCGACCACTACCGATGTCGACGTCGAGGAAACTGACGAGGCCCAGGAAGCCCCCGCCCTGCCCGGCCGGCACTGCATGGTCCGGGTCAAGAACATCCAGCCGAACCCCGGCAACGCCCGCGACGATGCGCAGGCCCTGCCCGGCATCGTGCAGAACCTGCACCAGGACGGCGTTCGCGGCCTCCTCTCACCCCTCATCGTCGTCCCGCTCGGACCGGACGAGGACGGCCCGTATCTGATCATCGACGGCGAGCAGCGTTACCGGTCCGCCGTCGAAGCAGACCAAGAGTGGATCCAGGTCATCGTGCGCGAAGACCTGGCCGCGAACCGCGAGCAAATCATCAGCATGCTCCGGCAGGTTCACCGTACGGAACTCACCGCAACTCAGCAGGCCCGAGCCATCGAACAACTCGCCCTCGACGGCATGAGCGACAAGGACATCGCTGAGCGCACCGGCTACCAACCGGAGCACATCAAGGCCGGCCGGCAACTCGCCACCCTAGACAAGCGCACCGCCGAGCGCACGCAGACCCTCGGCCTGGACCTCACTCAGGTCGCCGCGCTCGCGGAGTTCGCCGACGAACCCAACCGCGTCGAAAGACTGCTAGAGGAGGCCGAAGAAGGTCCGTTCGCGTTCGCCCGTGCGGTAGAGCACTATCGCGGCGTCCGCGCCGCCATCGCCGCAGAGGCAGCCCGCCGCGCCGAACTCGCCACCGCCGGGGTGACGCTGCTGTCCGAACACCCTCGGTACAACGACCCCAAGATCAAGGAGGTTACCGACCTGCGCGACGCCGAAGGCAACCGCGTCGACGCCGAGGCGCACAGCGACTGCCCAGGGCACGCTGTTCGGCTGTTCCTCGCCTACGGCGACCATCTGTCGGAGACGAGCTACTGCACCGACTGGCGCAAATACGGCCACGCCCTTCCCGCCCACGCTGTCACCTCCACTCGCAGCGGTCCCATGACCGAGGAGGAGAAGGCGGAACGGCGGCTGGTCATCGGGAACAACAAGGCCATGGAGATCGCCAACAATGTCCGCCGCGAATGGCTGGCCACGTTCCTGACCGCCAAGACCCCTCCCAAGGGCACGGCAAAGCTGATCGCGGACATGCTGGCCGACTCCGGCTACATCCTTTCCACCTGGGTCAACGGCGGCCGGAAAATGCTCGACGACCTTCTGTCGCCGGGCAAGGCCAAGCGTCCCGGCACCAAGCGCGTTCCCGCCCGGGGCGTCAGCGACGGCCGCTACTCCGTCATCTCCCTCGCAGCCATCGCCGCCGCCAACGAAAGCGGCATCACCCGATCCTCCTGGCGGGCACCCGACCCGGCGGTCGCCAAGTGGTTGCAGTGGTGCGTCGCTAACGGCTTCCAGGTCGGCGAGGTCGAACAGCTCATCATCGACGGCGTCGCTAACCGCACGAAGCAGCGCGCCAGCCTCAGCGTCGTCGCCACCCCAGAGCCCGACGACCTGCTGATCGAAGGCGACGCCGACACCACCACCACCAGCGCGGACGGACCGGACGATGGGCCGACCCGCGCCCTCCGGGACGACAGCGACCAGCCCTCGGGCTCCGAGGTGGAAAGCACGCTCGCCGCATAAGCCTGCCGGTCGGGGGCCATACCAGGCCCCCGACCGGCACGGCCACCAACACTGCAACGGCCGCGCCGACACCCCTGGTCGTTCGCCGCGTCACCGAGCACCGCCAAACCTGACGTGCGGTGACGGAACCGGGCCGCATCGAGCGCCCCGGCTCCGACGAGGGGCGCTCACGCGCCGCCCCCTCGCCTCCCCCGGCTCGGCGCTCACCCGCCGTCCGACCGGCACGCAAAGACCACATCACCACAGGCCACGCTCCGAACGGACCGACATGCCCTCAAAGATTCCCCCCTCCCTCCCTGGATCGGGCAGCTCTGCCGACCGCCTGCACGTTGTCCAATACTCAGGAGGCATCGCGAGCTGGGCCGCCGCGCAACGCGTCGCCGCCCAACACGGCACCGACCGCCTGGTCTTACTCTTCGCTGACGTCCTCACCGAAGACCCTGACCTGTATCGCTGGCTGGGCGACAGCAGCGCCCAGCTCGGTGTTCCCATCACTCGCGTTGCTGACGGCCGCACCCCCTGGCAGCTCTTCCAGGACGTGCGCTACCTCGGCAACAGCCGCGTCGCGCCCTGCACTCTCGCCCTGAAAATCCGACCGTGCCGCCAGTGGCTCGAAACCCACGCAGACCCGGACTCCACCACCCTGTACATCGGACTCGACGCCTCACCCCGCGACCGGCGGCGCTCCCCCGCCATCGCCGCCGGCTGGTATCCCTGGGCGACTAGCTTCCCCCTGCTGGACCCGCCGCACCTGAGCAAAGACGACTTGTTGGCCTGGGCGCGTCGACTCGGGCTACGCCCACCGCGGCTGTACGACCTCGGGCTACCGCACAACAACTGCGGCGGAGCCTGCGTCCGGGCCGGTAAGAACCACTGGGCGCGGCTGCTGCAGGTACTCCCTGACCACTACGCCATCGCCGAAGCAGCGGAAAACCAGCTACGCGACCAACTCGGTGATGTCGCCATCCTCACCGAACAGCGCCAACGGCAACGCCACCGGCTCCCCCTGTCCGAGCTGCGCCGGCGCCTCGCCGCCGGTCGACAGCCATGACCGTCGCGCCGCCGCATCGCAAACGATGACAGGCGGTGCCAGCGCCTGGGTCACCGCCGGAGGTAAGCAGCACAGCCCTCAACCGGTCGACGCGGTCTGCCGCCGATCCGGCCCGTACCCCTTCCGGTTGCCGGACCCAGCTTTCGACCTCGGTCCGCGCCGGTCCCGACCGTTGCTCCCGCAGGCACCGGCCGCCCCGGCCGCTCGCTACGCTCGCAACCAGCCGCGACGGCCTGCCAGCTTCGTTGTCTGCCCCTCCCCAGGCCGCTGGCCATCGATTAGAACCACCGCCCCACAACCGCCGTTCGGGCCTGGACACAAACCCGTCAACCGGGTATAGTAATAGTTGTTCGGATGAGGAGGCGAACCCTCACCGGAACCCACACACCTGCCCCAAGGAGGCGGACATGCCGCCCACCCCCCTTACCGACTCCGAGCGTGCGACGGCACGCCACCTGCCGCTGTGCGGCCACTGGCAGTGCGCCGCAACACGTCCGCAACCACTCGACGCACGGGCGGACGTGGTGCTGATCTGCGACTGCGCCGGCCGACAGCACCTGTTCCGCGACGGTACCGCCAACGGCCTGGTAGTCACGGTCGATGGCGACCAGTGGTCGCTGACCCGCGAGCGGTACACCCACGTCGCCTCGGCCGACGGCGAGAGCTGGGAACTGGTTGCCGAGTCGACCCCGGTGTGCGTCGGGGGCTGGCAGGCATCGCGACGCGAGTACGTGGCGCGGCACCTGCCGAGCGGGCGGATCATTGCGCGCTGGGACACGCAGTACGGGCTGCTGGCCCGGACCGCCCGCCGCTACCTTCGCCTCGCCGCTCGCGGGCCATCGAGCCAGTGACACCCCGCGAGCCGGCCACCACCAGGCCGCGCGACACCACCGCTCGCACCGCCGCACATCGCCGGACAGGGCAACGGCCGGGGGGTTAGTTTGGCGAACTCCCCCCGGCCGCCTGGTGCCGACGCCACACAGGCCCCCAAAGGCCCATACGCCGAGCACGTGCCGCCCATCCTACGACACCCCCCATCGGCCACCGGAGCAGGAAAGTGATCAACGTACGTGTCGGGCGGCTCGCGCAGCCCCTACGGCCGCCCAGCCGGTGGATGCGGCATCATCGGCGCATGCCCACCCGCAATCCCGACGACAGCAGCCGCGTAGGCCGTGCCGAGGCCGCAGCGATGCTCGGCATCTCCCTCAGCCACCTGGACAAGCTCTACGGCGAGCGGGCCACCAACGGCTTTCCCGAACGCGTCGACGGCACCAAATGGCTCGCTGAAAGCATCGCCTCCTACCAGCTGCCCCGAGTCAGAGCCCGACGCGCCGCGAGCGCCGCCGTAGACCGCAGCGGCGATCCTGACGAGCTCGTGAACAGCGCCACCGTCGCGCGCATGCTGGGCTACCGAAGCGCCGATTCACTACAAGGACAGAACCGAATCTGGCCGCTCCTGCTTGAGCGTGTCGACGACGAATCTCTCACCCCCACGGGCCGTAAGCGGCGGCGTTGGAAGCGCCGCACGGTGTGGGAGATCGCCGACAGCCGCACCGGGCAAGGCGCACCCCACACCGGGCGCCCCCGCGCCACACCCCAGGGCCACCCCGACCGCTCCGGTGATCCCGATGAACTGGTTGGCGCCCCCGAGGCCGCACGCGTCCTCGGATACAACAGCCCAAACGCCCTGCCCGACGACGTGCTTCGCCAAGCCGACGAAGACAACGTCGGCCCCAGAGGCCGCCACCGCCGCAGATGGAAGCGCGCGACGCTGTGGGCGATCCTCGATCATGCAGAGCAGCGCCGGTAGCTCGCCCAACGGGGCTCGAATCTGGCAACACCCACGCCAATTCATCGGGTGTTGCCGGGTTTCAGGCCCGGTCCTAGCGGACCGGAAACCGGAAGCGGCCTGCGGCCGCACTGCTCAAAACCCCTTCTCCTTCGGTGGGGGCCGAACAGGCTAGCGACGTGCTCGCTCCGGTCAAGTCCGGCCGCGGCTCGCAAAACATCATGCACACCCCGCATGATCTTTTCCTCGAAACCCCGCGCCCGAACTTGACCTCCACTGCGCGCGCCACGGGTCGAGTGAACTCGCCCCCACCGCCGGAAGAAGTGGGGGGACGCACCACGGCCGCACCCCGCGCGCTGGTCGGCGTAGCCACCGGCATTTCTCTCGGCAAGATCACCAAAATCTGACGTCCGAACAGGCCAAGCAGGGTAGCCACGGAACGCAAGAACGGGTAAAGTAATAGTTGTTCGGAGGGGACGGCGAACCCCCACCGCACACCACACAAACCCCCAACCAAGGAGACGCATGGGTATCCATGACTACCCCCTGCCGATGGCAGACAAGTACGGTTGCAGAATCTGCGGCCGATCCCTGACGGCCGTTACCACCAGGGACGAGGTGTTTTTCCTCCACCCCGGCCGCAGCTTCGAAGACCACGATCCGGACCCCGTCCCGCTCGCGCAACTTGCCAATTGGCAGCCCGTTTGTGACTTCTGCTCGGCACCGCATCCCGTGGCAACCTTCGCCTTTGAAAACGTCGACCTATCGGTATCAACCGACCGCGCCGACGCGCAGTTGCACAACTTCGGCAACAAGTGGGACGCGTGCGAGACGTGCGCGCGCCTGGTCGAGAAGCGGAACCCCGAAGGTCTCACCCAACGCGCCTACAAGCGCTTTAGCCGCCGAGACGGAACAATTTCGGTGCAAGTCCTGCGCTCCATGCACCGGGCGTTGTTCACCGCGACACCCATCACGCCCGCCCGGCAACCGATTGCGGCGACCGACAGCACCACTCATCGCGGCAGCGCCGGCAGCGCCGACGCGGCCCCCGCTCCCGAGGTGCGATCACTCCGCCCGCAGATCCTGCCGAAGGTGCGAGACAGGCTCGTGCGCTTTTGGCGGAACGCCGGCCCGGCGCACCTACTTGACGCGCTCGCCCGAGGCGAGACGTACAAGGTCTCCGGACACATGCTGCCTGGCGCTCCTCTGGACGCGCCAGCCGTCATCGTCGACCGCCACAATCCCGAACTGCTGCGGCAGCATTGCGCCCTCATGGCCAACCACGCCGAAAACGCGCGCATCTTCTGGATCGACCCCGACTTCACCGCCCTGGCCGCGCACGCGGCACGCGACCTCCCCGACGTTCGCATCGAGCAGATCGAGATGCCCGCCCCTGACGGACTGCTCATCTGGCACACGCCCGTATACCAGCCCACCGAGCCGATTACCGGCCTCGTGGTGCCGGTCGTCGCCGCACAATGGGGGCCGGTCCCCGGTGGCCTCTGGGTCACGTTCTACGGCCCCGCCGACGGCCTCATGCAAGGCCAGCGGCTCACCGAGCCCGAATTGCAGAAGTTCCGCGAGGATATCGGCTGGCTAGTCCCCATGAGCACCGGCGTAGGGCTGCGTTTCGGCCAGCCCTACGCGCCCGCCAGCGAACAGACCCGCCTCATGCTGTGCTCCCTGATCGCCACGTGGATCCTCACCACACAGCCCGACGCGGAGATCACCGACGCGCCCGCCGACAAGGCGACCCGCAAGGCGTACCAACGCGCCAACCGGCCCGCCCCACTCGTACGACTCGTGCGACTGCGCCGCAAGCAGCAGCCACGACGCGACGCCACCGACGACACACCAACGCGCGTCTACACCCACCGATGGTGGGTCAAAGGGTTCTACCGGGAACAGCCCTACGGCCCCGGCCGCGCACTACGCCGCCGCACCTACGTGCGCCCGCACATCAAGGGGCCGGACGACGCACCGCTGATCTTTAACCAGAAGGTGCACGTGCTCGGCAACCCCAGGAACCAGAACGAGCAGTGAGAGTGAAAGGGGGAGTCGCCGCACGCGACTCCCCCTGATCTCCCCACTCTTCTCAGGCTTTCCCAGTAGACGCCCGACGCAAAGCCGGGTATAGTAATAGTTGTTCGGGTGGGACGGCGAACCCCACCAGGACAACCACCAAACCCCAAGGAGATTTCTCGTGAGTAGGCATCAGCTCGAAGCCCGCCCCGACCGGGACGGCTACATCGTGGTTGTGGGGTGGGATCGCCCGCTACGCAGCTACTTCGCCCAGGTGATCAATGAGGGCGAGCTGAACGAGGACAACCCCGATTACATGCCGCTGTGGCTCGGGGTGGAAACGCGCATCACCGACCCTGCCACCATCATCGAGGCAGTGCGCCCTTACGCCGTCATCCCCGACACCCTGCGCGCCGACCTTGAGGCGGATCGCGTCTGGGAGGGAACCCGAGAGCAGCCGGGATCGGCACACACGCTGCCAGCGATTCCCGGACCGGCCCCGCTCGAAGCGACGGGCACCCTGATTTACCTAAGCGGCGGCGGAACCCTGGCCACCTGCGCCCTGCGGGTGTTTCGCACCGGCATCTTCTCGGTCGCGGTTGTCGTCACGACCACCCCCGGGCCGACGGGGGCGACGGGCGACGCTGCCACCATCCACGCCTTGCTGCTCACCAAATTCAGCGGGCAACACGTCGAGCACATCGAGCACATGCCGGACGAGACCGGCGGGGTCTTTCACGCGTTCAGCGTCGCCTACGACGGCACCACGACCCGCACGGCGGTCCCGCTCGACAACATGTCGCGCCGCTTCGGCGCGGACATCACCGGATAGGCCGGGCGACGCCCACCTCAAGCCCATTCGTCGGTGCCGGCCGGGCACACCGGCCGGCACCACCGCAGCCAGAAAGACTGCTCATGCCCGAGATCCCCATTCCCGTTCGGCTGCGACACCGCCCCACCGTCGGCGGCCTGGTCGTACCGTGGATCACCGCCCAGATGCCCGACGGCCGGTACCGCTTCGGAGCGATCGACGCCGCCCGGCTACAAGCCGCCTTCATCGACCAACTCTGCCAAATCTGCGGTGAGCAGATGGTCCGGCTGTGTGTCTTCGCCATGCGGACCATCGACTTTGAACGGCTCATCAGTTCCGAACCCGCCATGCACCCCGAGTGCGCCCACTACAGCGTGACCGCCTGCCCTATGGTCGCCGGCCACATGACCCACTACAGCGCCCAGGCCCTCGATGTCCCAGCATCTGCCGGTGACCCTCATAGGGCTCGCCCCGGCCACACCGCGCACCAGTGGCGCCTACTGTGGACGACCGGCTATCGCTTGACCTTGGACCCCCGGACCCGGACCCCTGCGGCCGAAATCCCCATTAAACTCTTGCAGCGGGTACAGCGGATCAGGCCACCCGCTCCGGATCAGTAGCTGACGTCGCCTGACGGCGGTCCGCACCGGGCCGCCGTCGGGTGCCGCTGCCGCCGGGTTCGGGCCCGGTCCTAGCGGACCGGAAACCGGAAGCGGCCTGCGGCCGCACTGCTCAAAACCCCTTCTCCTTCGGTGGGGGCCGAACAGGCTAGCGACGTGCTCGCTCCGGTCAAGTCCGGCCGCGGCTCGCAAAACATCATGCACACCCCGCATGATCTTTTCCTCGAAACCCCGCGCCCGAACTTGACCTCCACTGCGCGCGCCACGGGTCGAGTGAACTCGCCCCCACCGCCGGAAGAAGTGGGGGGACGCACCACGGCCGCACCCCGCGCGCTGGTCGGCGTAGCCACCGGCATTTCTCTCGGCAAGATCACCAAAATCTGACGTCCGAACAGGCCAAGCAGGGTAGCCACGGAACGCAAGAACGGGTAAAGTAATAGTTGTTCGGAGGGGACGGCGAACCCCCACCGCACACCACACAAACCCCCAACCAAGGAGACGCATGAGCACCGCATCCACGCTCCTGCTCGCAACCACCACCGCGTCGTGCATCGCGCTTCTCGCGCGCAACAGGAAGCTCCGCACCGATATCGTCACCGCCCGCTACGAGGCCCACCACGACGCCCTGACCGGACTGCCGAACCGCCGCGCACTGCTCGTGCACCTTGACTACCTGCTCGCCGACCGAACCCGCCCGGTAGCCGTGGCCCTTCTCGACCTCAACCGCTTCAAGGAGATCAACGACGAGCACGGCCACACCGCCGGGGACCTCGTGCTCTGCCGGGTAGCAGACACCCTGACGGCGCTCAACCTCTCACGGGCAATGGTCGGGCGGATGGGAGGCGACGAGTTCATGATCATCACCGATGACGGCATGTACACCGCCCGAAACAACGCCGAGGCCGCCACCCGGGCGCTCGACGCGGCAACCGTCACTCTCGGCGCAACACAGTTCGGCTGCTATGCGAGCCTCGGGCTCGCCCTCGCGGACCACAACGACGTCACCGCCGTCGACCTGATCCGGCGGGCAGACGCCGCCATGTACGCGGCCAAGCGACGCGGCGGAGGCGTCAAGGAGTGGCACCAGAACATCGGCGCGACCGTCACGGCAACGCTCCCGATGCAGCGCCGCCGCTACCGCTTGTAGCCCACCCCTGGGTGGCCCGGAACCCCGGACAGTTCCGGGCCACCCAGATAGACACAACACCCAGAACCGGGTATAGTAATAGCTGTTCAACAGGGACGGCGAACCCCTAACGGACACCCACCAAACCCCATGCGAGGAGTCCCACGATGTCCACGCTGACTGCTCCCACCGTCGCGCTCCCGGCCCTTCCCGCCGACCCCCACACGCGACACGTCCTGCACCTGCTCGACGCGGCCCGCCGCCGCATGGCACAGGTCATCACCTTTCTGCACCTGTGCGAGCACGCCCCAGCGTGGCCCACGACACCCACCCACAGCACCGCCGCCGCCATCGAACTACGCGCGGCCACCGTCGCCCTGATCAAGTACGCCCGCCGACACCAGTGCCACGCCTGCAACGCCGGCCGGATGCGCGCCACGCTGCTACTGGCCGCCTTGCTGCTCGACCTCTGGCAGAACGGCAAGCACCACGTACAGCGCCCCGACGTGTACCCCGTCACGCTCGCCCATCGCGCTGGACGGCTGTTCGGAGACACCGCCGGATGGGTCACCACCGGCGAGCCCGGCCGCCTGCTCGGTCAGCACCTCTAACCCGCGCATCGCCCGGCCGCCGACAAGGCGGCCGGGCGACCGCACCGCAGACGTCCCCGACGCGCATCGAGCGCGCCGCCGCCGGCGTCCGCACCCGTCGCCCGCTGCCGTACCCCACAGCGCAAACCCACCCAGCACACGAGAGGCACCAGCATGAGTCTGACCCGCCCCGAACTCGTCATGATCGCCCACGCCTGCGACGACTGGGCACCCAACTACTACAGCAGTCCAATGGGCGGAGGAAAAAACGAAGCCGTACGTCACATCGCAGACGGCCACCTTCAAACGCTGACCGACAAGTACGGCCGCTCCACAATCTGGGACGCCGTAGCTGCTCACCTCGACGCTAACCCCGACACGCTTACCGCGCCTCGCGTCACCTTCGCTGAGCGCATCAACCGCGAGGCCGCCCGCATAGCACGGGCTGACGCCTACCTACGCGCCGCATTTCACCACCACCAGGCCGCCGAGCCCTACGAAGCGCTCGCGCTCATCGATCGCGCGGAACTGGCCGCGCCCACCTTCAAGGACTTCACCCAGTACCGCCGCGCCGTGCACATGAAGCGACCGCCCGCAGCCCCGACCGACCTCACCGGCACCGGCCTGCGCCACCGCACCACGCTCCCGCTAATCGACCCGCACCCCGGGCCGCCCGTCATGTTCCACGGCAGCCAGACCCGAGGATCGGTCTACCCCGGCCATCTGGTCATCCAAGGAAACTGGCCCGCCGCCATCCCCGAGCACTGCGCCGCCACTGACGACGAACTCATGGAATGGGTAGGCGAAGGAACGGTTCGGGTCTGCACCGGATGCGGACTCGACTGGACCTAACCACGCACCCCGCAACGCTGGCCGGTTCGGGCATTCGCCCGAACCGGCCAGCCTCACCACTTCAGGACGGAGCGCCGCGCGAGACATCACCAGCCGAAGCCGGCCCCGCATTTCCGGGCACCGGGACAGCCGTACGCCGACGACGAGGCACCACCTCGCCCAACTCAGCAAGCCGAGCCCGCACCGCAGCCCCATCCGCGCCACGCCGATACGCACGCACCCGCGCCAGGTCCACCCCGGTCAGGTCCGCCGCTAGGCGGTCATCGCGCAGCAAGGTCGCCAGGACCGCCACGGCCAACCCATGCGCCGCCGCAGCCGCGCCGACCTCCTGATCCAGCCGCGCGACAGCCTCACGCCGACGCCGCTGAGCGTCCTGGACCGTCCCGGCAGCCTTCTCGACCGCCCGCACCGCGCGCAGCTCCAATTCCTGCCGCCGCCGCAGCGCCAAAGTCGCATCATTCCCCGTTTTACTCGCCATTCCCCGACCGTAGCGACCGCTCCCGGCAGCTCACCAGATCACACGCCACACCAATTCGCCTGTTCGTTCGATGCTGGCCGCAATTCGTCATCTTCCCCGGCCGACCGTTCATCCTCAGCCACGCACTCTGTGGCCTGCCTAAACGGCTACCGCATCGTTTCTTGCTCGCTTACGGGGGACACACCCCCTTGCATTCTCCGGCACTGTTCGAATAGTTGATCTTCTACGGTCGAGACATGTTGTCCGTCACGCGCATCTCGCCCGGCGACGGCTACCGCTACGTCATGGAGCAGGTCGCCGCCGGCCGCCATGACCTGCGCCCACTGGGCGATGGGGGGCCAACGCCCTACTACATCAACCACACCGCGCGAGGGGAGAGCCCTGGCTGGTGGGCCGGCGACGGCGCCGCCGTCCTTGGCGTCGGCGGCTGGGTCAACGAACGGCAAATGCGGTATCTCATCGGCCAAGGACGGCACCCGAGCGCCGGTTATCGGCTCGGGCAGAAATGGCGGATCTACACGCCGATGACCGACGAGTACCGCGAGAAGGCAGTCCAGCGGGCCCTGGCCCACTTGCCCGCCGATGCCACTGTGGAGCAGCGCGACAAGGTATGGCACGACATCATGAACGCGCCCGAGCGGCGTGCCGTATCCGCATACGACGTCACTGTCTCCCCGGTTAAGTCCGTATCGCTCTTGTGGGCGTTCGGCGACGACGCGGTCAAGCAGGACGTCGTGGCTGCCCATCACGCCGGTGTGCGGTCGTTGCTCGATCATCTCCAGCGCCACGGTGCGTTCGCCCGCGCTGGCGCGGGCGGTGTCCGGCAACTCGACACCGGGGGTTTGGCGGCGTTGGTCTTCGACCATCGGATGAGCCGCGAGCGTGACCCGCAGCTGCATTCGCACGTCGTCGTCTCCAGCAAGGTCAAGACGGTGACCCCGGACGGCGATCCGCAGTGGCTGGCCCTCGACGGCAAGGCCTTCTACCGCGCTTCGATCGGCGCCCGGGTCGCGTACGAACGCGCGGTGGAAGTCGAACTTCACCGCCGCCTCGGGGTGAGCTTCGCCCCGCGGGATGACTCCGGGATTCGCGAGATCGGCGGTTTCAGCGAGGCCTCGCTGCGCCACTACGGCAAGCGGCGGGGCGCGATCACCGAGGAGATGAACCGCCGCGTCGACCGGCAGGGCCCGGCAACCCGATCAGTGGCCGCGCAGTGGCGGCGCCGCGCGCAGGACGCGACGTTGCGGACCCGCCGGCCGCACAAGGGCGCCGAGTCCACCCACCAGGCCGTACAACGCTGGCAGGCCGAGGACCGCGCCGCACGACTCGACACCACCGGGCAAGTACGTGCCGTCCTCACCGGCGCTGCCCGTAATGACACCGCTGCCGCCGCGCGGCGGGTGCTTCGCCGCGCGTACCGACTACACCCCGGCGGCCTCGACGAAACCGCTCTCCGTGCGGTCGCCGCGCAGCTCGGTGTCCCCACCGCAGACCATGACCGCGTCGTCGACGCGGCCGTGCGTGCCGACGTGCGCCTTGCGCTCGCTCGCGCCGTGCGCACCCTCGGCCAGGAGCGGGCCGTGTTCGGCCGCGAACACCTCGAACTGGCCATCGGCCGAGTCCTCGACATCACTCCCGGCCAGTCACCACAGGCCGACTGGCAACGGGTGCAGAACCTCGCCGGGAAAGCCATCACCGAAGGTATGGGCGGGCTGCGCGTTCTCACACCGCCAGCGCTCGTGCAGTGGGGGCCGAGCCTGTTGCGTGGCAGCGACCGGCACAGCGAATACACCCGGCACCGTGACCTGCAGATGACCACCCACATGGTCCTCGCCGCCGAGAAGGAAGTCCTCACCTACGCCGGCCGCCGCGGAGCCATCCCCGCCCCAGCGGCAGCGATCACCACCGCATCGGCGGCGCTGCGGTTGTCTCCCGAGCAGAAGTCCGCGCTGCGGTGGCTCGTCGGCGACGACCGGCGCGTCACCGGCGTTGTCGGGCCCGCCGGCACCGGCAAGACCTACCTGCAACGAGCCGTCGTCACCGCCGCCCGCGAGACCGGTGTGCCGGTGATCGGCCTCACCGTCGGACAGTCCGCAGCCCAGGTGCTCGCCGACGCCACCGCCGCGCCCGGACAGGCGCTGCGGACCGAGAACATCGCCCGATGGCTACACGCCCAACACCGGCCGCCACCCGGCACCACCGCCGCCGACTGGCAGTTCCGACCCGGGCAATGGGTCATCATCGACGAGGCATCACAGGTCTCCAGCCACGACCTCGCCCGCCTCGTCACCCACCTCGACAAGGTCAACGGGAAACTCATCCTCGTCGGTGACCCCGAGCAGATCTCCGCGATCGGGCCCGGCGGTTTGTTCCGCTACCTCGACAGCCTCGGCACCACCACCCACCTCTCCCAGGTCCGCCGGTTCACCCAACCGTGGGAAGGAGAAGCGTCGCTACGGCTGCGCGGCGGCGACCTCACCGTCCTGGCCGAATACGACCGCCGAGGCCGGATCGTCGGCGGTCACCGCCAGCACCTCATCGGTCAAATGCTCGACCGGTGGACCGCCGACATGACCACCGAGCACCGCAGCATGATGCTCGTCGAAACCGCCGACGAAGCCGCCGAAATCGCCCGCCGCGCCCGCGACATCCTCATCCACGCCGGCCTCGTCCGAGCCGGCCCCGCCGTGCGGCTGCGCGACGGCAACCACGCCAGCGTCGGCGACATCATCGTGACCCGCCGCAACGACCGGCGCATCAGCGCCGCCAGCACCTACGTCGCGAACCGCGACCAATGGCGCGTCGACGCCATCACCCGCGCCGGACAGGTGCACGTCACCAACCTACGCACCAGCGCGACCGCCATCCTGCCCGCCGCGTACGCCGCACAGCACGTCCAGCTCGCCTACGCCCTCACCGTCGACTCCGTCCAAGGCCAGACCGTGCACACCGCCCGCGCGCTCGTCGACGACAACACCTCTCTAGCCCGCCTCTACGTCATGCTCACCCGCGGAACCACCCTCAACGAGGCGTACGTCGTCACCGACGACCACCCCCGCGAAGGAACCCCACCGCAGCCGCCCACCGCCCGCGTCGCTGTCCTCGCCGACATCATGCGCCGCGCCACACCCGACCGCTCCGCCACCGAAACCGAACAGCACCTCTGGGCCGACGTCGACGCGTTGCACGCCTGGACGCCGATCTACGACGACCTGTCCGCCCGCGCCCGCATCCCCGAATACCTCGCCATCGTCCGGCAGATCAGCGGACGGCAGCTGGCCGATCGGCTCGCCCGGGACCTCGCGCTGCCCGCGCTCATCGCCCGCCTCACCACCCTGCGCGAAGCCGGCCACGACCCCACCGACGTGCTGCGCCGCGCCATCCGACCCCGCGAAATCGACTCCGCCGACGACATCGCCGCGGTGCTGTCCTGGCGCATCGACCGCATCATCGGCCGGGCCACCGCCGACCCCACCATCGCCACCACACCAGAGCTCGCCGCGACCTACACCGAGCGCCTGCCCGCCAACCTCACCGGCGACATTGGAGGCGCCCTACGCCAGGTCGCCGGCATCTGCGACCGCCGCGTCCGCGCCCTAGCCGACCTCGCCGCCGAACAGCGGCCCGCCTGGGCCCGCGCCCTGGGCGACGTCCCCGACGATCCAGCGGGCCGCGACCAATGGCTAGCCCGCGCCGAGGTCATTGCCAGCTACCGCGACCGGTACCAGCTCACCAGCGAGCACCCCATCGGACCCGAGCCCTCCAGCGGTGACATCGCCCGCTGGAACGCCTGGCACCGCGCCCGCATCGTCGTCGGCGCCGCCACCCTCGCCGGCCACCTCACCACCACCGACGACCAAGAACTCACACGACTAATCACCGCGCAACGCACCGCCGACGCCGCCGCGCCGCCGTACGTCGCCGACCAACTACGCGACGCGCACCTCACCCTCACCGACGTCGAGCAGCGCCACCACGACCTCGCGCTCCTCCTCGCCACCGTCGGCGCCGCCGGCCAACGCGCCGCCGCACACGCCCAGCAGTTGCGCCCCCGCTGGTGGCAACGCGGACCATCGCGCACCCATATCCTCACCGCCCAGCGTGAAACCCAACAACGAGTCGATGCCGCCACCGGCCGGGCCGCCAGTCTGCGCGCAAAGCTGACCAGCCTGCGCGAGGTCATCGACCAGCACCAGGCGCGGATCGGTGACCTCGAATCCCGGCACCGTACGTGGAGCCGCTGGTACACCAGCGCCCTGCCCACCCGCTACGCCGGACTCGCCGCCGCAGCCGAACAAGCCCGCCGCACCACGACCCGCCGCACCACCCTGGCCGACGCCATCGCCACCACCACCGCGCGAGTCCGAGCAATCGACGAAACCCGGCCACAACCGCACACCACACCCATCACCGAGGGCCTACCCCAGCACGCCAACGCCGCCCGGGACCGCACCACCACCCGCGACCTGGGCACCACAGAGGAAGCGGAGATTGACTAATGGCCACTCACCCCACAGCGTTCGTCGACGAGTCCTGGTTCCAACAACGCAACTCACCTGGCGCCTACCTGATGGCCGCCGTCATCATCGACCACGACAGCGTCCCCGCAGCCGAGACCGCCGCGAAAGAAGCCACCGGCATCCACGACGGCTACCACTCCACCGCGCTGTACCACCGCGGACACGTCGGCGTGATCGAAGCGATGCTCGACGTTGTATCCGAGCACGCCGGATGGTCCGTCGTCTCCGCCCAAGTACCCATCGACCCGGGCAACATGGCCGCCGTACCGAACAACCCGCGCCACGTACACGCACACCTAGAAGGCCAACGCGAACACGCCCGACGGCTCAGCATGGAACGGCTCCTGCGCCACCTCAACGACCAACGAGTCCGCGACGTGTACGTCGAAACCAGGGGCAGTCCCGCAGAGTGGCGCGACGCCCGGGAAACCGGCAGCCGGCTGCCCAGCATCGACCGCAACGACATCAGGGCCTACCGTCGGCTCCTCGAACAAGGAGCCATCAGCCACCGGATGCGGCTCATCCACGTCGAAGGTCGCAACGACCCCGGACTCTGGATGGCTGACGCCGTCGCGTGGTCCGCAGGCCGCGCCATCCGCACCGACGAACCGCAATGGTGGAACCGGATAGCCGACGTCGCCACCATCCTCGAAGCGAACACCGGCACCGAACTTCGCCTCAACCCGAGTGGGGCCGCTCCACCAGATGGCGAACGCGGCCCCCACAACCTGAGCCAAAGAGCCCAGACCATGTCCTCACCCGTATTGTACTCCGCTTCGCCAGCCGATCACCAGGTCGGCGCCATCCTCACAAGCCTCATGACGCAAGCCGAACACGCGCGAACGCCGTCTACAACTCAGCTCACCCGCGAAGTCCTCGGCTACGTGCAGCGGATCGCCGAACATGTCGAGCGGTTGGCCGAGTCTGTCAACAACATCATCCCGCCGCCGGCTGGCGAGGCAGCCCCACGGGGCGGAGCACCTCAGCCCCGTAGCAGCGAGCACGAGGACGTCACCCGACAGCACTCTCGCGAAGTCGACGATTAACGTCAGCGGGCGCCATCGCAACCAAGAAAAGACGCGAAGCCGCCTGCTCCACCAACCGCACGAGTACGGGCGAACTGCGGTCGCCCTGAACTTCGCGCCAACGTAGACACCAGTTCCGGTGCACTGCGGACTGCATCGCGAACATCGTTCACGCAGCACTCCAGCCGAGCACGTGGGCGCGCGTCCTAGCGCTCGGGCAAGAGCGCGGTGCAGCACCCCGGCAACCGCTCTCGGGTAGGTGCCGCACCTGCGTCTCCGCCGATACATGGGCGTGGCTGCCCGGAGGTCCGCGTGATTACTCGCAGCTGCTCGGCGTCCGCGGCTCGACCAACAATTGAAAAGCCCGGCAACGCCTGGGCCGAGTATCTTCCCTTCAGCACGCACGCCAGTGGCTTCAATGAGAGGTGCACAGTGAGGAGATCGACATGGAGGTGAAGGCGATCTTCGAGCTGCCGGTGCACATTTGGGTGATGTGCGCCGCGCTCGATGCGACGTACCTGACCGGTTACGACAAGCTCCGGTTCAGCGTCGTGTTGCCAGATTCACGACCACCGGTAGGTGGTCCCCCTCCTGTGCTCGGCACCGAGTCACGCCTCGAGCTGACCGGCGACCAGCCCGTATGGGCGCAGGAGTACAGCGCCCACATTCCCGAGTCGCTTCGGCCAGCCACCGCCCTTCATCGCGTGGTCGTGACCGACGTCGAGGGCCCGAGCTACGACCACAAGTCGTGGTTCACCCCCGAGCATCAGCTCGCTGAATACATCAACAGGTGGTTTGACGATGTGCGCACCTGGACCGAGATCGTGACCGGCCAGGACCTCGATCCCAATCACCGTGTCTACGACGCAGAGGCAGTCGGTGCGGGCCTCTCGTTCATCGAACCACCTCACGATGGCGCCCTGGGCATCAAGATCACAACACCTCACGTCCGTCCACTGCGCGTTGAGGAATGGGCTTGCATCCTGGGGCTCGTCCGCGACGGCAACGAACCGCCGCTCGAAGAGGTGCTGAGCCGTGACGCACGCGCCGCGCACAGACGCCACGCGAACCGGCGCGCGATCATCGATGCAGCCACCGCCCTCGAAATTGCCCTCGGCCGGCACGTCCGCAACCACGCGGACCGGCTGCCCGAAAGGCAGCAACGACGCATCAACGCGCGGACAGCTCTTGGCGACTACATCTCGATCGCCGAACAGAACCGCCTTCCGCTCGCTGTGCCAGTCGAGCGCCTGCGCTCACTAAACACCCTTCGCAACGACGCCGCTCATCGCGGTGCGGCCCCAGGGCACTGGGAAGCGGGCAACGCGGTGCAGGTGATGATCGACTTCCTCAGTGTTCACGGACTACTCCGCAGGACAGGCAGGAGCGAGCCTGACGGCGGGGAGTGGGTGCTGGCCAACCCTGAGAGCAGCGATGCCCACGGCGCTGGGCTTGTCGAGGAAAGATCGGATGCTGAAGGTGACTAGTCGATTAGCTGGGCGCTCTGCACGAGCGACCAGACCAGCTGGTTCTGCACCGGAACAGCGGCTGGCGGCGACTCCTCCAACGAGCGACTCGTACGCCTTGAGATTACAGTCGCGCCGACGTCGCTGACCTTATGTCGAGCACCGGGATCCCCGGGGCCGATGATCCGAGAGGCGCTACATGGTATCTGCGGCCCCGGGCACTACCCGACATGCGGTCGTCGATGGCCAACCAGACGCCAAGCGGCCGTGCCAGGTCCCTCGGCGATTCGGACCCACTAGCCAGACGCCGTTTTAGTCCGGTCGGACGTGACACGGCCAACCAGTAGAATCTCCAAACGGCAACCAAGAGAAGCAGAGGCAAGCGTGGCGTTCAAGGGCGGGGCGAAGAAAGCGGTAGCGGTGGCCAGCCCCGAAGCCATGTACCGCGACCTCCCACGCAAGCCCAGTGCCGTGCAGGGACTCTGGACTCACCAAGGGGATCTTCTACGGCGATATGCCGCCAACCACACCGCGGACCCTGATCTCGCGCTGGAACTACCAACGGGTACCGGCAAAACGCTGCCTGGACTCGTCATCGCCAACTGGGTCAGAGTCACCCGAACAAGCCGGGTTGCCTACGCCTGCCCCACCCAACAACTCGCTTCGCAGGTCGCGAAAGTAGCCGCTCGGGAGGGCGTTCCTGCCGTAACCCTCATGGGCAGCCACACGAGCTGGCCTACGGCAGACCGCGCGGCCTACGAGGCCGCGGAGGCGGTCGCGGTGACCACTTACAACACAATCTTCAACAGCAATCCGCACCTAGCGGTACCAGAGCTTCTCCTGTTCGACGACGCCCACGCTGGAGAGCAGTACGTCAGCGAGCAGTACGCCATCCACCTCCGACGCTCGACGAACCAGAAGGCGTACACCCAACTTCTCGACGTCCTCGCGCCAGCGATCGACGGCATCCCGTTGCAACGGTTGCGCGACTATACGCCCGACCCCGGCATGTACCGCAGCGCCCGTCTGGTCGTCCCGCTGCGTCAGCCCGAGATGGTCAGCAAACTCGACGCGGTTCTCGCCCAGCTGCCGGCACCCTGGACGTACCGATACTCAATGATCAGAGACGCCATTCCGAGCTGCCTGGCGTACGTCTCCTACGGTGCCATCTTGATCCGGCCGGGCATCCCGCCGACGAATAAGAACCCGGTATTCACGCAGGCCGCACAGCGTATCTACCTGTCCGCGACGCTCGGCAGCGGTGGGGAACTCGAACGGGCCTTTGGACGCCCGGCGATCACGCGGGTAGCACTGCCTGACACGGCACCTACACCAAGGGCTGGCCGCAGATTCTTCGTCTTCCCCGAGCTGGCTGAAGTAACCGATGCCCAACAACTTGCCCGGTCCGTCGTAGCAGCAGCGGGAAAAGCCCTGGTCCTCGCCCCGGACACCAATACCGCCATCAGCACTGCGACTGAGCTTGCCCAACCCGGCTGGCCCGTGCTCGGCATCAACGACGTCGAAGGCGGCATGGAACAGTTTGCCGCGCTACCAAACGCCGTCTGCGGGCTCGCCGCTCGGTACGACGGGCTCGACCTTCCCGGCGACGACTGTCGCGTCGTCGTCCTGAATGGCAAACCGGACACAGACAACCTCCAAGAACGCTTCCTGTCGCAGAACGTCCGTGCAGGTGCCGCCCTGGCTGAACGCGTCCGTACGCGCGTCGTGCAGGGAGTTGGCCGCTGCACGCGCGGCCCGAATGACTGGGCCGTCGTGATCGTGTTGGGCGCCGACCTGACGACATACATGGTCAGACCCGAGATTCGACAGGCTCTCGATCCCGAACTCCAAGCGGAGATCGACTTCGGTATCCAAAACAGCCGACGGACCTCAGCCGCCGACATCCTCGACAACGTCACCACGTTCCTGGGCCAGGACGACGCGTGGCGCAGCGATGCCGAGCCGATCATCACTGAGTTGCGTAATGAAGCCACGATGACGCCGCCGCCCGCTAGTGGCGCCCTGGCCGCCGCAGTCAAATCCGAGGTCGAAGCATGGTCGCTGTCCGGCATGGGCGAATGGCAAGAGGCCAGCGCCCGGGCCAACGAAGCCGCATTGCAACTCGGCAAGGGTGGCGACGCCCTACGTGGCTACCGCTCATTCTGGCTCTACCTGGCGGCTACCTGGGCCGACCAAGCCGGAGTCACCACCGCCAACCAGGCACTTCGACAGAACGCGGTCGCTCTTGCCGCCCAGGCCGAAGCTGCAGCCAAACCGTCGATGTGGATCCGGGAACTAGCCCCGATACCAACCATCCAGACGTCGGCGCTCTCATCAGCTTCCGCAACGGCGGTTGCAGCGGTGGCAGCCCGAATGAGAAGCACCTCCATTCCCAAGGCGGCGGCGGTGGCTGAGGAGATGCTCGCTGCCCTCAAGGAACGCAAGCCGACCGTGTATGAGCCCGCCCTGACCAAGCTCGGCTACGTTTTGGGAGCTGATGCGCAGAAGCCGCCGGGCTCCGGTCGCTGCGATTCCACGTGGTGCTGGGACCACCACCTCTGGCTGGCCATCGACGCTAAGAGTGACCACGAACCGTCCGGCCTCGTTCCGCAAAAGGACATTCGTCAGGCCGGCGATCAACTCCGTCTTCTTAAGTCCGATCGTGCAGTCGCCGACATCCCACCAGATAGCGCCACCGTGATCGTCTCCCCCAAACCGGCCGTGGACCCAACCGGCGCGGCGGGCGCCGAGGCTCACGTCCATGTCGTCCACCCAGACGTCGTACTCAGGCTTGCGGAAGCGGCGGCACGCGCATGGAGCGAACTAATGGCTCAGCGTCCTGGCCTTGATGACAACCAACTCCGGGCGCTGGTCGCCAGGCACTTGGGTCAAGAGGGCCTGCTGCCTGAGCAGGTGCGCGACCGGCTCACGGTCAACCTGGTCGCACCGCAATGATCGGATCCCGTCTTTCGAAATTCTCCGTCTGATCCGTTCCTAGCCACCGTCGTCGTCTTACTTGCTCCCGCTACTTCGTCCAACCTTGACCCGGTGCCGGAGAAAGAGTTCGGAGAAGAACGCCGCGAGCACGGGGCGGGCCTCGCGATGATTTCGCAGCTCGTAGGCCCCGAACCGATATACCTCGTAACCGGCAACTGTCAGCTTGCGACTACCAGCCGTGGTGCGAGCGTAGGTGGGTGGATCAGCGATCCAGACCTTCTGACCAGGGCTGGCCCCCTTTTCTACGCCGTAGTGGGTGCGGCCGTCGACCTCAAGGACGATCCTGCCACCGCCGGGGACGAGCAGGAGAAAATCCATGCGCAGGTTCAGCAGAGCCGCGGCCCCGCGTGCTTTGACGGTCAGGGGGTCCCAGTAAAGCCAAACCTCGGGCAGCAGTGCAGGGAGTTCGTGAACGGCAGTGCCGTGAATCTCGTGGTAGAGATCGAAAAGCAGCCGCTGTGGTGGTGAGCTGTCGGGGAGGCTTTGGCGCAGGCGGCGATATAGCTGAGTCTTGGCCTCCTGCTCGCTGGCGAGCCGCCTTGTGGCCTGGAACCATGTTTGGAGGTCGCGCCACCGGATGCCGCTGGTGGTGATCGGCCGGTCATAGACGAGTACGTCGTCCGGGTCACTCAGAATCTCGATCTCGTTGTCGATGGCATCGTTCAACCGCAGGTCCGGCTTCGTAGACGAGGCGAAGATCAAATTCTTCGGTTGGCCTTGGTGCGCGCGGACCGACACCACCTCGAACGTGGGGTAGCCGTCGAGGGTGCCAATCTCGCGAAGCTCAAGGCCTGCCGCCTCCATGGGCCCACTGATCGAGGTGGCGAGACGGCGTTGCGCCCCCTCGTCGGGGATCGTGTTCCCGGAGACGATGCCTTCGATCAGGAGCCCGAAGCGTCGGTCGGAGCTTGAGTCGATCGCCCCCACAGCATCGAACACTTCCTCCACCGACCAGTCCGGATTGTGTTTGAAGTGCCGGTCTATCTCACCTCCCACGCTGTAGTCGCGCCCGCCCCAGAGAACACCGCCCCCGAGGTCGAAGAGGGTGTCTAGTAGAGATCGAAAACGCGAGTAGTGCTCGATTAGCTCGTCACCTCTAAGCGCTCGGGCGATGTCACGTCTCGTCCGCTTTGATATGTGGGGGTGGTGCTCACCCATCCAGACGAGGTCTTGCATACGGCGTCCATCGGAGCCGAGCCACTCGCACTTGGCAACCATTTTTCGCGCTACATCGGCGAGCTGGTCATCCGGCAGCGCTAGCAGACTACTCTCGGTGCGATCGGCCTTGCTTGGTCCACTGGTCGACGGCGGCAATCCGATTCGGCGTAAGTCATCGTCGAGAGTCTTGTGGGTGGCGCTTTGCCCAACCTGATGGGCGATCTTGCTAACGAGGTCACGGAGCTCCTGTACGTCGCCGCTGGTCATCGTCGGATTTTGACAGATCGAGTGAGACGAACCGATGGCTGGCCGACGACGGCGTGCGTTGACGTTCTTCTGGGATGAGGGCCATGGGGGCACGAGCAACCCGGTCGCAGTTGGGTGATCTGGAATTTCAGCAGGTCACGGGCGATCCATCCGCCCAGTCCCCGCAGGTGATCAGCGGTCAATGTCGATGCGACTCGGCGTCGTGGCCGGGTGGTCGCATCGTCTGCCTGTTGTGGCTCGCGAGTGGCCGCGCAGGTTCCCGTGCCTGTCTCGGTCGAAGAGACTGTGGGTTGGTGGGCGGGTCCGGATCGCCCCCTGGCGCGGTTCGCGGACTCGGCCCATCGCCTGTGCCTCGACCCTACGCGCACCGACAAGCTTGTCGTCCGCTTCGCTGAGGGCCCTGAGCGATCAGATAGGAGTGCTTCCAGGTTGCGCAAAGAGCGACGTCGGCCTGGATCGCTACCAGGTGCGTCGCAACGAGGCTGCTACCGCCGCAACGCCCGCTAAATGCCCAAACTCGACCGTTCCAGCACCTGACCCCGCGAAGGGGTGGCGGTGGCAATACGCGGTGGCCGAGACACCCGAAGCGCTACCGACGGTACGCCCCCTCCAGATTTGGAAAGTTATGCGGCAAAACGGCATTGGCGATGCTGTTGAGAAACTGGTCGATCTGAATGCGGCTAACTCCTGGCATACAGATCACGTGGCTCCAACTACCGCTGGTCGGTAGTGGCCACCGCTTCAGGACCGCCGGCGGCGGGGTACGCAGGACGACCGTCATGGCCTCGGGGTTGCGCCAGCTCGGCCAGCCGATCTCTTCCAGGCGGCGGCAGGTATAAGCGGCCAAGTCGCGGCCCTCATACGTTCGTGCTCTCAGGCCCTCGCGGCCGTAGCGGCGTATGGCGCTCCACATCATCACGGCGGCATGACCATTGCGGGAGCCGGTGATAGTGCCGTCGGCGCAGCCGGTGTAGGCGACGAGTTGGTCCAGGTGGGCGGTGTGGCGTCGCGGGGCTATGACCGCGCTGCAGGGCAGCGGTGTTCCGAGGAATTTGTGGCCGCTGACGCAGATGCTGTCGGCGCCGTCGGCGAAGTCGAATCCGGGTGGGTCGTCTGCGAGTGCGAGTGGGATCCCTGCCAGCGCGGCATCGCTGTGGATGTAACGCCGGGTAATGCCGATGCGGTCGAGTGCGGCGCGGATCTGTCCTACGTCGTCGATCGCTTCGGTCATGGTAGTGCCGATGTTGGCGACGACGATGGCGGGCCGGTCGCGGTGCCATCGCACGAGGCGTGCGAGCTGGTCATAGTCAATCTCGCCGTTCGGCTGTGTGTCGACGAGGACCGTGGTCATGCCCAGCAGATGGGCGGCCTTGGGGACGCTGTAGTGGGATGCGGTCGAGTGGTAGATGACGCCATCGGGGTAACGGCTGCGGGCCAGGTACAAGGCGTAGAGGTTGCTTTCGCTGCCGCCGCTGGTGATGTAACCCCACCAGCGCTCGGGTGCGCGGAACAGGCCGGCGAGGAAGGCGAGCACTTCGCGTTCGAGGTCTTTGCTGTGGTTGGGGTGGGTTGGGTCGGCGTCCGGGTCGCCGACGTTATTGAGCAGGTGCGCGAGCAGCGGCGCCATGTTGCGGTAGTCGATGTCGACGGCGGCGGGGAAGCCGATGTTCCTGGCTTGCGCGGCGTTGAGCTGGCGCAGGAGGGCGTCGAGCCGAGGATCTTGGGCAGGTCCGTTGAGAGGGTTTGCCGTCATTGTTCGCTCCTGTCGAGGCCAAGGATGGAAGGTGCGGGTTGTCGCGTAGGGGTGCTGGGTGATGTCGTGGGGCGTCTGTCAGAGGCGGCATCTCCACGCGACTGCAGTGGCTATTGCCGGCAGCGCTGCCGTGGCGGCGAGCGCGGTGGGTAGCCCGAGCGGGTGCCACAGGGCCGCGCAGCCTGCTGACCCGAGCGCTCCTCCGATGAAGAAGATGAGGTTGAGCAGGCCTACAGCGCCGGCTCGTGCCGGAGGGGCTGTGTGCGCTGAGATGGCCGCGGTCAGGGTCATCTGAGCGATGGCGAAGGCTGCGAAGCCGGCTGTGGCCGCGCAGGTCAACACCGCCGGCCGCTGGTTGACGGCGGCGAGCAGCACGGTGGCGCTGAACAGTGCGGCTGCGCCGGCCAGCACGCGCTGCGGCGGTAGTGTGCGTATGGCGGCGGCGGCGAGGCGGGCCATCAGCGCCGCTGCGACTGCGCCGGGTAGGAGCAGCAGGCCGACGCCCTGGGCGCTGTAGCCGAGGCGGGTCAGCATCTGCGGTACGGCGTAGACGCAGGCGAACAGCCCGCCGTACACACCGGCTCCGACGAGCCCAGCGAGGCAAAACCGTCGACTCCCTATGACGGCTGCCGGTAGGAACCCCGCGTGGTGACGCCTGGTGTGGACGATCAGCAGGATTCCGAGCGCGCAGGTGCCGGCCAGCAGGGCGATGACGGCGGGTTGTGGGATGTGCAGGGTGGCGGATTGGATCGTCAGCAGCAGCCCGGCTGCGACGAGCACCAGCAGGCCGGCACCCGCCCCGTCGACCTGCCCTGGGATGCGTCGACGGTGGGTCCGCGGCCAGCACAAGGGCAGCGCCACCAGCGACAGCGCGGGCAGCACCAGTGTTGCTCGCCACGACGCGGCGGTGACGAGCGCACCCGCCAACGGCGCGGTGGCCGAGAACAGGGCCATCATCGCGCCGAGTCGCGCCAACGCCACCGGCCGCTGCGGCTCAGGTTGGCCGGCAGCAAGCGTGAGCGCGGTCGCGGTCATCGTCCCGGACCCAGCGGCGATCATTGCGCGACCGGCGACGGCGACGATGAGGGTAGGCGCGCTCGCGCAGACGATCGTGCCGACGGCGAGGAAAGCAGCCCCGAGGGTGAGTACACGGCGGGGGCCCCAGATGTCGGTGGCTCGTCCGGCCACGGCTGCGCCGATGCCGAGTCCGAGAGCGTGGATGGTCAGGATCCACACCGCCGCCGATGGAGTGGCGTGCAATCCGGCGGCGGCAGCCGGGAGCGCTACGGCAGCGGCGCTGACTCCGTAGATGGCTGGCCCGTACAGGGCGCCGAGGCGCCAGCCCAGTCCTGCTAGAGCGGGCGTGGTTGGCGCAGCGGTCACAGTCATGAGGCGGCTCCTTTGCCGGTCGTTCGGGCAGTAGAAGGGCGGCGGTCGCCGGCCAGGGAAGTGCCGGCGACCGCCGCCGGTCATGACCGCCGGACGCGCGGGCGGCTTCGGATGGGCGCAGCGTTGCGTGCGCCTGAGGCGAGGCGGTCGTGTAGTTGCCGGGAGTTCCCGGCTAGCACCTGGATCCGCTCGGACGTCGCCTGGACGGCGGGCTTCGCCCGTGTTGCAGGGACCGGCGGCGCGGGTGGCCGGGGGTGGCGGTGGTGCCAGGCCCATGCCGCAGCTGCCACGACCACCGGGAGGATCACCAGACGCCCACCGAACGCTGCGACCGCGCCGACGACGACTGCCGCTGCGGCTGCGCCCGTGCGAATCACCGCAGACGAGAGCAGCTTTACGGCGGCGGCGAGTCCCAGCAGGGTGACCGATGCCATGACCACGGAGAACGCGCGCATCAGCAGGTCGACGTCAACCATCGCTGGCGCCCACAGCGCTGCGGCCCCGACCGCCGCCGCGGCGCTCGCTTGAACGGCGAGGCTGCGCCTCGGCACCCCGGCGACCCCGTTGGCGGCGAGCCATTTGGGTAGTGCGCCGTCGCGGCCCAGCGCCGCACCGGCGCGCGCTGCGGCAGCGATGAAGGTGAAAAGCGCGCCGAAGGTCAACAGCAGCGCGCACAGCGCGGTGACCGCCATCGCGGCCGGCCCGGCTGCGGGATCGAGCAACAGGATCAGGGGCACCTCGGTATCGCCACCGGCAGCGCCGAGGACGCCGACGGTGCAGATCGCCAGACCGGCGTAGAGCAGGGCGATGATGCTCAGGCTCGCGGCGGCGACGACTGGCAACTGCTGGCGGGGGCGCGTGAACTCTCCCGCCAGGTTGGCGGCGGCTTCCCAGCCGCACACGGCGACGAACAGCACCGCGGCGGCGCTGCCGACGCCCGCGAGGCCCTGCGGGGCGAATGGTTCGAAGCGGCTGGCGGAGACATGTGGCAGCGCCACGGCGACGACCGTCGCGAGGAGCGCGAAGAGCCCGCCGGTGAGGGCAAGGTGCACGCGGCCGGACACGTGTAACCCGAAAAGGTTCATCACGTATGCCAACCCCAGGACACCAGCGGCGATCCACCCGGCCGCAGCAGGTCCCCAGCCCAGGGCGGTGGCGGCGTACCGGCCGCCGGCGAGAGCCCCGGCGACCATGCCGAGCGGCACTGCCGCGTAGAACCACCACCCGACGACGGTTCCCGCTGCCGGTCCGAACGCCCTCCGGGTGAACGTCGCCACCCCACCCGTGTCGGGGTATCGCATGCCGAGGGCGGCGAACGCTGCCGCGATCGGCACCGACATGGCCAGCATGGCAGTCCAGGCCAGCAGAGACGCCGGTCCGGCGGCGTGGATGGCCAGCGCTGGGAGGATCAGGACGCCGGGCCCGAGCACCGCCCCGACGTACAGGGCGGTGCCGCGCGCTACACCGATGCGCCCGGTCACCGGGATGCGCCCGGGTCGTCGGTGGCATCGAGTTGCCGACCGCGGGTCGCGAGGACCCGAAGCGCCCGTGCCAGGTTGTCCCCAGTCGGTAGGCCTGGCCCGTGGAACAGGCGAGCCTGTTCGGCTTCCACGAGTCGTTGTACTCGGCGCGCGAGATCCAGGCCGTTCTGGGTCGGGCGCAGGACCACCCGCCGCCGGTCGTCTTCCATGAGGTCCCGCCGGACGAGTCCTCGGTCGACGAGCGAGACGAGAGTGTTCGTCAGGGTGGCTTTGGCGATGCCGATCTCGGCGGCGGCGGTGCGGGTTTCCACCGCCCGCCGGGCGCAGACCAGCACGAGCACGTCGTAGGTGGTCCAGGTCATGCCCTCGTCCCGCAGGACGGCCCGCTCCAGGTGAGCCCGCAGGACGTTGGCGGTGCGGAACAACTGCGCCAGTGGCCCTGGTCGCGGCGGCGGCATGCGTGGCGTGTTGACTGCCGGCCGGTAGATGCCGGCGACGCGGCGCGGTCGCCGGTCCGTGGCGGCGCTCACTCGAACCACCTGCGCCGCGCGGGACGCCGGTTGGGTTTGCGGTTGCGGCGCTGGCCGACCTGTCCGCCGCAGTCGTGCGGCGGTGGCGGCTCTGGGGCCCGTCGGCGCGGACGCTGTTCTTCTTCGTGCTCCTCGTGCATGTCTTCCCCCCGTGCTCTTGCTGGTGCGTTACCTGCCGTCTGCTGCCTGCGCCTCACCTCCTTCGCCGAGCGCGGCGCCGCGTTGGCGCATGAACGAGACCGGGTCGGTGGAGTTGGAGTTGTCCAGGTCGCACCGCGAGCCCGCGCACACGCCCTGGTGGGTTTGGAAGTGCAGGTGCGGGCCGGACGAGTGGCCGCTGGTGCCGACCAGGCCCAGTTGCTGGCCGGCCTGCACCGTGTCGCCTTCGGCCACGTCGGGCCTGCGAACCATGTGGCAGTAGCGAGTGCCGTACCCGTCGGCGTGCACCAGATCGACGTACCAACCGCAGCCTTTGGTGCTGGGGCTGCCATCGACGTCGCAGTTGCCCGTGCTCGGGTCGCAGCCCGCCCACAGCACCCTTCCGGCGCTCGCGGCGCGGATGACCGTGTTGCGGTCGACGCTCAGGTCGACTCCGGCATGCAATCGGCCGGAGCGTGGCCCGTAGCCGCTGCCGACAGCGGCGCGCAGCGGCGCCGTCCACCCGGACGCCGCCACGCTCGCCGGGCCGTCCGGGCAGACGGCGAGGCTCGCTCCCGGCAGGTCGGTGATCGTGGCGACGCCGGCTACCGCGGCGACGACCTGCTCTGCGTCGTGCTCGTACTGGCCGTACTTGTCGGGGAACGCCGAGACCTGCACGCGTTGCGCGGCGACGGTCAGCGGCATGGCCTCCCACCCGTCAAGGCGCCGCAGCTTGTCGTAGAACTTCGTCGAGGCGTAGACAGGGTCGAGGATCTGCGCCGGGGTGCCCCATCCCTGACTCGGGCGCTGTTGGAACAGGCCGAGCGAGTCGCGGTCCCCGCCGCGCAGGTTGCGTAGGCTCGACTCGACCATCGCCGTGGCCACCGCGATGACCCATCCCCGGGCGGGCACACCGAGATCCCGACCCACGGCGACGATCTGCGCGCCATTACTGACCTGCTCGGCGTTCCACCGCCCGACCGCCGACACCGCCGCGTCTCCCGTGACCGCTGGAGCGGACGACCGGTCGGCCGCTGTGCAGGCCGCGGCTGGCGCGTCGTCGGTGAGCACCACCGCCACCGGCAGCCCACACAGCAGCAGGACGGCGACGAGCACAGCCGCGACCCCGATCCGCCAGCGGTTCACCGGGCCGCAGCCTCCACCCGCAGGCCAAGCGTGGCGACCAGCCACCGCCCGCTGCTGCGCACGCAGACCACCCGCAGCACTCCGGCGTCGGTGGTGACGTCGACGTCGACCCGATCCGCCGTGGCCGCCACGGCACGACCCGGACCGGTAACCCGGGTGGCGGGAACGTTGGCCGGCTGCACCGTGGCGAGCAGCTCCGCGTACGCCGGGATCGCGTAGGGACGCACACCGGCCAGCCAGCGGTCAGCAGGAAGGTCCGGGCGCGCCCAGGCCCGTGTGAACTCGACGACGGCGCTGACCGCTGCGGGATCCGCCGTCGCTGCCGTGGTCGGGAGGACCCCGTCAGGATCCGCAGCGAGGGAAGTGGCCGGCACCGGAGGTGCCGGGACCGTGTGGGTGCCGGCGGCCGACCCGCCGCCCGAGGGCGCGGATTGCGGACCGCCGCACGTGGCGAGCAGCACGATGCTCACCCCTGCGGTGGCCGTCCTGAGGGCGCGGTGCCGCGTCACGGCTGCTCCTGAGGTGGGGCTGGGGCCATGTCGGCGCCGAGGGCGGTGTTGAGCCGCTGCCCCAGCAGTCGCACCTGGTGGTGGACGTCCACGAGCTGCGCCCGCACGCTCGGGCGGCGGCCGGCGCCGTCGACGACCATGTCGATGTCGTGGCGTAGTTGCTCCAAGCCGGCATCGATGCGGGCGAGCGGGGCGGCGACGGTGGCCCGGGCGGTGGTGCTCAGTCGTCGACGTCGCGGTGGTAGTCGCCGTCGAGGCGCCCGTCGCTGGCCCAGTCCAGCTCCGTGTTCCGGCGCGTCATCTCGTCGAGTTCCGTCCATTGCTGCCTGTCCTCCTGGTGGTTGTCGCGCCAGCTGTGACGCTCGTCGTGTATTTCGGCGATGTAGTTGCGCAGTTGGTCGATGCCGGTGCGGAGTCCGGTGAGCGCGGCTTCGAAGCGCTGCCAGTCCCAGACGCTGGTGACCTCGGCGGGGTGCGTCATGTCGTCATTCCTGTCTGTACCGGCGCCGCACGTTGCCGGGCGTTGACGTCGTCGGTGACGGCCCGCTCGGCGTCTGGCGACCACGGCGGCGACCAGACGGTGTCGGCACTGCGGGAGGTGTGCTGGCCGTGGCGGCAGCGGGTGGTGTCCCAGCCCTGCCAGCGGTGCCGCGCCCGGTGCAACGCTTCGTGCCAGCGCACCGGGGCGTCCGGGTCGGCCTTGCGGGAGTAGGCGTGGTGCCACGACACGGCCAGCGCCGTCAGCTCCTCCACCAGGGCGGGGTGCGCTGGCCAGCACGAACCGAGGTCTTGGGCGAGGCCGTAGCGGCCGACGAGCCACTGCGTCCAGGAGATCAGCCACGCCCACAGCTCCCGGGCCGCGTCGCGGTCCAGGTCACGCCAGCAGTGACGCGCCGGTGCCCACCGCGCGTCGTCGTCGATCGCGTCGACGCGCTCGCCGAGTGCCACGTGCGCCTCGGCGAGGCGTTCCACGCTGACCCGCAGCGCGTCGACAAGCCCAGCGATTTCGGCTATCGCCCGCTGCTCTCCCGACGCCTGCTCCGGGATTTCGAACAGGAACCCTCGGTCGGTCATCAGCTGCGCCGCCCTTCAAGTCGGGCGGTGAACGCGGCTTGGCCGGCCTTGAAGCGACCGGCGTCGGGGCGCTCCCACCAGGCCGGTTGTACGACCTCGACCGGGGGCATGTTGCCGAGCAGCACCAGGGCGTGCCCGGTGGGCAGGGTCCGCAGCTCGGCGAGGTCGAGCAGGTTCTCTCGTCGGTTGGACTCCTGCACGCTGGCGCGCCCGCCGCCCCAGGACGCGGACGACGACAGCTCCTGCACCTGACCGAGCAGCGACTGCGCGTCCTTGAGCGCCGACACGTCCTGGGTGCCGCCCATCACGAAGCGGGCGTTCGCGCCGTCGCGTAGGGCCTGCCCACCGTCGCGGCCCCACCGCTCCTCCAGTTGGTGGGTGTTCTGGCAGGAGATCGACAGGGCAATGCCGGCGCCGCCGCCCTCCGAGGCCAGCGCGGGCAGCGACGGCAGCGGCGCGATGTTCGTGATCTCGTCGCCGATCAGGTACAGGCACGGCTCCACCCGACCGCCCGGTGCGACGAAGGAGCGTTGCAGGGTGCGGTAGATGATGTCCTCAGCGATGGCCGCGAACAGCGGGGCGACCAGGGCCTGCCCGCTGCGGGTGCCGACCAGGTAGAGGGTGCCGGATTCATTCAGCCACTGCTCGGGCTGGAATTGCTCGCCGCGCGGCGGGGAGCAGGCGCGCAGGATGCGCGGGTTGCTGAACGCGTCCAGGGCGCCGAAGACGACCGACTGGATGGCGTCGCGGCTGCGGCCGGTGGATTCGCGGTGGAAGGCCAACCTGTCCGCCCACACCGTCTGCTGGTGGTGGCGCAGGATCCGCTCGGCGCGGGGTTCGGCGGGGTTGGCCGCCCAGCTCGCCACGTCGGTCATCGTGGTCGTTTCCTCAAGAGCGGCGGCGTGCAAGAAACCGCGGATGATTGACGCGGCCTGGTCCTGGAAATATTGGCCGTTCTCGACGTCGCCCTTGAGGCCGGCGCCGGCCGCGAAGCCCTTCGCGCGCAGCGCCGCGATGTCCGGGTCGTGCGCGCCCTCGATCGGCGACCACCGCAGCCGCGGCAGTCCGGGGACCTGGCCCTGCGGTTCGAAGATCCACGTCGGGCCGAGCTCGGCGCGTAGGTCGTAGGTGACGGCGGCGACGTCGAGCCGGGTGGAGGTGGAGATGACCGCGCCGCGGGCGTCCGCGACCCGGGGCACGATGTACCGCGACGTCTTGTTGGCGAACCGCGCAGCGCCGGCCAAGAGCTCGGTGTACTCGTTGGCCAGGTACAGCGGCTCGCCGGTCAGCGCGTGATGCCCGAGGAACCGCGCCACCTCCAAGGGGTCCTGACGGCGTCGGGTTTTCGCCTGCACGGTCTCGGGGCGGTCGGTCGCCCGAATGGTCAGGCCGGGCCGCAGGACATCTACGCGGCGCATCACCGCCGACGCGGTCACCACCCGGTCGAGGTCCTTGCGGTGGGCGAACCCGCGCCGCTGCACCCGCCGCTGCGCGAAGCGGACCGCCGGCATGCCGAGCCCAACGAAGGCACCGATGAACAGGCCGCACCACAGCACGTACAGCAGTGCGGTGGGGGGCAGGTCGGCGCGGGCCGTGGTCGGCCACGCCGCGGCGGGGTCACCGCCGTTGACGATCATCCGTACGGCGATGCCGGGCGCGTCGGCTGGTGAGGTGTCCGGCCAGGTCGCGCGGGTGAGCACTCCGCCGACCTGCCCGGCCAGCCACAGCGTGAAGGTGCCCAGGAGCACGCCGAACACGGCGATGCCGAGCAGCGTCAGCCGGGCGAGGATGTCGGCGCGGGCCACGCCGCGCTTGGGCAGGCGGTGTCCGGGGGACATGAGCGAGCCGGCCATCACCGCACCTGCCCGATCGCGGCGGATTCCCGCGTCTCGTACTCCGCGTCGGTCAACGGCCGCTGGCCCTGATCCGGGGTGTGCCGCATACGGCTGTCTGTATCCACCATGGCCTGCTCGGTGGTGGAGAGCTGGTGCTTGACGACGTAGGAGCGCAGCCCGATCTTCCACAGCCCGACACCACGGCGCAGATGCAGCAACAGGTCGGTCTCCACGTCGGTAGTCCCCAAAAACTCGCGGGCAGCGTCTAGGGAGCCGGGAGCTTGGCGGTAGGACACGCGCACGCCGGTGTCCTCGATCAACCCTCGGGCGATGCGGACCTGCTCGGAGTCGGCGCTGCCGCTGGCCGCCAGGTCGGAGAAGCGGTGAAACGCCAGAATGTTCGCCGTTCCCAGCGCACGGGCCAGCTTCAGTTGCTCCCGCATCCGCCGCACCAGCCCGAGGTGGCGGGTGATCAACGCGAACTCGTCGTACAGGCACACCCGCGGTGGGGCGTCGGGACGGGTTAGCTCGGCCTCCAGCCACGACTGGGCGCAGGTCATCGCCATCGCCGTCATCTGGTCGGATGCCCGCACCGCCCGCAGGTCGAGGATCGCCCCCGGCGCGGCGAAGTCCACCGTCAACGCCGACGCGTCAGGCGCGTCGAAGATCCCGCCGAGCGCACCGCTGACCATTCGCTCTAACGCCAGGCGGACCCGCCGGCTGTCGGCAGAGAACTGGTCGACGTCGTAGTGCACCCCGGCGAGGCGGTGCGCCCACATCTGCGGTTGACCCATCGCCGCCAGCACCAACGACAGCGTCGGCGTGCCCAGCCGATCGGTGCTGGTGCCGTCATCGCTGCGGGTCACCGCGTCGAGGGCGTATTCGATCAGCGAGCGCTCCGCCTCACTCAACGCGCCGCCGAGTTGGATCTCCAACAGCCCTTCCAGCAGCAGGAGCCGCCGGGCCCGCTGGATCTGCAACCACTCCGGCTCCCCCTGCCCCGACTGTCGGGCGATGCCGGCCAGCGGGTTCATGACCACGCCGAGGCCGGGGCCGATGCGCACCGGCCGGATCCCGGCGGCGTCCGCCAGCCCGTCGTACTCGCCCTTGACGTCGACGATGTAGTGCCGCACCCCGAACGGGATGCCCCGGAACGCGATCGTTTTGAGCAGCGACGATTTCGCCGATCCGATTTCCCCGGTGACGACCATGTTCGGTGCGCTGATCACCCCGGCCCGGTACAGCTCATGCATCGAGAACACGAACCCGGAGCGGGAGTACACCTCCTGCCCGATCAGCGGCCCATCCACCCCCAGGCCGGGGTCGGCGACGAACGGGTAAACGCTGCACAGCTGCGCGCTGGTGGTGACCAGCGGCGGCAGCCGCATCTGCCAGTACGCCCGCCCGGCCGCCGGGCCGAACTCGCCCCGCCGGTCGACCGACGGCGGGCCGAGCAGCCGGTCGGTCATCCGCCGCAGCGTCCGCTTCTCCCGCGCCACATTCGCTTCCGCGTCCGCCAAATCCCTCCGGGCGGCCGAACGGGCGATCCGCTGGCTGAGGGATCCTTCGCGCTGGACTCGTCGGCTGGTCATGCGGCCCACCCCCGGATCGGCTTGAGACCGCGGGCCAGGGGCAGCGCCCCGGCCACGAAGCCTTGGTCCTGCTCGCCGTAGAGCACGACCGCCTGGCAGCCGGCGCGGCCCAGGACACGCTTGATCGCGCGCACGTCGTGGCGCAGCTGCTCCTCGCTGTCGGCGGTGACGGTGACGAGGACGGAGTAGCGGTAGCGCACGTGCCCCGCTGCCTGCTCCCGGTCGATCTGCTCCACCGAGCGGGCCTCTTCGTCCTCTCGCGCGGTGCGCACCAGCCGCATCTTGCGTTTGGTGACCTCGTCGCCCGCGCGGGCGACCTTGTCGCGACGGGTCGCCAACTGGGCGAGCTGCGCGGGCACCGGCTCGGCGACGACCGTGACCGCCCGCCGCCCAACGGTGCGCGTGTATAAGGCGGTGATCCAGGTCATGGCCACCGGCTGGCGCGGCATCTCGTACACCCACAGGGTTTGAGAGACGCCCGAGTCGTGCCGGTAGGACGACCAGCCGATGTTCTCGGCGGCGACAGGTCCGCCCATATGCGGCGCCACCCCGGCCTGCGTGCCGGCACGCATGTCGACGTGCGGTTGGTCCTGCGGGTCGAACTGCGTGCGCAGCACCGCCGCGTACGCCCGAGGGGTCAACCAGCCGCCGGTTTCGACACCGGACTCCCTAACGGACGTGTCGATGCCGGCGAGTTTGTCCAGGATCACCGTGGCGATGGCCGCGTCGGTGCCGCCCGCGTCGGCGATCTCGGCCGACAGCCGTTTGAGGTCGAACACGACCGCCAGGTACACCTCGTGGCGCTGGGTGGACGGGGCGGCAGCCGCCGTCAGCTCCGCCAGCGACTCATACGCCGGGCTGCTGGTGTCAACCGCCCGCTGTACCAGGTAACGCTGGGCCCGGTTGCCGGTGTCTGGGACCGCGCGGGCGGTCAGCGACCAGCGCACCAGGCCGCTGTCGGCGTACTCGGTTCCCAACAGGTTCAGCACGTCCGCCCACGAGGCCAGCCGCTGCTGCTGCACGGACGTGTCGGCGAGGACGAGGTTGCTGCCGGCGCAGATCAGCGCCGCGGTGACGGTGCCCTCGCGGCGGTGGTGCAGCAGCCCCACCTCGGTCAGCCCATCCGCGGCGAGAGCCGGCACCCACCGGTAGCCGGCGGCCGGGCCGGGTAGGTGCAGGTGTTCAGCACCTGGGGATGCGGCGAACGCGCCGCCACGGTAGCGGTCCTGTCGGGCCGCACGCTGCACCAGCGCCCCCACAACGATCGGCGTCCACTCGGTGACGCGCCGGCCGCGCAGCCGCAGCAGACCCACCGTGATCAGCAGCAGCGACAGCAGCACCATGCCGCCGGCTGCGCCCTGCCGGCCGACCGTGAGCAGGTTCGCGGCGATGACCAGGCAAATCACCCCGGCCACCGCCGTGCCGATCTGGCCCCAGCTGAAGCCCAGGACCGATCCGCGCGTGGACCGTGGCGGGAACTGAAAGTGCGTCACCGTGGCTCCTTCTCGCTAGACCGGGATGATGGGGACCTCGGCGGCGCCCCCCGCTGCCGCGCCCCCGGCGCGGCTCCCACCGGCGGCTTCCCCGCCGGCCGCGCCGCTGCTGTTCGACTGACCACCGCCGCCGGGTGCGTCGGCTTGCGGTGCGGCACCCGGCCCGACCCCACCGGGACCGCCAGGACCGGCACCACCACCAGCCGCGTCTCCGCCGCCCCCGGGAGAGGGCAGGTTCTTCTGCGCCGCGCCGGGGGTTATCGGGAGGGATCCCTGTTCCCCCGTCGCGTCCCCGGGCGTGGTGAGCTGTCCCTGGGCCACGTCGCCCTGCGCCGTGCGGGAGTCCTGCTCGACACCGTCGGCTTCTTGCCGGTTCTCGTCGCCGCCCTGGCCTTGGCCCTGTCCGGAATCGCCGCTCGGTTCACCGACCTTGCCGCTGTCCCCGCGGCCTTCGAGAGCACCCACGGCATCCGGGATCGCCCCGGAGCGGACCCCGGGCATACCCGGCCCGGACGCGGGACTCGTGGGGATCGCGTCGGAGTTGCCCTGCATCAGCGACGTCGCATCACCCCCGCCACCGCCGCCGTTCAACGGGTCGGTGAGCCGGCGGGCGGCGGCGTCCATCCCGACCGCACCCGCCGCCGACGTCAGGAAGCCCCGGGCGTCGACGTCGGCGAGGTAGCCGTCCCACATGCTCGTCAGCCGCAGCAGAATCCACGGCGCGAGGACCATCAGAATGATCACGAACATGCCCCGCAGCACGTTCACAACGTTGTCGCTCTCGTACGTGGTGCGGGTTCCGTAGATCCACAACGCGGCGATGAAGAACTTGCTGGCCGCAAGCGCGTTGCAGGTCCAGAACCACTTACGGCCCCACGAGCGGGTCTCGGCCATCACCTGCCCGGTCATGGCCATCGCCCCGAACAGCGCCGCGCCAGCGGCTAGCAGCGAGCGGAAGAGCAGCATCAGGAACACCAGCACCAGGCCGACGAAGCTGATCACCGCGACCACGAAGGCCAGCAACACGGTGCCGGTGTCCGCCGTCAGGGTGTTCAAGGCGTCAACCCACATGGATGGCTGCCAGTCGCGCTGCTGGTTGCGCTGAATCAGCGCGATGGTCGCCTCGTCCCACGCGGCCATCAGGGTGAACGCGATGCCACCGGCGAACGCGATACCGAACATCGCCCTGACCAGCCCGCCGAGGCTCGACATCGGCCCGGGACCGCTCGTCCGCATGCCGTTGATCGCGGTGGACAGGATGAAGACGAGCAGCACCATGATGATCAGGACGCCGCTGATGTCGTTGTAGACGCCGTAGAACGGTTCATCCGGCACCGCGGAGCTTTGTTCGAACACGACTTCGGCCAGCTTGCTGAGCGCCCAGGCGAACCCCGCGACCGCGATGTCCGCCAGGCCCTCGAAACCCGACCGGGCGGCGTCCTTGACCTGCGTGCCGACGCGGCACGCCACGTCCAACGTCGGGCAGTCCTCCGACGGGCGCAGCGACGAGTTCAGCAGCAGCGACGCGCGCAGCGCCTCACACCGCTTTTCCTTGGCTGTCCACCGCGCGGCGTTGTTCGGCTCCTCGCTCCCCCGTTCGGCGAACCGTTCACACCGCACCGGGTGACGGCCGCCGGTCGGTAGGCGGTCGTCGAGAACGGAGTGCGTCCTGTCCGGTGGTGGTGTCTCGAGAGTCACCGACACCGCGTCGCACTGTTCCTGGTCGACCGCGCTGGTCGCCTTGCTGCATGACGTCACCCAGCCCGTGCCGGACTGCCACTGCGCCCACGGCAGACACCAGGCCACCTGCGGAACCGGCTCGTCCAGGCCCCCGGGACGTGGCAGCTGCCCATTCGACGCAGGGGCGGGACATGCAGCGCTCGACGCCGACGGCTCTGGCGTCGGCGCCGCCGCTGCGGACCCCGGCATGACCAACCCACCCACAACGGCGGTTACCACGGCCACGGCACCGACACGGCGCAGCCAGCTCAGCAGTCGGCTCATGTCGGTCACACCGTTCCCGGCACCCATGACTGGGCGCTGAGGACCTCAAGCATCGGCTGGGTGTCGCGCGGTCCGCCATCACGTCGGGCTCCGCGCATGTCCGGCGGCGGCACCGGCGTCGACCGCTGCGCGGCGCTCACCCTCCAGCGTCCCTGCTCCCAGCGGACGGTGATGCTCTGGACGTACCAGCCGCCGGCAAGTCCCGCCTGCGGCCCCGCGACGATCCCGTCGGTCACCGCGCCGCTGAGGACGCTCAGCAGCACCCGCACCGACACCTGACCGCCGTCCGGCACCACCGCGCCCAGGTCGTCGTTCGGTACCCACACCCGAGCGACGACGACCTGCGAGATCACCGCCCCGGTGCCCTGCTCCGAGCCGATACCGACGATGTCAGCCACCGCTGGCGCGGACCCCGGGCTCGCGATTAGCTCGACGACCGCCTGCCGCTCCGCAGCCGGGCGGGCAGCGGCGGCGGACAACGATGTCAGGTACGCCGCCGCCGCGTCACCCGCCCCGCGCGGGGTGGCCGGGAAACCGACCGGGATCCCTTGGCGTAGCCGGCCGGCGTACTCCTCTGTCTTCACCTGCTGCGGGGCACTCACGCGACCGGATGCGAAGGCACCCGCCAACGTGACCAAAGCAACCGTGACGACGGCCGCGATCGACCCGAATCCGCGCCGCCCGGTGGCCGGCTTGAACGCTGACATCGACATCCGAGATCGCCTCAAATCTCGGTCAGCAGGAACGAGATGATCGTCGTGGTGGAACCGATGACGATCGCTACCAAACCCGCCTTCCACATCATGCTTTTGCCGCGGTCGGAGATGATGTGCGCGCCGAAGATCGGACCGACCCCAAACGCGATGGCTCCGGCCGCGAGGCCAGCGACTGCCGACACGACACCGAGGAACAGCGCGGCGTTCGCCAACGTATAGAACAGATCCGATCGAGGGACCGCCGCCGGGTCCGGATTGATCCGATCGAAGTCGAAGCCGCTGCCTGACGGCGTCGGCGTCGGCTCCGGCGCCGCCAGCAACGCCGCCACGTCGGACGCTCGTACCGTCAACGCCGCTGCCATCCAATGCAGAATCATCACCGCGTTCCCCCCGTTCGGTGCCGTCAGCTAGACGGCGGACTACCTGCTGACTGGCCGAGGTCAACCGGGCACCGGTCGATCACGGCTGCGGCGATGTCGGTCAACGCCGAGCGCGTCAGCTTGCTCAGCGACCGCGGATCCACCGGATCCGGTCGGGCAAGCACTGGGTCGTAGGGCACCCGCACCAGATGGCCAGCTGCCTGCCGCGCCAGCTGCTCGATCGCCCGTACCTCGCGTGCAGTGGTGTGCGAGGTCGCCATCACGACCACCACCGCCCCGTCCGCCACCTCGGTCAGGCCCACGCCCCGCAGGTGCGCCAGCAGACGCATGGTGTGCTGTAACGAATCGACCGACGCCCGCGCGACGAGCACCGGCACTGTCGCCCAGCCCAGGGCTCGCCACGTCGGCGTGTTGTCCGCTGCCGGCAGATCCAGCAGCGCGAGGGCGTAGACCTCCCGCAGATGACCCACCACGCCGAACATCTCCGACCACGTCGGAGGGCGCCGCTGCGCGGTCATCTTGCTTTCACCGACCAGAGCACGAAGCCCAGTTGCGCCCACCTGCATCAGCGGCTCGGCCACCGCCGGTTCCGCAAGCCTCTCGGCAGCGAGCGTCGCGTCCCACACCGTCGCTGAACTGCCGCGAGGCGCACGATGCCCCAGCCCACCCCACGCTCGGCCGGTGGCGTCCACTGCCACGATCGGGGCTGGGCTGGCAAGTGCCAGGATTCCACCGAGAGCCGCCGTGAGCGTCGAACGGCCGGTACCGCCGTCTGCGGAGGAAACGCAGACCAGCGGGCAGCCGGCACGTAATGCCGCCGCGCGCAGCCACAGCGTCTCCACTCGGCTGCCCGCGCCAAACTCCCGGGGAATTTCCCGCAGTCCGGTCGTCGGGCTTTGTTCCCACCAGGGCCCAGCGGCCTCTCGGGCTGGCGCGGACTCTTCTTCGGTCGAGGGCCGTGCTGGCGGGACGGGTGCAGCCCGTCCCGCCAGCTCCCCCCGCCCGCTGGCACCGGGAACCTCGGCAGAAGTTTCGGTGCCAGCGGGCCGGCCGGCCCGCCCATTTGATGCGTCCACGTCCGCCTCCCCCAAGGCTTGTCGAACAGCACAGGCCGACGCCGGCTTGACCCGACGCGGGCCAGTCCCCCGTTACTGTCACGACCTGAACGTTGACCACACGAGCAGGCCAGCAGAGACCGCGTTGCCGCGCGGCTTCGCGACCCCCTGCAGAACGAATCGGGGCCTCAGACCCCCTCCAACGAGGCCAACCGATGCGCTACCGTCTACCTACATAGATTTGGCTTGCGGCCAAATCTATGTGGCTCCGGCACAGAGAGCTAACCACACATCACACGGAAGTTCCACATATAGTTGGGATCCGACCACTTATAGTTGGAGTCTGGTGCCATGGGGGGACCAAGCGAGCAGCCACAACGTGGCACGAGCTCGGCGCTAGTCAGAGACAGGCTTCAAGAGTTGTACGCGCGCAAGCGCCCAGCGGGCAGGGGGCCCTACACCGACGCCGAAGTAGCTCGGGCCCTCGCCGCGAAGGGTCACCGCATCTCCGAAGAGACCCTGCGGAGACTAAGAACCGCCGAGCACTCCAACCCGACAGCCTCCACGTTGACAGCGCTGGCCGAATTCTTCGACGTCAAACCAGGCCACTTCCTCGACCCCGAGCAGGACGACGCGGAGGTCCACGACCCGGGGGTACAGGTGATGATGCGCTCCGTCAGAAAGCTGTCGCCCGTAGGACGCGAGGGGATCGCCGCGATCATCCAGAACGTCCTGAGGATGGAGCAGGCCGCGCAAGCCCCCTCCGAGACGAAAGCCGACGAAGCCTGATTCCAAAGACCGAGTGCCCCGCCCAAACCTTGAAGGACTTCTACCCATGGCGGACGAACGTCACGGCGACGAAGGCTGGCCGCACCACAGGCCGGCGGCGACAGCAAGGCCGCCGGCTCTCATCACTGTGGAGGCGGAATGGTCGGCGGTGTGCACCCTCCGCCTGCCAACTCGGGCACTGACTCGGCATCGGCTCACCGCCGACCGGTACCGGGCTCTGCGCGCCCAGCATCACGGCGTCTGCGCGCTCTGCAGTCGCGGGAACTTCTACGCCAACCAGCCTGCGCCGCTGTTCATCGACCACGACCATCTGTGCTGCCCCGACCACCACAACACCTGCGGCGCATGCGTGCGCGGCTTACTTTGTTCCGGTTGTAACGGCTGGCTGGGCGCGTTGGAGCTGTGGGGCAAGGTTCCCGGACTCAACGACGACGGCAACTGGTTGCAGGCTGCTGTTGCCTACCTCGACCGGGCCGGCTGCGCGCTCACCGCCGACCGGAAGAGGGCAACAGTGGCATTGCATCACCGCAAGGTGGCGTTGTGGGATCCACCGTGCGCGTGCCGGGTGTGTGATCCGGGTTGGGAGCAGCGCCGCGCCGACGGCCGTGCGCGCGGGCTCAGCCGCATCGCCGAAGCGCGTTCACGCTGAGCCATCCCCGGCCGCAGGCCGCGCACCCCCACGCTGGTCTGCGTTCGCCGGATGGTCTGCCCAGACCCGCCGGGGCGGCCAGTTGACACGTGGCGCTGGCGATGGGCGCGGCCTCTCGCACTCGCAGTGAGCCACCTGCGCAACGCCGAACCTCAGCCTGGCTGACACCCGGCCTCCCGAGTGCAAGCCCACCGCCGGCCACCATCAGAATCGCGACCACGTTCACCTCGGCATCACGGGCGAACCTATTGCGGCGAACCTTCGGACCCCAACCTGCGGGACGTGGCAGCCCGGGTGGTCGGGCCGGCACACCGACCACCCTCTGCCGCCGCTACCCCATCAAGTACCGGATGGCGATATCCACAACCCGGACGACGATCCCGGTCAGCGTCAACGTCTGATCCCCAGTCAGACGCTGACGCTTCCCTGGTCGAGCCGCGTCCCGCTTCACTCTTCTAGCCCTGCCCATGCCGAACTCCTTCGCTCGTGGACGCCCCTCGGGCATCCGATGCATGAGAGATCGGCATTTGGTGCGAGTGACCTCCGGAAATACAGGGCGCGGAAGACGTGAGTCCGATCACATCCGGAGGGGTCGGAGGTCAGCGGGACCCCGTCCTCCGGACCAACGTTGACACCACCATCGGGCGTCCCACACGCGCGTCAACGGATGCCCGGTAAACACACGCAAGCCCCTTACTGTTCGCCGGCGGGTGCACCCTCGCGGGCCAGGCTGGGCCCATGCTGGGGAACCATCGGCGACGCTGTCCGGTCATCGGTCACACGCCCGCCCTGGCGGGCTCAGGGCTGAGGCCGGCGCGATCGTCGGCGCGATCGTCGTACGCGGCGATGGCGTTCTTGGCCCGCCAGTAGGACCACTTGAGGTGGCGCCGGACGGTCGCTAGGGGTGGCACCTTCTCGCCGTACTTGGCCCGCAAGAACGCGGCGTTCCGAATCGACGCACCGTTGTGCACGGGCTTGTTGGGCTGCTCATTCGCGCCGGGGTCGCCAGCCGAGTCCGGCTGGTCGGTCGACACTCTGTCGGTCGACGTCGGTCCGTCGGTCGATGACGTGGCGTGCGGTCGGGGGTTGGTCGAGGCGTCTCCTTCCGGTCGGTCGGTCGGCTGCGGATCGGTCGGCTCGGCTGGCCGTCGGTCGGTCTGGTCCGAGTCGGTCGGCTGCGGCCCGGTCGGTCGGTTGGCGTCGAGTCGGTTGGCGTCGTCGGTCGGCGACTCGTCGGTCGGCCACGGGTCGCGGCATGCACTTCGGTCGGCCGCGTCGCCGACTCGCTCGAAGCCGGGCGGGGGGAGCAGTCGACCGGGCTCGGCCGGGCTCGCGGGATCAGCTTCGCGGGGAAGCTGCTCGGCGATGATGTCGAGCTGGCGCATCGCCCGGACGATCCGCAGCGACCCGTCCGGGCACAGGTAGTGGTACCAGTCGATCGACAGGTCGACGGTGTCGATGCCCAGCAGGATCGCCGTGCGGCACGCGCCAAAGGTGTCCCGGAAGGAGCCGATGCCCGGCGTCCACCGCCGCCACCCGTACGAGGGGAGAGTGCGGCTGCGCCGGTTGTCATCGCGTTGCACCCATTCGCGGACGCGACGCAGCACCAGTTCCATCAGCGCGGGGCCGAGGATCGACATCAGGGGGAAGAACCACCAGGCGTCGTCCGGTGCGCCCGCGCGGGTGCCGTGACGGTAGTTGGCGAACGCGCTGGTGCTGGCGAACACCCACACGAACAGGCCAAACGCGCCGGCAGGCTCGCCTCGGACGGCGCAGTAGACCATCAGCAGAACGCACACCGCAGCGGCAGCGTCGAGGGCGATGAAGACCACCGCGGCCCAGAAGCGGTCCAGACCGAGGCCGGTGGGCGAAGCCGCCCAGTCAATGAGGTCCTGGGCGGACAGCGCGACCGGCGCGGCGACGACCACGGCCATCAGCACTGCCACCACGACCAGGCCGACGCGCGCTCCGTTGCTCAGCTGGGTCGGGGAACGGTCCTTGCGGCGGCGAACGACTTCCCGCTTCGGCCGGGCCGGGCGCGGCCGGGGCCGCCGGCCGGTCGGCCGGTCGTCGGTCGGCGTCGGCGCGGGCGTCGTCGGTCGGCCGGCGGGGCCGGTCGGGTCCGACGTCGGTCCCTCGCCCAGCCCAGCGCGGTCGGTCGCCCGTCGGTCGGCGTGATCGCGTCGGTCGGTCTGGTCGGTCGTCGGTCGGTCAGCCTGGTCGACGGCCGACCGGCCGACGGCGGCGAATGGCTTGCCGAGTTGGGGGAGCGGTCGGTCGGCCGTTCGACTGTGAGCGTGCACGATCGTTTCAAGGCCGAGCATGGTCGGCGGACGCGGCGTAGTCGGTTGGGCGCTCTCGGCCAGACCGGCTTCGGGCACCGAGGGCCGTAATGCAAGTCGGTCGATAGTCGGTCGGTCGGTCGGTCACACCACCCACGATGGCACATCCGCAACATGTGCCACATCCGCAACATCAATGATGGAGGCAATTTCCTCCACACGCCTACGGGTTCTGCCACCCGCGCGTAGGCGCCAGTGGGCGCAGCGCGGAGGGGTGCCGTAGCGTGGCTGAAGCCACCGTCACCGCGACGCGGACGCGGCACTCGAACGCGTCCAAGACCAGCTCAACCACGCCGCAGCCGCACGACCCGCCGCTACGACCACGGAGGCCGGCGAGTTGACTGCACCCCTGCTTCAGTCCAGCGAGTCCGCGATGGAGCCATCGTCAGTGAGGCCGAATCGGCGCAAACGTTCGGCGCTGGCTTTGTCGCCAGCCCGCTCCCGCGCTTGGGCGATGCGCTCCAGCGCGCCGGCTTCGCCGTAGTTGACCGCCTGCTGATACAGGGTCTCTGCACCGGCCCAGTCGCCGGCCCTCTCCAACATCGCAATGAACCACCGCAGCGCGGTCAAGTTGCCCATGTCGATCGCCTGCTGGTACAGGGCCCCGGCACCAGCCTGGTCGCCGGCACTTTGCCGCCCCCTCGCCAGCATCAACATGATGCTGGTGTCGCCCCGCTCAGCGGCCTCGGCAGCCAGAAACTCAGCGCCAACCCAGTCACCTGCCTCGTGTCGCATCAAGGTCAACGTCCACAGCGCGTCCTCGTCGCCCCGCTCGTGCAGCTGCCGGTACAACGGCTCCGCTCCAGCCCGGTCGCCGGCCAAGCGTCGCAGGTCAGCCAGTTCGATCAGCACGATGGTGCTGCCCCGGTCGGCCGCCTCGGCCGCCAATGTCTCCGCGCCAGCCCGATCGCCAGCTTTCTCGCGCATCCGGGCGAGCCACCACAGCGCGACGGAACCGCCCTGGTCGGCCGCCCGCCGGTACAGGGCCTCGGCACCGTCCCGGTCACCGGCCTTGTCCCGTAGACTGGCTAGCTGCTCCAGCAGGAAGGTGTCGCCCCGCTCGGCCGCCTGGGCTGCCAGGGCTTCGGCACCGGCCCGATCGCCGGCCTTCTCCCGTACTTCGCTGAGCCTCCACAGCCCGAGTCGGTCGCCCTGGTCAGCCAGCTGCTGGTACAGGGCCGCAGCACCAGCCCGATCGCCAGCCTCCTCCCGCCCTTCCGCCAGCATCAGCAGCAGGCTGGTGTCGCCCTGGTCAGCCGCCAGAACTGCCAGGGTCTCAGCACCAGCCAGATCGCCAGCCTCCTCCCGCCCTTCCGTCAGTATCCGCAGCAGGGTGGTGTCGCCCTGGTCAGCCGCCAGAACTGCCAGGGTTTCAGCACCAGCCCGATCGCCAGCCTCCTCCCGTAACTCGCCGAGCCACACCATTGCGTCGGTGTCGCCCCTTCCGGCCGCCTGCTGGTACAAGGCCGCGGCGCCAGCCTGGTCGCCGGCACTTTCCCGCCCCGTCGCCAGCATCAGCAACGCTCTTGTGTCTCCCCACTCGGCCACCTGGGCTGCAAGGTCTTCGGAGCGAGCCCGATCGCCAGCCTCCTCCCATAACTCGCCGAGCCACACCATTGCGTCGGTGTCGCCCCTTCCGGCCGCCTGCTGGTACAAGGCCGCGGCGCCAGCCTGGTCGCCGGCACTTTCCCTCCCCCTCGCCAGCATCAGCAACACTCTTGTGTCGCCCCGCTCGGCCGCCTGGGCTGCAAGGTCTTCGGCGCGAGCCCGATCGCCGGCCCTCTCCCGTATCCCTGCGAGCATCTTCAGTGCCTCAACGTCGCCCCGCTCGGCCGCCTGCTCGTACAGCGCCTCGGCACCAACCCCGTCGCCGGCCCTCTCCCGTATACCTGCGAGCATCTTCAGTGCCTCAACGTCGCCCCGCTCGGCCGCCTGCTCGTACAGCGCCTCGGCACCAACCCCGTCGCCGGCCCTCTCCCGTATACCTGCGAGCATCTTGAGCGCCTCAAGGTCTCCCCGCTCGGCCGCCAACCGGTAGAGGCGGGCAGCGTGCCGGTAGCGGGCCCGGTCGGCTGCCGCGGTGGCGAGGGTCCTCAGCAAATCGGGGTCGGTGATGGTGGCGGCTGCTGTCCAAAAGCTGGCGGGGGGCAGCTCGCCTGCGCGTTTGGTACGGCCAGTTTGGTCGAGGTAGTCAGCAAGCCGGTAGGTCGGCTGTCCATGACCGGTTGGTGGATCTCCGGGGCGTGGGCGGATGCGGGTCACTGGACCGGGCACGCCTTTGCACGGTGTGGCGGTGTAGGCCAAGGCTTTTTCGAGCCAGTCGTCGGCCGCCTGTGACCATTCGTGGTCGGTGAGGTAGCCGGGTGCGGCCTGGTCTAGCAGCGAGTGCGGGATCGCGATGAGGTGACCGAGCCGGCGGGCGTCGATCGCCACGTCGATGACGGCCCGAGCGGGCCCCTCTGCGTTGTGATAGCGGCTCAACAGCTCCGGCACGCCTGCTAGATATTGGGTGACCTGGCCAGCCTCGGCGTTCTCGGCGGCCTGCCGCAGCCGAGGATCGGCATGAGCTGTCAAGTCCCGTACTTCGGCACTGGTGAACGTCTCGGGTACCCGCACGTCGGTGCCGTCGAGCAGTTCGCGGGCCTGGGCGTAAGGGTCAAGCTGGCCAGAGCTCGGGCGAGTGGTTAACGTGCTCCAGGGTTCCGGCCACAGTGTTGCCAGGACCAGCACGGGCGCCCGGGCTGGGTCCTCCAGCAAGGTACGCAGCCCGGCCGCGATTCGTTCGCCGAGCACCGGATCGGCAGGCAGCAGGTAGTGCTGCACCTCATTGAGCCACACCACCGTCGTCGGGCCGACTTTACCGATTGCCGCAGCAGCGGCACCCGGCTTGGATGGATCCTTCGGATGCCACACCCACCACCGGTCGTCGTCCTTGGCGAGACGCTGAATTGCCTCCCAGCACGCTCGTGTCTTGCCGGTCGACGACCCACCCACCAACGTCACCATCCGGCTCTTGCCCCCGGCGACCTCATCCACTGCCCGGCAGATCCGGACGTCGTGCGCGCGTGGCACGTAGTCCGGGAGCACTGGCAGCGATGCCCCCTGCTGCGGCATGTCGATCGCCCGGTGCACCTCCAGGTCGATGGGGTTCCACTCGCCGACCGGCCTACCCAACCGCTGCCTACCGGACGCAGCAGGTGCCGCTTTCGCTGCGATCCAAAGCTCGATGATCCGTTTCGCTGCCGGATGCCGGTCCCTGCCGTTATCGAGACGGGCAAGGACAGTGGCCAGGGACGCGACATCCTCCTGCTTCCCGGTCTCGCGACCACTGACGATTCTGCTGATCGGATCCCGCCCCGGGGAGCCGGGAAGGTCATCATCGGCGGCTATCAGCGCGGCGAGATCATCCAGGGTGTGAGTACCTGCGCGTAGATACAGGTCGTACAGCGCGTCGCGGAGATCACGCGCGGGTCCCGGCGGCAGCTCAACCTTCTCGATCTGTCTGTGCTTGCTCACAGACGCCCGTCGGGACTCGTCGGCACTCATCGCCGTCAAGCATCCACTACCAGGTACCGAGTGGTCACCCGTCGCTGCCCATCGCGTTGCGGACAGCGTCCCTGGACTCACCCGCAAGGTGGAGGAACAGCCGGCGCCGGCTCAACCGACATTCCTCAACCTCGCAGGAGCATGCAATGTCTCACTCCCAGCGCGATCACGACAACGGCCGGCACGCCAACCTCACCGCGGCGGCTGTCAGCGGCGTAATCTCCGGTCTCATCCGGGCAATAGCCGACTGGATCATCAAGACTTTTACCCGCGGCATCTGACAGTCTCCGCGGCCGTGCCCTGGCGACCGATCGCCCAGTCGCCAGGGCACGGCGGAGGAGACGTTGCTGACGACGTTCGCTGAACGAGTCATCGCAGCACCCGCCGCACAACATGACGGATCAGCTTCGGGTGCCCTGGTCACGCCGCTGGCCCACTGACCTGTCGCCGTACCTCGACACTGCACCCACCTCGGCTATCGATCGAGAGACCGTGGAGGTCAACGTGGGCCTTTCTGCAGCGACTCCACGGAGTACGGCAGATACCGGCTGTCCACGCCCAGACCTCGCATGAGCCGACCGAGCAGCCGCTCGACCACCGCGGACGTCTCCTCGGCAAGTTCCAAGGTGGTGGTGGTCGTCAGCTGCTCGTACTCGGCCCGGCTGTAGGGCACACCCATGTCCCCCCAGGTAACCCGGCCGTCAAACGGACCCACGTTCTTGAGGTTGTCCAGCAGGACTCCGACAGCCCATTGCCCTTGGTAGCCGCCAGCGCGCTCAGCCAAGTGGCCGGCCATCATCATCAAGCTGTGTGTCATCCCGAGAACGAGGACCGGGAAGACGACTGCCTCCGACTCGTCGGTCATGCGCGAGCTGACGGTGTCCGTGCCTCGGCCGCACGTTAGCGCGATCGAGCCGTCCTCCCTGAGGACCATCTCTACCAGGCTTGGCTCATCGAGGCGTCGGGGGTCGTTGTACGAGGTGAACGCAACCCCATCTGCTCGCCGTCGGGCCCTTGTGGCGGACGCCAAGGTCGGCGCCCACTGTCCGCCCAGATGCTGCGTGACGCTGCTTGCGATCGCCAGGATCTCCATTTGAAGGCTGGGGCCGGTGATGAACTCAACCATCGCATCGGCGGGTGTGGCCAGGGGTTGAGCGACCAGATACAGGTGTCCGCGCTGGTGGGGCTTCGGGCCGGGGTCTTCATCGCGCAGCACGCGTAGCTGTCGGCCAACGTCATGCTGGGTCTGAGTCCGAACAGCGATTGCCTGTCGTACTTCCTGGTCGCTGAGCTTGCGGTTGGCTCGGTCTCCGCGTCCGTAGTAGATGTTGTCGACCATGTGCGGTGCTTGCGCGCTGGGAGGAACGATGACGAGTAGGCAGCCCCACCCGGGCCGAGCCGGATCCACGATCGGAACGGACCGGACGATCACTGGCGGGTGCACCTTCATCCGAGCAACCTGATCGACCCTGTCGGCCAAGCCAGCTAGTTCGACACCTACAACCTCGCCGGCGCGGCTCTCGTGATCAACCACGCCGTACACCAGGAGGCCACCCTCCAGGGACATCGCGGCGACGTCGATGGCAAGGTCGTTGTTGCCAGGTCGTCCGGCCTTGAGTTCCCGCTTGAGGTCGACCCACCGCGATTCGTCGAGCAGCCCGCCAGCCGCGGCGCTCACAATGTCCTGCCAGTTGCGGGGTCGCCACATTCCGTGGTCGACTCCGAGATTGACGGCACCTGTGAAGTCCGCGCCCATGATCCTGCCTCCTGTACGCGTTCCGGTCGCAAGCGGCATGCCTAGTCGTAAAGGGTATGCGGCTTGCCAGACTGAGGCGGTTCCGCTGTCGGCGGGTTGTGGTGGTGGGGGCCGGCGTCGCTTCGAGCTGATGTGTTGGGCTGCAGGAGAACGAGATGCTGGGCGCGTCTTGCCGCCGACCGCCCGCCGCCGCTTCGTACCGGCTTGTGATTCCACCTGCCGAACCGCCGGCCATCGCGACACGCAAACGGGACCGCTAAGATCGGCGCACACGCGAGGCATTCAAGGGGCAACGATGAGCGATGGCGGAGACCTACGTAGCCGCTTGGCGCTCGGTTCCGACAACGACGCCGCGTGGTTGACCGTCGCCGAAGTCGTCCAACTGTTCAGTACCCCACACCGCCCAGTCAGCCGGTTCGCGGTGAATCGATGGCTCAAGGACGGAGTCACCATTGAGGGCGTGCGGCACGTGATCCGCTACAAATCGCAGCCGGCTGGCCGAATCTGCCATCCCGCGGACATCGCCGCGCTACTCGAAGCGTCTGAGCAGATTCGCTCTGCCGACGACCCTGGAGCTCTTACCGAATAACCCAACTGGGCTGCGCGACGATCCGCGCCACTGCGACGGACCCGCCTCGGCGGACTCGTGGACTTCCGCAGGGCAACCCAGATGCCACCTAATAGCGTCGAGGTGCGCCAGTACGCCCCGGGTGAGGTCCACGTCGGCGCCAATCAGCGCGGACGCCTCCCAGAGCTCGCCGTGAGCGCCCGACCGCGTGGGAGCTGACACGCGCATTCGCCTTCACAGGGCGAACGAGGAGCCCAGGATCGGCACCCGGCTAGCGATCCCACGCTGAAGTCCGAATGTTCAGGCAAACGGGACCTGGCAAGTTCGCTCGGAACCTGCAGACTCCGTCGTGGCTGTGGGTCCATATGGCATCTGACGACCGCGTGTCCACCGACACAACGCGCACCAGCGCCTGGCGCACCCCCGCAAAACAGACCTGACCGCGACGCGCATCGCGGTGGCACAGGGCCACTGCACACTCACGTGCTGGGCCACCGCGCCGCCGAACTCAGCCGTTCGGCTTAACTTCTGCCGCCCCGTGCCACGGTCTGGGGCTCCGTCCGACGGTCAAACGACGGTCAAACGATCAAAGGCGGGTTCCCGTCGCCCGAGAACCCGCCTGTTGACCTGCTGCTTCTTGGTGGAGCTGAGGGGATTTGAACCCCTGACCCCCTCGATGCGAACGAGGCGCTTAGGTGTTCATCGGGATTAGCAAGATCCCGAAAACCGATCGTCTGCGCCAACTGCGGCATCGGAGACACACGCACGCCACCCGCGCCCGTCACTACACCGATGGCTTGGCCCGTTCATCGCACGCGAAGCCCAGCCATCACGAGTCATGTCAGAGGGTGCGATTCGTTGGTGAGCGCCGCCAAGGCGGCGGCAACCTCCTGCAGGGTGGCTCGCACATACGTTGCCGTGGTGCCCGCGTCACTGCCATGTTCCGAATGACCGGCATAGGCACGTGCGACGCCGTAACCAAAATTCCGCTCCACCCACGTGAGCGTCGTGTGTCGCAGCCAGTGGGTGCTGATCTGCTGCACGTAGACCCAGGGTAGGTGCTCGCCGATGCGTACCCACAGGTGGTCGTAACGCCGGTAGGTGATGGGCTGCCCGTTGCGGTACCGCAGAAGTTGGCCCGTCTCCGTCGCGCCCCGCTCCTCGGCATGCCGTTGCAGATATCTCATCAGGGTTGGGGAGACTGGTTGCCACCGGACCGTGTCGCCCTTCTCGCGAAGCAGGATGAGGCACTGATCCGGATCAAGGTCGACCGAGCGAAGCGCCAGGGCTCCCCCGCGGCGACAGGCTGTCTCGGTGTGCAGTCTCAACAGCAGACTGTCGAGCGCTGGATCGTCACCCGTGCTTGCGGCAACCTCGTTGATCTCGGCTAGCCGAGTATCCGCCACCGCTCGCCGCGTGCTTGGTAGACGTCGCGGCTTCGCCACCTTCAAGGCAGGGTTGTCCGACGCCGAGATGAAGCCATCAGCAACTGCCCTCTTGTAGAGACACCGCAAGGCCGCAATCAGATGCTCCGCCGCACTGCGGCCTCCGCGTGCATTGCGCCGGGCCACAACGTGCGTCTTGACGTACTCCGCCAATTGCTCGATCTCCGACGGCGTCGGCTCGTCCAGCCTGCGCTGCCCCCAGTGCTCCACCACACGGTTCCAGTAGGAACCGTATGCACGTCGCGTCCCTGTCGTGACCGCAGCCGACACCACGGGGACGTATTCGGCGAAGGTCGGCGACGGAGGCCGAACCGCAGCCTCCAGAAGATCAGCAGGCGAGATGCCCATCCGAGCAAGAAGCAACCGAGCCGCGTCCAACTCAGCGTGACTCGCCGCAGCATCACTCATGCCCGCCCCCGAACACCGCATCATGAGTCTGCGTAATCATCTCGTCGAGCTTCGCCGGCGGGTGAACCACCAAGCGCGCGCTGCCTGGTTCAGCGACGATGAGTACACGGTCGCCGGCGGTGAGACCGCACCATTGACGGACCACTGCCGGCAGCCGAACGTGGCCCTCCTTCGTCACCTTGAAAACGCCCTGTATGTCGGCTGATACGACAATCAGCCCTCGGCGCTCCCTGATGTTCAATCGCAGTCCGGGGGTCCACTGGAGTTCCTTCATCACGGAGCCATCGGCGATTCGACCACGCGAATCGAGCGTCACCAGGCCATAGAAAGCTGCACGGCTTCGAGTGGCGGCAAGACTCGGAAGCGGTAGTGGTGGACGCCTCATTGCTGCTGCGGGAGAGCCCGGAGCAGCGCGCACGCCGGACGCCGGACCGGGCAGAACAACGGCGGGAATCGCTGACGAGCTGCTGCCGCGCGTCATTGGAGATCTCGCTGAGCGCCGGTCACTGAGAGTAACGCAAGGCGCAGTGTGGGATGGGTTTCAGCGGTGGTCAAGCATCCTTGACCACCGCCACGTCCATGTCGCACAGGTGATACGTTCTCGTGTCCGAGGGGGGACTTGAACCCCCACGCCCTATACGGGCACTAGCACCTCAAGCTAGCGCGTCTGCCATTCCGCCACCCGGACTTACACGTTCAGCCTACCTCGCCGACCAGATGATCTTTCCATCCGGTGGTCGGCACGGCGGGCCGCACGGGGAGTTACTGTACACGCCACTCGTGGATCATGCACATCGCCTTCCGGCGGCTCTCCCCCGGCGCTTCCGCCGCTGCTCAAGCCGCCTCAAACGCCGCTGCTCAAGCCGCCTCAAACGCGGCGCCGACACGCGGTCGAGGCGTGTCCGGGTAGCGTCCGGCGGCCCTCTGACGGCAGCATTGCCACGTGCCCCATCCCTCTCCCTTGGCAGCCGCCCAGCACCGAGCCCTCGCCCTGCGCGCCGCGGGCGACCTCAGCGCCGCCCGGCAACTGCTCGCGGAGGCCGTCGAGTCTGCTCCTCCGCCGTACGGTGACGACCATCCCGAGGTGCTGCACACCGCGCATCTGCTGGCGCGGCTGCACCGGGAGGGGGACGACCCGCCCGCCGCCCGCCGGGTGTTGGAGGAGGCGTTCGCGGCGGGCGAGCGACGCTGGGAGCATTCCAACCCGCTGATGCTCGCGCTCGCGTTCGAGCTCGCGGAGGTGGCGGAGGAGTTGGGAAACCGGCACGAGGCCCGCCGCAACTACACCCGCGTCGCCACCGCCGGGCCCGCCGCGCTCGGGGAGAACCACCCGGCGGTACGCGCCGCCCGCGACTACCTCGGCCCGCCCGCGTCGACGCCGGACGAGCCGCACCCGGCGCCGTCGCCCGGTCTGACCCCGGTGACCGAGCCGGGTGCCCGGTCGGCGCTCACCGGCCCGACCCTGTCGTTGGCGGCCCTCGCCGCGATGCGGCCCTCCGCCAGCGGCCCGCCGGCGGCCGTCTCACCCTGGGCACCGCCGCAACCGCCGGCCACGCCCCAGCCAAACCCTCCAGCGGTACGCGCACCCGCCGCGCCCACGTCGCCCAGCAACGCCATCCCAGCGCCTCGGACGACGCCCGTTCAGCCGGCAGCCCCCTCGATGGCGCCGAGGCAGCCCGGCCCGCCGACGGCCGCACCCAGACCTACGCCGACGACGCCGGCCGGGCAGCGACCGCCATCTGGGCCGACCGTGGCACCACGTCAGCGGGTGGGTGACCAGCCGACCTCTGCGGTGGTCGACGTGCCATCGCCGCCCGCGACCACCGCACCGGCAACACCGGCGGCGGCGACACCTCGCTGGGACAACCCCACGATCCGGGTACGACAGATCGAGCCGCTGCTCGCCGAAGAGGCCGCCCGAGCCGCCGCCGGGCCAACCGCGCCGGGCGATTCGCACATCGTGTCCGGCACCGAGGCGCCATGGCCGGGTAGCGCCGCCCCTCCCGGTGACCGCCCAGGGCCGGCCTACCCGACGAGCGGACCACCGACCCAGCCCATCAGCGCACCGCCTGTCACCCCGCATCCGATCTCCGCGCCACCCAGCCAGCCGTACCCGGTCTCCGGACCGCCGGCGCAGCCATACCCGGTCTCCGCACCACCCGGCTACGGGCCGCCTGTCTCCGCACCACCCGGGCACACCTACCCGGTCTCCGCACCACCCGGCTACGGGCCGCCTGTCTCCGGGCCGCCCTACGGACCACCCGTCTCCGCGCCTCCGGTGAGCGCGCCACCCGTGCCGCCCTGGGGATTGACCGCACCGCCCTGGAGCAGCAGCGCCCCACCACAGCCCCTGCCAACTCCAGGTGCCGACCCCGCCGCCCAGACCGCGACGCCTACCCAGCCGGTGACCGCTGGGCAGGGCACGGCGGCTGGGCAGACCATGATGGCCGCGGACGGCACCGGGGCGGACGGTGACTCCGGGCTGGGCATCCTCGATGCTCCGGTGCCGCAGAGCGGGCCGGCCGATGGCGCGCTGTCCGACCAGACCGTGGTGTTCCCGTCGCATGCCGGCCCGGCGGGGGTCGGGGCCAACCCGGGCTGGCCCGCCGCCACCCAGCCCGCCCCGACGGCCGCGCAGACGAACCCCACCGCCGCCCAGCCCGCCCCGACGGCCGCGCAGACGAATCCCGCCCCCGCGCGGGCGAACGTCGCCGCAGCCCAGGTAGACCCGCGCATCGCTCAGGAGAGCCCTGTCGCCGTGCAGCCGAGCCCCGCTGCGCAGCCGACCTGGTCACCGGGCGTCGGCGTCGACCCGGCACGGCCGGCCGCACCGCCGCCGGTGCAGCAGTACCACAACCAGCCGGCCCAGGCGCCGTACCCGATCCAGGATCAGTACCAGGCGCCGTACCCGGGTCAGCAGTACCACCCGGTGCCGGACGCGCACCGGCCGGCGTACGCCGATGATGGTGGGTCGACGGGCCGCAACCGGGCAGCGCTGATCGGCGCGGTCGTGGCGGCCGGGGTGGCCGTCGTGGCGGTGGCGGGTCTGGGCGCGGTGGTGCTGACCCGCGACGACCCGCCGCCGACCGGGGCTCCGACGGCAGCGGCGACGCAGGCACCGACGGCAGCGGCGGGGCAGGCACCGACGGCGGCGGGGCAGGCTCCGAGCGGCCTGAAGCTGCGCGACGATTCGGCCACGATCACGTTGACCTGGACGGACCCGACCGGAGGTGCGGTGCCATTCATGATCGCCGCCGGTCGGGCCGGGCAGGCGTTGGGTGTGATCGCCACCGTGGACCCGGGCCGGACCAGCTACACGGTCAACGGCTTCAACTCCCGGGTGGATCACTGTTTCACCGTGTTGGCGGTCTACTCCACTGACAGCTTTGCGACTTCGGGACAGGTCTGCACCGCGCGGGAGCGCAAAGCCACTCCGAGCGGGACGCCCTCCGGCCGACAGTCGCCGCGCTGATTCGAGCGGGCACCGGGCTGAGTCGAGCGGAAACCGGGCTGAGCTGGACGTCCACAACGCACACGCTCGGTATCCACAGGGGTGACGGTGCGGGTTCCCCCGCCACCACCAGCGCCATATGATGGCACCCGGCTCAGGGGAGGGGTCGCCGCAAGGCGTGCGCCACCTGCCACGACTCAGGGGAGGCAGCCGGCTGTGGCCAGCATCGACGACGCCGTACAGACCGAGGCCCCCCGCTCCCGGTCCCGGCTGCGCGGCGGGCTGGTGACCGTCGGCACGGTGACCGCGCTGCTGGCCGCCATGGGCCTGACCGTCCTCGGGTTGGGCGCGGCGGACAACGCGGTGGCCAACTACGACGCGAGTTCCTGGTTGTGGAGCGCGGCGCGCAGCGAGCTGGCCCGGGTCAACGGGGTCACCGCCCGGGTGGACACGCGCACCGAGATCCCCGCGGCCCGGCAGCACCCGATGCAGATCACTCAGACCGACCGGTTGCTGCTCCTGCGTGACCTGCAGACGGGGCAGGTCAGCTCGCTGGATCTGGCCACCCTCCAGTTGAGCGCGACCACCCGGACCACCCCTGGCCTAGGCGTGAGTGTCGCGCTGCACGAGGACGCGGCGTTCGTCGTCGACGCCGTGCAGGGCATCGTCCGGCAGCTCGATCCGCGATCGTTGACGCCGGTCGGTGAGCCGGTGCGCTATCCGCCGGGCATCACCGGCGGCACCTTCGACGGTAAGGGTCGCCTCTGGATCGCGGTGCCCAGCGAGGGCACCGTCTCGGCGATCACCGCCGCCAAGCTGCCGTCCGCGCCGGCGTCGGCCGCGCCGGCGGGTGCCGGGCTCAGCCCGCAGCGGGTCGAGTCGTACGACGTCGCCGACGCCAGCCACGACCTGGCCGTCTCCACCCTGGACGACGGGGTGGCGGTGCTCGACCGGACGGCCGGGAAGCTGGTGCGGGTGCAGGGCGGTGAGGTGCACCCGACGCCGCTGACGCTGTCGGGCACGGCGGCGCTGCCCGCGCGCACCAGCGGCCCCCGGGTGCCGGTCACGGTGACCGCCGACCGGCGGGTGCTGCTGGTGGGTGACGGTGGGCAGGAGAGCGCGTTCACGGTCCCGGGCGAGGGGGGTCGGCTCAGCCCGGCGGTGGCCTGGGCGGACCGGTTCTACTGTGCCGACGAGGCCACCGGCACCATCTACTCCTTCGACGCGGCGGGCCAGCTGGTCGAGACCATCCGTGGGCGGGCCAACGGGCCGTTGGAGCTGGAGGTCCGGGAGAACCACCTGTTCATCAACTCCCCCGACTCGGCGACCGCCCGGGTGGTGGACGACAAGCACCAGGTGCGCGAGGTCAACAAGTACGCCAACGACGTGCTCGGCGGTGACCCACCGCCGGTTCCCCCGCCGCCGCCCCCACCGAAGAAGCCCCGGGTGGGCAAGCCGAGCGCGCCGCGCAGCGTCACCGCCGCCGCCGGCAACGCCCAGGCGCGGGTGAGTTGGCGGCCGGCCGCCGCCAACGGCGCCGAGATCATCAAGTACGTGGTGGAGGGTGCCGACCAGCGCGTGGAGGTGGGTGCCAACCAGCGCGCGGTGGAGGTCAAGGGTCTGACCAACGGCGAGACGTACCGGTTCTCGGTGCACGCGGTCAACGCCAAGGGCGACGGCCCGCCGCGCAACAGCAACCCGGTGACGCCTACCGCCGCGGTCCCCGACCCGCCGGCGAGCGTCACCGCGCAGGAACGGCCGGACGGCACGGTGCTGGTGAAGTGGCCGGCGGCGAACGGCCAGGGCAACACCATCGCGAGGTACGCGGTGACGGCCAGTTCGGCGGGAACGAACGCGCCGGCCGGCGAGTCGACAAAGACGGAGCTGGTGGTGCCCGCCGGTGAGCTGGAGTTCGGCACCCAGTACGCGTTCACCGTGGTGGCGGTCAACAGCAAGGGCGCCGGGTCGGCGGCGTCGCCGGTCAGCAACACGGTGGTGCCCTTCGCGGCGCCCGGTCGGCCGCTCAACCTGCGCGCCGGCACGGTCGCCAACCAGCCGGGTGCGGTGACGGTGCAGTGGGCGCCGGCCGAAGCCAACGGTCGGCCGGTGACGAAGTACCTGGTGGACGTCGGTGGGCGGGTCAGCGAGGTGACCGAGACCCGCACGACCGTCACCGGGCTGGGCAACGGCCAGAACGTCACGGTGAAGGTGAAGGCGGTCAACGAGGCGGGGCCGGGGCCGGAGGCCACCGCCACCGCCCGCACGGTCGCCGAGCCACGGGTCACCGTGACCGGCTCCTCGTCGACGGCGACCGGGGCGACGGTGACGTTCACAGTGGACGCCGGCGGGGGCCAGGCCACCTGCGCGCTGAGCACGGCGGGCGAGCCGGCGAAGGCCGGGGCGTGCTCCAGCATCACGATGACGGGCCTCACGCCGGGCACCGATTACACGTTCACGGTGACGGCCACCAACGCCGCCGGTAAGGGCACGGCGACGAAGGCGGAGAAGACGCTGCCGCTGTACGGCATCGCGACCTGCAACAACGGGCCCGACGGCGACCAGCGGACCTACTGCGACAAGGAGGTCGACGGCCGCAACGGCAACGAGGTCTTCAAGGTCACCCGGCAGGACAACGACCAGCAGGCCGGCTGGGCGAAGCCTGGCACCCGGCTGCAGGCGTACTGCAAGAAGTCCGGTGAGGACGTCGACTCCTGGATCTACAACAACCAGAAGCGCAGCACCTGGTGGGTGCAGGTCAACTACAAGGGGAAGAACTACATCCCGTGGGCCTGGCTCAACCTGGAGGGCGGCGACACCATCAACACCCTGCCCACCTGCTGAAACACCAGGCGAGGAGCACCACCGACAGTGAACACCCACGAGCCGCTCACCCAGCCGGAGGTGCAGGGTTTCGCCGCCCTGGCCGCCCGGCTGGCCGAGAACGTCAACGCCGTGGTGCTCGGCAAGCCGCAGGTGGTGCGGCTGGCGCTGACCGCGCTCTTCGCCCAGGGGCACGTGTTGCTGGAGGACGTGCCCGGGGTGGGTAAGACGACCCTGGCCCGGGCCATCGCCGCCACGGTGAAGGGTGAGTGGCGGCGCATCCAGTTCACCCCCGACCTGCTCCCCTCGGACGTGTCCGGCGTGACGATCTTCAACCAGGCGAGTCGGGACTTCGAGTTCCATCCGGGGCCGGTCTTCGCCAACATCGTCATCGCCGACGAGATCAACCGGGCGTCGCCGAAGACCCAGTCGGCGCTGCTGGAGGTGATGGAGGAACGCACCGTCACCGTGGACGGGGTCCGGCACCCGGTGCCGTCGCCGTTCCTGGTGGTGGCCACCCAGAACCCGGTGGAGATGGACGGCACCTACCGGCTGCCCGAGGCGCAGCTGGACCGGTTCCTGGTGAAGCTGTCCGTGGGGTACCCGGACGAGGCGGTCGAGGTCGAGGTGCTGCGCGGCGCGACGGTGCGCTCCCCCGAGGCGCTCGCCCCGGTCACCGACACCGCCACCGTCGGCGAGATGGTCCGGATGGCCCGTCGGGTGCACATCGCCGAGCCGCTCTACGCGTACGCGGTCCGGTTGGCCGCTGCCACCCGCACGCACCCGCAGGTGCGCGTCGGGGTCAGCCCCCGGGGCGTGATCGCGTTGACCCGTGCGGCGTGCGCGTACGCGCTGATCGACGGGCGGGGCTGGATCATGCCGGAGGACCTGAAGGCGCTCGCCGAGGCGGTGTTCGCGCACCGGCTCCTGCTCACCCCGGACGCGCAGGTGCGCGGGGTGACCGCCGCGGAGGTGCTGCGCCAGGCCGTCGCCTCGGTGCCGGTGCCGCTGCCGTCGGGGCAACCCGCTCCGGTGCAGGGCTGACCGGCAGCAGCGCGATGGGGATCACCGCCCGTGGAGTCGGGCTGCTCGTCGCCGCCGTCCTGCTGCTGGGGGTGGGTTTCCGGTTCGCGTACCCCGAGTTGACGCTGCTCGGCGCGGCGGCCGGCGCTGCCGTCGGCTACGCCGCGCTGGTCGCGGTCTGGCGGCCCCGGTTGACGGTGACCCGCCGCGCGGACCCGGACCGGGTGGCGCGCGGCGAGCCGGCGAGCATGACGTTGACCGTGCGCAACACCGGCCGGTTGCGGCCGGCGAACCTGCTGGCCGAGGACCGGTGCGGGGAGCGGACCGTGCCGGTGCCGGTGCTGCGCCTGCGGCCTGGTAGGGACACCGAGGTTCGCTACGACGTGCCGACCGACCGTCGTGGGGTGGTGCCGGTCGGTCCACTGCGGGTGACCCGCCGCGACCCGCTGGGGCTGGTGGCGCTGGCCCGCCCGTACGGTGCGACGGTGCCGGTCTGGGTGCACCCCCGGATCCACCCGCTGACGGCGGTGCCCACGGGCGCTGGGCGCAGCCTCGACGGCCGGGTGGACGGGGTCCCACACGGGTCGATCACGTTCGACTCGCTGCGCGAGTACGTGGTCGGCGACGAGCTGCGCCGGGTGCACTGGCGCACCAGCGCCCGGGTGGGTGAGCTGATGGTGCGGGAGAACGTGGACACCAGTCTGCCGCGCCTGGTCGTCCTGCTGGACAACCGCGCCGCCGCGCACCCGCAGCGGGTCGGTGGGGTGGCGGAGTCGTTCGAGTCGGCCTGTGAGGCGGCGGCGTCGGTCGTGACCGCCGCGCACCGCGCCGACCTGCCGGTGTTGTTGCTGTTGGTCGCCGCCGAGCCGATCGACGCGCCCGACGCCGACGCCGCGCTCGGGCCGCTGGACCGGCTCGCCGCCGCCGACCTGTCCGGCGACGCCGACGCGGTGCGTGCGGCCACCACCCGGCTGCGGCGGGACCGGCTCGGCGACACGCTGATCTTCCTGACCGGGCCGGGTGGTCGGGACGAGTTGGGGCACGTCGGGGCGCTGCGTGGGGCGTACCCGTCGGTGGTGGTCGGTGTGTTCGGCGCGGCCGAGCCGACGCCGCCGGGCACCGCCGGCCTGGTGGTCGTCGACGCGGCGGACGGCGCGCAGTTCGCCGCCGAGTGGGACGGGGTACGCCGGTGGTGACGGGCGTCGTGCGGGTACTGCGGGCGGCGGTCCTTCCGCTGGTGTTGATCGGGTTGACGGCGCTCGCCGGGCTGGTGCTCGGCCGGGTGTACGCGGGTGGCCTGCTGACCTGGCTGGTCATCGGCGCGGCGGCGGGTTCGGTGCTGGTGAGCGTGGCCGCCCGGCGGCTGCCGTCCTGGCTGGTGGCGCCGGTGTCGATCGCCGCGATGGCCGGTTGGACACTGTGGTCGTTGCGGCTGGCCGCCGCCCGCGCCGAGTTGTCGGGCGGTCTGCTGGAGGTCACCACGGACGCTGCCCGCAATGGCATCCCCCGGCTGCTCACCGCCATGATCCCGGTGGAGCCCACACCGGACACGGTGTTGGTGCCGGTCGTTGCCGCCTGGCTGGCCGGGCTGGCCGGCGCGGAGGTGGCGCTGCGCACCGGCCGGGTGCTGCTGGGCTACCTGCCGGCGGCGGGGCTCTACGCCGCCGCCCTCTACGTGGTCGGCCCGAACGCCGCACCGGCAGTGGGGGCGACGCTGGCGTTCGTCGCGATCGCGGCGGTCGGTCTGGCCACCCCCACCCGGACAGCGCCGGGCGGCGGCGACCCGACCGCCGACCTGACCCCCCGGGTACGCGCGGCGGTGCGGTTGCGGCTGGCCGCCAGCGCGGCGCTCGGGGTGGCAGTGGTGGTCGGGTTGGTCGCGCTGCTCGGCCCGGTCGTCGCGAAGCAGGTCGACGGCCGGCCGGTGGACCCGCGCCGGTACGTGGAGCCGCCGCAGGTGCAGACCCTCGACGAGAACCCGTTGATCCGGATCTCCGGCTGGGCGCTGCACCCGGAGCAGAAACTCCTCGACGTGAGCACGGAACGCCCCGCCGCCGCAGCGACGGACCCGGCGGCACAGACCGCTCGCGGTGTGCGGATCCGGTTGGCGGTGCTCAGCGACTACGACGGGGTGACCTGGCGGGTCGGCGCGACGTACCGCAACGCTGGCCGGATCCTGCCGGCCGCGACCGCGCCTCGCGACAGCACTGTGCAGACGGTCCGGCAGCAGATCAGCGTGGCCGAGTTGAGCGGTCGACTGCTGCCCGCCGTGGCGACGCCCCAGGAGGTCAGCGGCGCGCGGGTGGCGTACGACCCGGCCAGCGGCACACTGATCCGGCCGGAGGGGCTGACGCCGGGGCTGCGGTACACGGTGACCTCCGCCGAGGAGCGCCCCGACTCGAACCTGTTAGCCACCGCGAACGTGCCCGCCGGTGACGAGGTGGCCCGGGTGCTGCGGGTCGCCGACGGGGTGCCCGACCCGATGCGCCGGCTCGCCGCGCAACTGGCCGAGGAGAACGGCGCGCCGTTCACGCGGGCGTTGGCGATCGAACAGTTCCTGGCCGAGCACTACCGGGTGGTGGCGGACGCGCCGAGTGGGCACGCGTACCCGAATCTGGGTTTCTTCCTGTTCGGGCCCCGCAACGGCGGCGGGCAGGAGGGCACCTCGGAGCAGTTCGCGGCGGCGTTCGCGGTCCTCGGCCGGCTCTCCGGGCTGCCCACGCGGGTGGTGGTGGGTTTCCGGACCAGCGGGCAGGGGCCGGTGCTGGCCGGTGACGCCTACGCCTGGCCGGAGGTGCTCTTCGACGGGCTGGGGTGGGTGCCGTTCGACCCGCTGCCCCGCCCGAATGACGAGCCGAGGCCGGTGGAGGAGGATTTCCGCCCGACGCCGGAGGACCCACCGCCGTCGGAGGCGCCGGCACCGACCGCGGAGCCGAGCGCCTCGCCGGAGCCGGTGGCCGCCGCCGACGGGCCGCCGCGCCCGGACGGGGTCTCCACGCCGGTGCTGGTCGCCGGTGGCGGCGGCGGTCTGCTGCTGGTGGTGGGGGCGTTCCTGCTCACCCTGGTGGCGATGCGCCGTTCCCTCAGCCGCAGCCGGCTCGGGCGCGGCGACCCCGGCCAGCGCATCGCCGGCGCCTGGCGGGAGGTCACCGACGCGCTCCGGCTGGCCGGACAACCCGTCGGTGACGACCTGGCCGCCACCGAGGTGGCCAGGCACGCCCGTGAGGCCCTCGCCGACGCCCGCCGGGCCCGGAGCGGACGTGGCGCGACAGGCGGGCCCGCCGATCCGGACACCGCCGCGCCCACCGGCGACACGGCGGTGGCAGGCACGCTCAGCCCGGCCGTCGCGGAGTTGGCCGCGCTGCTCAACCAGGTGGGTTTCGCCCCCGGCGCCGCGACAGCCGACCAGGCGGACCGCGCGGCCGAGGTGGCCACCACCTACGTGGCCACCCTGCGCTCAGCACGCCCCTGGTGGCGTCGTCTACTCTGGTCCGTCCACCCGGCACCCCTACGCCGCCCTCGCTAGTCAAGTCCGCGAGCGGTCTGCGCGATCTTGCACTTTCTGCACCGGCATAAGGGGCATTGGGTGCAAGTAGACAACCAGAACCGCAAGATCGCCGAGCCGACCGCGGGGCGCGGGATCTCGACGTACTCGGGGGGTCAGGCGGTCAGCCGACGGATGAGTTTGCGCATGCCGGCCTGCCAACCGTCCGGGTCCTCGGCGCGGCGGCGGGCGTAGTCGGCGACCTCGGGGTGCGGCAGGATCAGGAAACGTTCCTCGGCCAGCCCGGCGATGGCCGCGTCGGCGACCTGGTCCGGGGTGAGCACCGCACCGGACGCGGCGACCACCCGGGCGCCGAGGTGACCGTCGGCGAGCCCGTCGGCGAGCATCGGGGTGTCCACCCCCTGCGGGCAGAGCGCGCTGACCCGGATGCCCCGGTCCCGGTAGGTGATGGCCAGCCACTCGGCGAACCCCACCGAGGCGTGCTTCGTCGCGGTGTACGCGGCGTCGCCCACCGCCGTCAGCACACCCGCCGCGGAGCAGGTGTGCAGCAGGTGCCCACCGCCGCGGGCGAGCATTCCGGGCAGCACCGCGCGGGCCGAGTAGACGTGGGCGAGCACGTTGACCCGCCAGGCGCGGTCCCAGCCGGCGTCGTCGACCTCCACTCCCCCGCCGGTGGTCACCCCCGCGTTGGCGCAGAACAGGTCGATCCGGCCGTACCGCTGCTCGGTGTCGGCGACCAGCGCGCGGACCTGCTCCTCGTCGGTGACGTCGACGGCGTGGGCGTGCGCGACCGGGCCGATGCCCTCGGCCACCGCGCGGACCGCGTCGGCATCCACGTCGGCGACCACCACGGCCGCGGCCCCCTCGGCGGCGAACCGGCGGGACAGCGCCGCGCCGATGCCGCCCGCCCCGCCGGTGACCACCACGATCCGGTCGGTGAGGTTCACGCGGACGCCTCCACGAGGTTGGTGCCCAACCGGGCGATGAGGTTGAGCAGCGCGTCCGCGCCGCCGGCGGTGACCTCGGGGGTCGGCAGCAGCGCGATGATCGGCACATCCACACCGGTGTCGGCGTAGCGACGCACCTCGGCGCGGCACCGCTCCGGTGAGCCGTGCAGCACCAGCGCGTCGACCACCTCGTCGGGCACCGCCGCGTTGGCGCCGCGCCGGTCACCGGCGGCCCAGGCCGCCCACATGGGCGCGAGCGCCTCGTCGCGGCCGAGCCAGCGGTGGAACTCGGCGTACGCTCCGACCGTGAGGTAGCTGGTGATGAGCCTGCGGCCCAACGCGCGGGCGTACGCGGTGTCCTCGGTGGGGCAGACGAAGATCCGGGCGGCGACCTCGAAGCCGGCGCGGCGCTCGCCCAGCTCGGCGAGGGCGCGCGGCACGTCGTCGGCGCCGAGCCAGTTGAGGATGACCCCGTCGGCCTCCGCGCCGGCCAGCCGGAGCATCCCCGGGCGCAGCGCGGCGAGCACGATCGGCGGCGGCACCGCCGGCGGTCGTTCCAGGGTGAACCGGCGGACGGTGAACGTGTCGTAGGCCTCGTCGACGGTTTCGCCGGCCAGCGCGGCGCGCAGGAAGCGCAGGACGTCGCGGGTGCGGCGGAACGGCTCGTCGAACGGCACCGCGTTCCAGTCCCGCACGAGCACGGGTGAGGACGCGCCGATGCCGAGCGAGAACCGGCCCGGCGCGGCCTCGGCCAGCGCCGCCGCGCTCATCGCCAGCAACCCGGGGCCCCGGGTGAAGACCGGTGTGATCGCGGTGCCGAGCCGCAGCCCGGGCTGCCAGGCCGCGGCGAGCGCCAGCGGGGTGAACGCGTCGGCCCCGGCGACCTCGGACGACCAGACGTCGGTGAACCCGGCCCGGTCGAGGGCCGCGTAGGCCGCGTCGTGCTGCGCCAACGCGATCCCGCCCAGCGGCACCGTCATGCCCCATCGATTCGTCACCGGTCGATCGTGCCCGTTGACGCGGGTCCGAGCAAGATCCCCGCGTTGGGCAGAATCGCCGGTTTCCGACCGTACGAGCCGGTGGGAAGTGCTACCACTTCGAGGTGGACCGGACCGACGGGGCAGGCCGCTGACCATGGGTTCCAGGGCGGCGGGACACCTGGAGCCGGTCCCGGCGGCGGCCACGCCCGGCCGGGCGACGTTCCTGGAACTCTTCTTCGACCTGGTGTACGTCTTCGCGCTCACCCGGATCTCAGCGCGCGCGTTCGAGGATCTGACGCAGGACCCGGGCGGGGCCAATGGCTGGGCTGCGGTCACCGGCGGTGCCAAGACCCTGCTGTTGCTGCTCGCGCTCTGGGCGGTGTGGCAGGGCACCGCGTGGACGACCAGCCGCTACGACCCGTACCGGGTGCCGTTGCAGACCGTGGTGATCACGGCGTTGGTGTGCAGCATGTTGATGGGGGTGGCGATCCCCCGGGCGTTCAGCGAGACCGGGCTGATGTTCGCGGTGGCGTACGTGGTCGCGCAGGTGACCCGGCCGGTGATCCTGTCGATCGCGCTGGGCGCTCACCGGTACCGCCGGTTGAAGGTGCGGATGGCGGTGATCTTCGCCGTCAGTGGGGTGCTGTGGATCAGCGGCACGATGCTGAGCACCAATGCGCAGGTGCTGCTCTGGTCAACGGCGCTGGCGCTCGAGTACCTGGCGGCCCGCTGCGGCTGGCCGGTGCCCGGCCTGGGCCGCTCGACGATCTCCAAGTGGGAGATCGCCGGGGAACACCTGGCCGAGCGGTACCAGCAGTTCTTCCTCGTCGCGCTGGGCGAGACGATCCTGGTGGCCGGTTTCGCGTACAGCAGGGGGCCGAACGAGATGGGGCACGCCTGGGCGTTCGCGCTGGCGCTGGCCACCTCGGTCATGCTGTGGCGCATCTATGTGCAACGGGCCGGGCGGATCCTGGGCGAGGCGGTGGTGAAGGCCCGCCACCCCGCCAACATCGGCCGGTCGGCTGCCGACACCCACCTGCTGATGGTGATCGGTCTCGCTGCCACCGCGATCGGATACGAGCTGATCATCAACCATCCGCTGGAGCGGATCCCGGGGCCGTGGCTGGTCATGGTGCTCGGGGGCCCGGCCCTGTTCCTGGCCGGGCGGGGCCGCCTGGAGTACGAGGTGTTCGCGCGGGTCTCCCCGTCCCGGTGGATCGCCCTCACGGTGCTGGTGGTGTCGTCGGTGCCGCTGCTGCACCTGCCCGGTGTGGTCGCTAGCGCGGTCGGGGCGCTGGTGCTGGCCGCGGTAGCGGTGGTCGACGCCCGTCGGGCTCGCGGCGCCCCACCGGAGGCCGCCACGCCACCGTTCTGAGCCTCGCGCCGTGATGTCGCGGCGGCGCGGAGGGTTACTCTCGGCCGGTGACCTTCTCGCTCGTCGCCCGCTCCGCCGACGGCCGCCTGCACGGCGTGGCCGTCGCCAGCAAGTTCCTCGCCGCCGGGGCCCTGGTGCCGGCCGCCGCCGCCGAGGTGGGTGCCCTGGCCACCCAGGCGCACGTCAACCTCGCCTACCGCCCGCAGGGCCTCACCCTGCTGCGCACCGGGGTGGCCGCCGCCGACGTGGTGGCCGGGCTGATCGCCGCCGACCCCGAGCGGGACCACCGCCAGCTCGGCGTCGTGGGGGCCAGCGGCGCGGGTGCCAGCTGGACCGGGCCGGCCTGCCACCCGTGGGCTGGCGGGCGGGCCGGCGACGGCTGGGCCGCACAGGGCAACATCCTCACCGGGCCGGAGGTCGTCGACGCGCTCGGTGCGGCCTGGCAGGCGGGCACGGCGCTGCCGTTCGCCGAGCGGCTGCTCGCCGCGCTGCGGGCCGGCGACGAGGCCGGCGGCGACCGGCGAGGCCGGCAGAGCGCCGGGCTGCTGGTGGTCGAGCGCGGCGGCGGGTACGGCGGCACCAGCGACGTGGTGGTGGATCTTCGCGTGGACGACCACCCGGACCCGGTGGCCGAGCTGGGTCGCCTGCTCACTGTGCACACCATGCTGTTCGGCCGGCCGGACCCGGCCACCCTGCTCGACCTGACCGGCGCGGTCGCCGCCGAGGTGGCGGCGCTGCTCGGCGCGCTGGGCCATCCGGTCCACGAGGACGGGCCGGAAGCGGCGTTGATCTCCTGGGCCGGGATCGAGAACCTGGAGGAGCGGCTGGTGCCGGGGCGGATCGACCCGGTGGTGCTGACGCACCTGCGCGGTGTCGCGCCGCACGTCCCCGCCCCGCGCGCCGCGAGCTGACCCGACCGCGCGCCCGGGGCAGCGCCGTCGGTCGGCTCAACCCTTCACCCGGGGCACCAGCCGGTGCACGACGGTCAGCGCCAGTGCCATCACCACGGCCATCGTGCCGGCGATCCCGGCGGCGCTGCCCGCGTACCCGACGAACAGGGGGCGGCGGGCCAGTTCGTCCGGCCCGGTGCCGCGCAGGTCGAGCAGCCAGGACAGGGCGAGCCCGCAGACGACCAGGGCGAGCACACCGCCGACCCCGAGCACCAGCGCCGCGATCCGGTGCGCGTCGCCGGGGGCGATCTCGGCCTGCTCCCGCTGGGTGACCAGCAGGAGCAGCCCGGCCAACGCCGCCCACACACCCACCACGAGGTACGCGGCGACGGCGTCGCTGGGCCGGTGCCAGCCGGCGGAGAGGGTGGCGACACCGGCGACGGCGGCGTAGCCGGCACCGATGAAGGCACCGGCGGCCCGCACCTTGCGCGGCAGCACGAGCATCAGCGCGACCGCCACCGAGGCGGCCACCGTGGTGTGCCCGCTGGGCAGGCTGTTGCCGACCGCGGCGCGTGCCGGGTCGAGGCCGTAGTCGGGGCGGTTCAGCCCGTACTTGAGCAGTTGGGTCGTGACGTTCGCGCCGGCGATCAGCAGGGTCGCGGTGATCGCCAGGGCGATCCGCCCCCGGATCAGCGCGATGAACCCGATCATCGCGGTGGCGGCCAGCAGCGAGACCACCGACATCGCGTTGAGGATCCGGTCGACCGGACCATCGATGGTGTCCTGTCCGATCCGGTTGCCGGTGAGGGCGACCGTGTCCACCCACTGGCCGACCTCGGAGTGCACGGCCACCCGCCATACGGCAAGGAAGGCGGCCGCCTGGACGAGGGCCAGTACGACCAACCAGACCGCGGTCCAACCCCGTGCCGTCGCGCGCATCCGCACACCGTAGCGGCAGGTGTCGGCGCTCCGAGCGGTGGCCCGCCGCCAGTCGCCGGTTAGGTTGTGCCGGAGGCGAGGAGGCGGTTGGTGAGCGGAGCACCGGAGCGCGACAGCGGCCCGGCCGAACCCGGCCCGGAGCAGCGTACGGGCGCCGACGCGGGGTCTGGAGGGCCGGCGCGGGCCGATGCGGACACCGCTGCGGGAGGGCCGGCGCGGGCCGAGTCGCTGACGGATCTGCTGGGCGGGCGACGCGGTGCCATCGATGCAACACTGCCGCCGCTGGCGTTCGCTGTGGGCTGGTTGCTGGGCGGCGAGTCGCTGTGGGGCGGCGTCGGCGCGGCGCTGGCGGTGGGCGCGGTGGTGGCCGCCGTACGGCTGCGTCGGGGCGACCGGCCTCGCTCGGTGCTGATCGGGCTGCTGGCCGTCTGCGTCGCGGCGTTGATCGCGGTGCGCACCGGTCGGGCCGAGAACTTCTTTCTGATCCAGGTGCTCTCCAACGCCGCGAGCGCTCTGGCGTGGACGGTCAGCATCGTGGTGCGGTGGCCACTGCTCGGTGTGCTGGTCGGCGCGGCGCTGGGCCAACGTGCCCGGTGGCGACGCGACCCTGTGCTGCTGCGCGGGTACGGCCGGGCCAGTTGGGTGTGGACGGCGACGTACCTGCTGCGGCTCGCCGTGTTCGTGCCGCTCTACCTGGGCGGGCAGGTGCTCGCGCTGGTGGTGGCCCGGGTGGCGTTGACCTGGCCGCTGGTGGCGGCGGCGCTGGCACTGAGCTGGGTGGTGTTGCGGCGCTCGCTGCCGGCCGGGCACCCGGGGCTGCGTCACCCGGTCGCGCCGCCTCGCTGATCGGCTGGCGCGGCGGACCCGGGGCGAAGAAGCGGCCGGACTCGGGGCAAAAAAGTGGAGAGGCCGCCACGGGGGGAGCGGCCTCTCCGGTGACGTACGTTACTCCGTCACGGACCTCGGTGTGATCCCGCGACGGCCCGAATTTCTGGGCTTTTTCGCGGCTGGCTTCAGTCCGGGCGGTGGGGCGGGCCGGCCGATCCGCTGCGTCGGCCAGATGGCCGGCCCACCCCGGCCTGACCGTGGGTGTCAGGCCGTCCGCCAGCCCCGGTCCGTCGTTCCCCGGACCGGGACCGGACCCCGGGGTGGGCGGTCCACGCCACCCACCCCGGGTCGTCTCAGCCGTTCGGGAACAGGCTGCCGTAGTCGGCGTACGCCATGGCGACGTCAGCCTGCGCCCAGAACCGGTGGTAGTTGAACTCGGGCTCCGCACCACCGTTCAGGTACGCCTGCACCTTGGGCCAGTCCGGGTCGTTCTTGTAGAAGGAACGGATGTCGAGGAAGCTCTTGCCGGCGGCGATGGCATCGCCGTTCGGCATCTTCCCGGTCCAGCCCGACGGGACGTAGAGGCCCTGCCCGGTGGACGCGTTGTAGACGTCGTCGAAGCGCCGGTAGTCACCGCGCTTCTCGGTGGTGGAGACGCCCTTGGTGTCGCTGGCGGCCGACAGCGCGTCGAGCAGCCCCTTGGCGGTGTCCTTCGCCGCCACGTTGCCGGACTTGGCCGCGTACGCGATCAGGGTCCGGGCGTAGGCGGCGGTGACGCCGACGTCCTGGCCCTTCACCGTGACCTCGACGTGCAGGTTGGTGTTGGGCTGCGGGTTGGACGGGTTCCACGTGGTCGGCTGACCGCTCCACGCCATGTCCGACGGGATCGACCAGTTGGTGCCGAGGGTGGTGTTGGCGATCGCCCAGGGCACCCACTTGTCCAGCAGCGCCTTGGCCTTCGCGTTGCCGGTCTGCAGGTACAGCTCGGCGATGCGCTGCATCGACCAGGCCTGCATGCCGAACCACTGGTTCGACGGCGGGTCGTTGTAGACCGGGTCGACGTCGTAGAACATGCCGTAGAAGGTGCTGGTGCCCGACGGCGGCTGGCCGTAGTGGCCGTCCCAGCTGTTGGTCGCGCCGCCGGCGATGCCGCCCTCGGCGGACTGCAGCCAGGTGTAGAACTCCAGCTGCCGGTCGAAGCTCTTGGTCCAGTCGGAGACCGCGGTCGACGACTGCGGCTTGAGCTCCGGGGTGTTGGTCAGCGCCCAGGCCGCGAACGGGTTCTGGTAGCCGAAGTGGCTGTGGCTGGAGCCGATCCGCCAGGACCAGTTCTGGCTGGTCTCGTACGCGCCGCCCCAGGCGTAGTACCAGGACAGCAGGTAGTGCGCCGAGTCCCTGCCGCTGCCGGCGGGGCAGGCGCTCGCCCCGACGCAGTTGCCGATCTTCTTGAAGTACTTGTCGAACATCGCGTACCGCAGGTAGTCGCCCATCTTGGCGGCCTTGGTGATGGTGGCGGCGACGTCGGCCTGCTTGTTCTGCGCCTTGGCCCAGGTCAGCGCCCAGTACGCGGCCTGCACGGCGCGGGCGTCGGCGTCCGGGGCGTTGGTGTACTTCCACTGCTTGGCGGGGGCGCCGGTGTCCTTGACGAACAGGTCGAGGTAGCCGTACTGACCGCCGTGCGCGAAGGTGTCGCAGGACGGCTGCGGGACGGTCTCCCAGACCGATTCCTGGGTGCCCCGCTGGAAGGTGTTGATGTAGGCCGGCTTGGTGGTGCCGTCACCGCAGCGGCCGAAGCCGTAGGTGTTGTCGACGTCGATCAGCCAGTGCATGCCGTAGATGTCGCCGGTGCCGTAGGTGGACTGCAACTCCGAGCGGAGCGGGTCCTGGCCGACCGGGACGTTCGGGTCCAGCGCCGAGGGGTACTGGCTGGGCAGGTTGTACTCCGCGGCGTACTGCGGGGTGCCCGCGGAGCCGGCGGTGGGCTGGTCGGCGTGCGTCGGAATTATGTACTTTTCCATCACCGTCCAGGCGTTGTTGAACGGGGCCCAGTTCTGGGTGACCCGCCCGTAGTTCGCCTCCAGCCAGAGCCAGAAGCTGAACGCCTCGGAGGTGGTCTCGTGACCGTGGTCAGGGGCTTCCACGATCAGCGTTTCCACCGAGTGGTACGGCACGCCCTCGGGGCTGAAGTAGCCCGAGTTCTTGATCTTGCCGTACTGGTCGAGGAACTTCGCGATGTAGGTGTTGTCGCCGCCCGGGGTGTCGTTGTCGATCTCGGTGGCGGTGACCGCCAGCGAAGCGAGACCCGTGGCGGAGGCGGTGATGGTGGCGGCGCCACCGACGGTGTCGGCGTCCTCGGCCGCGGCGACAGTGACGGTGACCCCGGTGTTCCAGTTGCTCGAGGTCAGCGTGACGCTGGTCGGCGAGACCGTGACGTCGGAGTCACCGGTGCGGGTGAGGGTGACCGGCACACTGGCCGTCGGCGCGGCGCTGAGCTTCAGGTTGAAGGTGGTGGTGCCACCCTCGTTGACGCTCACCGCGGACGGAGTGGCGATCAGCGTCGGGCCGCTGGCGGCGCCGACGGTGAACGCCTTCTCGTCGACCCCGATGCCGTTGGCGTTGTCGTACGCCTTGGCCTGGACGGTGTAGCTGCCGGCCGGCAGGTCCTCCTGGGTGTAGGCGTACGGAGCGCTGGTGTCGGTGTTGATCAGCAGGCCGTTGCGGTAGAACTCGACCTTGCTGATCGTCCCGTCCGGGTCGCTGGCGGTGGCGGTCAGCGGCACGTCGGCCGGCGCGGTGAACGGCCCGGACGGCAGGCTGAGCGACACCGTCGGCGGTTGGTTGGCCGGGGTGCCGTTGCAGGGAGTGCCGTTGAGGGTGAACGCGGTGGGCTTCGGGTTGCTCCCCGTGTGGGCGCCGTTGAAGCCGATGGTGGTGGACGCCCCGGTGCCGAGGTTGCCGTTGTACGACTCGTTGGTCGCGGTGACCTCACTGCCGGACTGGCTGTACCTGGCCGACCAGCCCTGGGTGACCCGTTGACCGCTGTTCGGGAAGGTCCACTTGAGCGTCCAGTTGGTGATCGGGTCGCCGAGGTTCTTGATGGTGATGTTGGCGGTGAAGCCGGTGTTCCAGTCGTTGGTCGCGTAGACCACGTCGCAGGCGGGCGCGGCCTGCGCGGCGCCAGCAGGCAGGGTCACCCCGCCGATGGCGAGCAGCGCGGCGGCGGCGAGCGCCACTCGGCGGCGTATTGCCAGTTGTCTCATGTGCGCGGTGTCTCCTCGGACCAGGCCGGGATGGTCCCCGGCGAGGCGCCTGCCCGCGAGGGTGGTGGTCCGCGGGGATGTCGAGGCGCCGGGAAGGTGGTCTTCCCCGGGCCCGGCCGGGGTTAGGGCGGTGCGGCCCGCGCGGGAGGGGGTCCCGCCGGCTGATCGGGTGACCGTGACCGGAGCTGGTGCTGCCGGCTGCCCTCGGTGGACCCGCACTCACGCGATGTGGCTCCTGTCGCGTCGAATCGACAGTGTGCCATGGAAGCGCTCCCACAACAAGCGCAGGGAGCGTTGGATCAGCTCCTTGTTTCGATCTCGTTTTGGGGCTTTCACAAAGGCGTGACGGGCGTTACAGTCGCAACATCGGTCGATGGGAGCGCTTCCATCGACAAGGTTCCATAAGAAGATCGCTGGGGTTGTCTCTGACGAGCCCAGGGAACCAGACCGAGGGCCGACGACGGGCCAGCCCGGACGCCGTCGTCAGCCATCGTCCCGCCACAGGGAGGGAGGTGGAACCAGAGCCACTCGCGTGGCCCGGCTCCCGCGCGACACGCACGGCAGGACCCAAATTCCGCCCGTGTGTGTGCAGTTACAGTGGGGACGGGGGTTGCCCTCCCCCGTCCCCACACTAAACCCCCGTACACGATAGGAAAAGAGGCCGACGGGACAGGCGCGCCGCGCCGCCCGGACGGCCTCGTTCGCTGCTCGGGGCCACACCCGTCTCCCACTTGCCAGCGCCGGCCGCCATGACGGCCGGCTAACCAGCCGGCAGCGTCTGCCCTATCATGGGAGCGCTCCCGAATCCTTCGGCGGTGGCCCCGTATCCATGAGGAGAATCCATGTCGATACCTGTTGGGCCCGCCGGCCCGCTGCGCTTCCCGGACAACTTCGGCTGGGGCGCGGCCACCTCCGCGTACCAGATCGAGGGCGCCACCAAGGAGGACGGGCGCGGCGAGTCGGTCTGGGACACGTTCAGCCGCGTCCCGGGGCGCACCCGCAACGGCGACACCGGCGACGTGGCCATCGACCACTACCACCGCTACGCCGAGGACCTCGACCTCATGCGCGACCTCGGGTTGCGCAGCTACCGCTTCTCCATCTCCTGGCCCCGGATCCAACCCGACGGCACCGGCACGCCCAACCAGCGCGGCCTCGACTTCTACCGCCGCCTCCTCGACGGCCTGCACGAGCGCGGCATCACCCCGATGGCCACCCTGTTCCACTGGGATCTCCCCCAGGCGCTACAGGACGCCGGCGGCTGGGAGTCGCGCGACACCGCCCACCGCTTCGCCGACTACGCCGACGTGGTCTTCCGCGCCCTCGGCGACCGGGTGCCGTCCTGGCTCACCATCAACGAGCCCAAGACCGTGGTGCAGAACGGCTACCTCACCGGCCACCACGCCCCCGGCCGGCAGGACCCGGACGCCGCCTACCTGGTCGCCCACCACCTGCAACTCGCGCACGGGTTCGCCGTCGGCGCGCTGCGGGCCAGCGGCAGCGACAGCCGGATCGGCCCCGCACTCAACCTGCACCCCTGCTACCCCGCCGACGACTCCCCGCAGGCCGCCGCGGCCGCCCACCTCTACGACGGCTACGAGAACCGCCTCTACCTCGACTCGCTGTTCAAGGGCAGCTACCCGGAAGATCTCCTGGCCGACCTGGGCCCGCAGAGCCGGATGGTCCAGGGCATCCGCGACGGTGACCTGAAGGTCATCTCCGCGCCGGTCGACCTGCTGGCCGTGCAGTACTACACCCCGATCTACGTCACCGCCGACGGCGGCACCGCCCACCGCTGGGCGACCTCCGAGGCCGAGTGGCAGCAGATCTACCCCGAGGGGATGTACGACCTGCTGACCCGGGTCACCCGCGACTACGGCCCTATCCCACTCACCATCACCGAGAACGGGTTACCCACACCGGACACGCTGGCCGCGGACGACACCGTCCAGGACACCGGCCGGATCAACTTCCTGCGCGACCACCTCGCCGCCGCGCACCGGGCCATCGCCGACGGGGTGCCGCTGGAGAGCTTCCACGTCTGGTCCCTGCTGGACAACTTCGAGTGGGACCAGGGCTACGACCAGCGCTGGGGCCTGGTCTACGTGGACTACCCCACCCAGCGGCGGGTGCTCAAGAACAGCGCCACCTGGTACCGCTCCGTCATCGCCGACGGCGGCTTCTGAAGGCACCGCCACCCGGACCGCCGGGCCCGGACGGCTCGGCTCGGGTGAGCCGGTGACCGTCCGGGCCTCGGCCGGCTCAGTCAGCGGGGCAGCGCCTGCTGCAACTCCGCCCGCAGGGCCGGGGTGAGCATCTCCCCCGCCTGCTTCGCCAGCCGGGCCATCTCGTAGCCCACCACACCGATGTCCGCGTCGCCCGCGGCCAGCGTGGCCAGGATCGAACCGTCGCGGATCTGCATCACCAGGAAGTAGCCACGGCCCATCTCGACCACCGTCTGCTTGACGATGTCGCCGTCGAACATCTGGGCCGCGCCCGCGGTGATGCTCATCAGCCCGGAGGTCACCGCGGCGAGCTTGTCCGCGTTGTCACGGGGCAGGTGATCGGAGATCGCCACCAGCAGCCCGTCGGAGGAGACCACCACCGCGTGCGCCACACCCGGCACCCGCTCCGCGAACGCGCTCACCAGCCAGCTGAGGTCACGCGCCTCCTGGCTCAACGTCGTCACTGTCGTCGTCCCCCTTCGTCGTGCCCCCCGGACGGTGGCACGGGTATCTCGGTGGTGTCCTCAGCCTCGGCGCGCCGCACTCCGCTGTAGAGCCGCGAGAGCATGCCGCCGACCGCCTCCGGGTCCGGGTCGGTGCGGGTCGGTGCCGTCATCGGTTGTGCCGAACGGGTGACCGCGCTCAACTGCGCCATGGGCACCCGCACCGGCAGTCCCCGCTCGTTGGTGCCGGCGGTGACCGGGATGGTCGGCGGTGCCGCCGGTGCGGGCACCACCGGCGCGGTCGGGCCCTGCCGCGAATACCAGCCCCCGCCGTTACCGTTGGCAGCGGCCGGGGTCAACACATCGTCGGCGCGCACCGGCACCGGGCGGCCCTGCCGCGGCACGCCGACGCCCGGCGGGCGGCCGGCCACCGGCAGGTCCCGCACCGCTGCGCCCGGCACGGGGGCGGCAGCCGGCCAGCCGGCCCCGGCCTGCGCGGCGAGCCCCCGCGACGCGTTGGCCGCCAGCATCCGCGCCGACGGGGGCGCGTCCAGCTGCACGTTTCCCGGCGGAGCCAGCAACACCTCGGGCAGGGCCAGCCGGGCGATCAGGCCGTCATCGCCGCCGTCCAGGCGCACGCGTACGCCCAACCGGGCCGCCAGGTGGCTGACCACGAAGAGTCCCATCCGCTCCACCGCCGCGACGTCCGCGGCCGGAGGAGTGGCCAGCACCTCGTTCGCCTGGACCAACGCGGCCGGGCTCATGCCCAGACCGTGGTCGACGATCTCGATCAGCGGAGCCCCCGCCTCGACCCGGGCGGTCACCACCACGACGGTGTCCGGGCGGGAGAAGGCCGTGGCGTTCTCCAACAGCTCGGCCAGCAGGTGCACCAACTCGCCGACGGCGTGCCCGACCACGTGCACGTCGGCCACCGACTCGATCCGGACCCGCTGGTACTGCTCGATCTCGGCGGCGGCGGCCAGCAGCACCGCACCGAGGCCGACCGGCCGGTTCCACCGGCGGGTGGAGTCGGTGCCGGCGAGCACCAGCAGGCTCTCGTCGTTACGACGCATCCGGGCGGCCAGGTGATCGAGCTTGAACAGGTTCTCCAACTGGTCCGGGTCGCCCTCCTCGCGCTCCAGGTCGTCCAGCAGCTCCAACTGGCGCTCCACCAGCACCTGACTGCGCCGGGCCAGGTTGACGAACATCGCGTTGACGTTACGCCGCATGAGCGCCTGCTCGACCGCGACAGTGACAGCGCTGCGGTGCACCGCCACGAACGCCTCGGCCAGCTCGCCGATCTCGTCGAGGGACCGGACCACCGCAGGCGCGACCTCGATGCGGGGCACCCCGCCGGTGACGGTCTTCAGTCGGTCCAGTGCGTCCGGCAGCTCGACCTGGGCGATCCGCAGCGCCTGACTGCGCAGCATCCGCATCGACCGGGCGACCGACCGCCCGATGAACAACGAGATCAGCAGTGCGGCGAGCAGGACCGTGGCGACCCCGCCGACGACCAGCAGGGTCGTCCGCAGCTGATCGTCGCTGGCCTGCTCGGCCTGCCGCACGGCGTCGTCGAGCACGCCCGCCTCAAGCTGGCGCAGCAACTCCTGGCGCTGCTGGCTGGCCGACCACCACTGCTCCGACGGGAGCACCTGCGGCGACGCGCCGCCGGAGGAAATGCTGCGTTCCTCCAGATCGGTGGCGACCAGGAACATCGGCGACACCGAGGTCTCGTCGTAACGGCGGATCTGGTCATTGGTCGCGGCCACCCGGAACGCGCCGAGCGCGGTGAGTTGCTGGCCGCGCAGGTCGGCGAGGACGACCCGGTCCTCGGTGCCGTACGCACCGGCGCGGGCGGCGGCGTAGAGCTGGGCCCGCACCCGGGAGGAGAGTTCCTTGACCCGGGCCAGCTGGACGTAGCGCAGCACCGCGTCGTTCAACGCCGGCTGGTTCTGACCCGGCGTCGGTTCGGCGAGCAGGTCGAGCAACGCCCTGACCGCCCGGTGGTAGTTGCCCAGGATGGTCTCGGTGCTGAGCACCGCCGGCGGAATCGCCGCGCGGATGTCGACCACCTGGTCGTACGCCTCCAACGCCTCGGAGAAGGCGACCCGCCAGGACGCGTCCGCGTCCGCCAGTGGCTCGGCGGCCCGGCTGAGGTCCACGATGGCCTTGTCGGTGGCCGCCTGCAACGGTTTCAGGTCGTTTGCGGCGGTCTGCCGGTCACCACCCTTACGCAGCTCACCCAACTCCCCCGCCGAGCGGTCCCGCTCCTGCTGGAGCTGGTGCACCGCGGCGGTGATCTGCCGGCCGATGCCGACCTGACTGGAGAAGTCGTTCAACGCCGTCGTGCGCCCCACCAGCGCGCTGGTCTGCAGACCGGCCAGCAGGAGGAACGCCATCGACGGCACCACAAGCACGGTGGCGAGCTTCGTGCTCATCCGCCAGTCGCGCAGCCGGAACGGCGATCGCCGTCGGTGCGGAACGACTCGGACGTCGAAGCGGCGGCGGCGATGGTTCGAAACCGCACCGTTCGCCGGGTCGGGACCTGCCGCCACCCTGCCTCCTCCGTCCTACCGCGTCCACCGCGGTCGGGGGAGCGGAGTCCATCCAACCAGGCCCGGTACCGCTGTCAACGGCCCGGGCGAGACCGAGGTTCAGGAAGGATACTGCGGGTGCGAACCTCCTGCCGTGGTCGGTAAAACCAGCTCGTCCGTCCGGCCGATGTCGGCGAGCTCGATCGCGTCACCGAAGCGCCCCAACGCGACCAGGGCGGCACCGGTGGCGCCGATTTCCGGGTTGCGCTGATGCGACACCGGTCGCGGTGCGAGCGCGGTGGCGAAGGCCTGCCGCCACCACACCGAGGCGGCCACCGCGCCGCCGCCCAGCACCACGCCGACCGGTTTGTCGATCGTGGACTCCAGCACCCCGAGATCCTCGGCGACCAGGTCACACAGCCCCTGCATCAGCCCGGCCAGGATGTCGACCGAGGTGGTGCTGAAGCTGAGGCCACGCAGCTCACCGCTGCCCGCCGGCGCCAGCCCGGGCGCCCGGTCGCCACCGAAGCGGGGATCCGCCGGTCGCCCACCGCCCGCCGGCACCAGCGCCAGCGCCGCGTCCAGCTCGGCGCCCCGGGGCAACCGCAACTCCCTGTTCGCCCAGGCGAAGAGGTTACCCCCGTTGGCGTACGCGGCCCCGGTCACCACGTGGTCGTGGTCGACCCGGTAACGCCACAGCCGTTCCGGCAGGCGGGGCAGCGGTTCGCCGGCCGGGATCCGCTGCATCAGTCGTACGGCCGCGGAGGTGCCGACGGTGACGGCGGCCCGGCTCGGGTCGACGCAGCCCGAGCCGACGTTCGACGCCCCGCCGTCGCCCACCGGCGGTGACCAGCGGGCCTGCGCCAACTGCGGCCACCGACGAGCCAGGTCGACCCGGAGCCGGCCGTGCCAGTCCAGCTCCCCGAGGGGCGGCAGGTCCTCCGGTCGTGCCTCGGCCAACGCCAGCGCCTCCTCGTCCCAGCGCAGGGTGCCCAGATCCAGCAGACCGGTCCCGGAGGCCTGGGAGATCGACATGGGCGCCGTATCGAGCAGCTCACCCAGCACGTACTCGGGCAGACCGACGAACCGGGCGATCGGGGTGCCGGACTGTTCGCGCAGCCAGGGCAACCGCATCGACCAGTACGACCGGTGCCACCAGCAACCGGTGCGCTGGTGGAAGCCGTCCGGGTCGGTGGGGCCGGCGGTGCGACCGACCGGTGCGGGCCGGGTGTCCAGCCAGGTGACCACCGGGCCCAGGGGAGCGCCGTCGCGGTCCAGCGGCAACACCGAGTGCCACTGGGCGGAGACCGCCACCAGGCCGACGTCGTGCAGGTGCCCCGACTCGGACAGCTCGTCCAGACACTCGACCAGGCTCGCCAGATAGTCCCGACCGGACAGCGTGCCGGTGCCGTCGTCGCCGATGGCGAGTTCGACCTTGCGCCGGGCCAGGGCGCCGGGCAGCGGCTGGGTGTCCGCGTCCAGCACCAGCCCACGTACCGAGGAGGTGCCCAGGTCGAGCGCGAGAATGTTCATCGCCGGTCAAGTTACCCCGTGCCAGCGGCGCGACGGGCGCGTAGGGTGGATCACATGCTCGCGCAATTGACCAGTTGGTGGCCCGCCGATCCGGCGGCCATCTCCCGCGCGTAGCTCCATCCACGCGGCCGCCATCGAGGCGGTCGCCGGATCTCCCGGCTTCAGGGCCGCCCGACGGCGGCACCCGACCCGACGGAGACTCCGATGACCCAGCTGACCGACCTGCTCGCCGCCGTCGCGCACGGCGTCGACCCCGGCCCCTTCGCGCTGCTGCGTCGCGACGGCGCCGACGAACTGGACCTGTTCACCGGCCCGGTCGACACCGTCGAAGGGCTCACCGACATTCCGCTGCCGCCGGGCCCGCCCGGGGCACGGACGCTGGCCCTGGTGCCGTACCGGCAGATCACCGAGCGCGGCTTCGCCTGCGTCGACGACGGTGCCCCGCTGGAGTTCCTCCAGGTCCGCGAGCACCAGCGGATCGCGCTGACCGACGCCCTCGCCGCGCTGCCCGACGAACCGGTCCACACCACCGACGCCGGTTTCGACGTCAGCGACGAGGAGTACGCGCGGACCGTGCAGCGGGTGCTCTCCGAGGAGATCGGTCGGGGCGAGGGCGCGAACTTCGTCATCCACCGCGCCCTGCACGCCACCGTGCAGGGCCCGCCGCTGCGTGCCGCGCTGGCCGCGCTGCGCCGGCTGCTGATCGGCGAGCGCGGCGCGTACTGGACCTTCGTGGTGCACACCGGCACCCGGACGCTGGTCGGCGCCAGCCCGGAGCGGCACGTCAGCGTCGACGACGGGCTGGTGATGATGAACCCGATCAGCGGCACCTTCCGCTGCCCCGGTGGCGTCGCGGACCGGACGGCCCTGCTGCGCTTCCTCGCCGACCCGAAGGAGATCGAAGAGCTGTACATGGTGCTCGACGAGGAGCTGAAGATGATGGCCACCGTCGCCGAGCACGGTGGGCAGGTGATCGGGCCGTACCTGAAGGAGATGTCGCACCTGGCGCACACCGAGTACCTGCTGGCCGGGCGGGGCACCCGGGACGTGCGGGAGGTGCTGCGCGAGACGATGTTCGCCCCCACTGTGACGGGCAGCCCGATCGAGAACGCCTGCCGGGTGATCGCCCGGCACGAGCGCCGGGGTCGGGGCTACTACGGCGGCGTGCTGGCGTTGCTCGGTCACGACGAGGCCGGCCGGCAGACGCTCGATGCCCCGATCCTGATCCGGACCGCCGAGATCTCCCCCACCGGCCGCCTGCGGGTGCCGGTCGGCGCGACTCTGGTCCGGCACTCGACGGCGGCCGGCGAGGTGGCCGAGACGCACGCCAAGGCCGCCGGTGTGCTGGCCGCGCTCGGCCTCGGTCCGGCGGCGTCCGTCGGCGACCGTGGGCCGGTCGCGCGGCTGACCGACGACCCGGCGGTACGCGAGGCGCTGGCCGCCCGTAACGCACCGCTGGCGCGGTTCTGGCTGGACCAGCGGTCACCGGACGCGCCCGGACTGCCCGGCTTGGCCGGCCGCCGGGTGTTGATCGTGGACGCCGAGGACACCTTCACCGGAATGCTGGCCCACCAACTGAGCGCGTTGGGTCTCGTGGTGAGCACCCGGGCGTGGCACGCGAGCGGCCCGGTCGACGACTACGACCTGGTGGTGGCCGGTCCCGGGCCGGGCGACCCTCGCGGCGTGGACGAGCCGAAGATGGTGGCGCTGCGCGGGCTGCTGACCGGACTGCTGGCGAGCGGCCGTCCCACCCTCGCGGTCTGCCTCGGGCATCAGGTGCTGGCCGGGCTGCTGGGGCTGACGTTGCACCGCCGGGAGGCGCCCTATCAGGGGTTGCAGCGGGAGGTGCCGGTGTTCGGCCGGATCCGCCGGGTCGGGTTCTACTCGACGTTCACCGCCCGCGCCGAGGCCGACCGGTTGGCCACCGCGTACGGGCCGGTGGAGCTGGCCCGGGACCCGGGCGACGGCGCCGTGCACGCCCTGCGGGGACGCGGCTTCGCCGGGGTGCAGTTCCACGCGGAGTCGGTGCTCAGCCCGGACGGGCTCGCCGTGCTGAGCGAGCTGTTGACCGACCTGCTGCCCGCGACACGCCAGGACGAGCTGGCTGCGACGCGCGGAGGCGCATAGTCGCCCTGTCCCGGGGGTAGGGCGTGATGGATCGGTGGCGCGGACGGGCCCGAGAGCCCCCGCCCGCGCCACCGGTCGCAGTCGTCCGTCGGCCCGGGCACCGGTCCGCCGGCTCAAGTTTTCCGCAACTTTCCGGTTGTTCCGGCCCGCCGTCACGCGAGGGCGACGATCCTGAGGAGATCGGTGCCGGCGGGATCGCGCCGCCGCCCCGCACCGGGCACCTGAACGGGGGATCGCGCTCCGCCCGCAACGGAGCTGGCGTAGCGCGATCAGGGGATCGACTCGCCCCGCCCGCGCTCAGTGGACCAGGGTCGCCATCAGCCGGTCCAGTTCCGCCGCCGGGTCGGCGGTGAGACCGGTGTGCACCGGCCCCGTCTGGATCATCGTGCTGCGCGGCGCGGCCAGCCAGTGGAACCGCTCACCGAGCCGCATCCGGGTCGCCGGCCCGTCACCGGAGCACGTCCGGTCCCAGGAGTCGAGCACCGCGGCCACCGCCGGCAGGTCGACGTCGGGTGCCAGCGCGCGGACCCGGTCGGCGTCCAGGTGCGTCCGCGCGGCCAGGTAGTCGCGCTGCTGGCAGTAGAGCAGCACCCCGACGTTGATCTGCTCCCCGCGCTCGATGCGGGGTACGAGCCGGATCAGCGCGTACTCGAAGGGTTGCCTCATGCCCCGCTCCCCGGTGGCAGCCAGTCGGCCGTGCGGGCGACGCGGCGGGTCAGGTGTTGCAGGTACGCGTCGCGAGCCGAGTCGGCCGTCTCGAAGTCGGCTGCGGTCAGCCACTCCCCCGGCACCAGGGCCAGCACGTCGGTGAGCAGCTCCGGGGTGACCTGCGGGGCCAACTCGGCGTCGGCCTCGGCCAGCCGCGACGCATACGGTGCCAGCACGTGATCCTCCGCGCGGTAGGCCCGGTGCACAGCGGCTTCGGCGCGCGGCCAGTTGTGGTGGAAGTACAGCGAGGCGCCGTGGTCGATCAGCCACAGCTCCCGGTGCCAGACGAGCAGGTTCGGGTTGCGCCAACTCCGGTCGACGTTCTCCACGTACGCGTCGAACCAGAGCACCCGGGAGGCCAGCTCCGGGTCGACGGGGTGCGCCACCGGGTCGAAGCCCAGCGCCCCGGGCAGGAAGTCCATCCCGAGGTTGGCGCCACCGCTGCTGCGCAGCAGCTCCTGCACCTCCTGGTCGGGCTCGGCCCGCCCGATGACCGGATCGATGTCGAGGACCACCAACGGCGGCACCCGCAACCCCAGTCGGCGGGCCAGCTCACCGCAGATCACCTCGGCGATCAGCGCCTTGGGCCCCTGCCCGGCGCCGCGAAACTTCGCCACGTAGGTGCCCAGGTCGTCGGCCTCCACCACGCCAGGCAGCGACCCACCCTCGCGTAGCGGGGTGACGTAGCGGATCGCGGTGACCTGGCGGAGCACGCCGCCCACCCTACTGGGGCCGGCCCGGCACGGGTGGCGGGCCGGCCCAGACCGGCTCGCACCAGCTCAGTCGAGCTTGTCGCGCAGCTTGTCGACCTGGGTCTGGAGGCGGTCCACCGCGCCCTCGTTGTTGACGAACGTGGTGATCCCCGCGGCCAGACCGAGACCGATCAGCACAGCCAGGATGCTGAGGACCAGGCCACCGATCGACACGCCACGCCCGGTGACCCCGGGTCGACGCGCCATCTTGAGGCCGACGATGCCGAGGATGATGCCGATGATGCCGAGCACCAACCCCAGCCAGGCGAGGATCGCCGTCAACACGCTGAACAGACCGGCCACCCCGAAGACCAGGGCGAAGGTCGCGGCGGCGCTCGTCTTCGCGCGGGCGCCTCCCCGATGGCTGCGGGACCCGGCGGTTACGCCGGCACCCCGGGCCGGCTCGCTTGCGGCAGTCATGAGACTCCCTTCCGTACGCGCGGGGCGCGCACTTCCGGCGAGCCGCTTTCCCCCGCGGGGCCCGGTTACGCCTCCCACCAGCAGGAGTGTCGGTGGTCGGCCCTACGCTGGCTGCCCGGCCATGGAAAGGACACCCGATGCCTGTCGACCTCAGCGCGGCCGAGGCGCTGGCGCTGCGGATGACCAGTCTGCTGCTGCGTCCGCATCCGAGCATCCGACCCGGCACCGTCGCGGAGGTGGTCGAGTGGTTCGGCGCGATGCAGGCACAGGACCTGGCCAGCGGGTTGTGGTCACTGGGCGCCCGGCTGCCCGGGTGCGGCGTCGCCGACGTGCAGGCGGCGTTGGAGCGGCGTGAGGCGCTGCGTACCTGGCCGATGCGGGGCACCGTGCACCTCGTCCCGTCCGCCGACGCCCGCTGGATGTTGGAGCTGACCGGCGTACGATCGCTGGCCGGCGCGGCGACCAGGCGGGCGCAGCTCGGGCTCACCGAGACCGACGCGGACCGGGCGGTGGACGTCCTCGGCGCCGCGTTGGCCGGCGGCGGTCGGCTCACCCGCGCGCAGTGCCTGGCCACCCTGCGGGCAGCCGGTCTGGGCACCGACGGGCAGCGTGGTTACCACCTGCTGTGGTATGCGAGCGTCCGTGGCGTGATCTGCGTGGCGCCGAACGTCGGCACCGACCAGACCTTCGCCCTGCTCGACGAGTGGGCACCCGAGCACCGTCGGCTGGAGCGGGACGAGGCGCTGGCCGTGCTCGCCCACCGTTACGTTCGCGGGCACGGCCCGGTCACCGACCGCGAGTTCGCCGGGTGGAGCGGGCTCACCCTCACCGACGCCCGGCGCGGCCTGGCCGCCGCCGACGACGCGCTGAGCACGGTACGCGTGGACGGCACGCCGATGTACGTCGACGCGGCCCTGCCCGACGCGCCGCGCAGCACGCCGGACGACGTGCTGGCGTTGCCCGGCTTCGACGAGTACCTGCTCGGCTTCCGCGACCGCACGTTGATGCTCGACCCCGCCCACCAGGCGGCGGTGGTGCCGGGCAACAACGGTGTCTTCCAAGCCACCGTGGTCCGCGCCGGTCGGGTGGTGGGCGTGTGGAAGCGCAAGGTCGCCCGCACCGCGGTCGCCGTGACGATCCAGCCGCTCACGCCGCTCGACGTCGCCGCGCGGGCCCGGGTGGAGCAGGCGCTCGGGCGTTACGCCGACTTCCTCGGGCTGCCGGCCCGCTTCGACTGGTTGGCCTGACCGACGGCGTCACCCGTAAACGCTGCCGGGCCGGTCGGTCGTGGGCGGGCGGCGCTGAGCAGGTCGACGATCCGGGTCACCCGGGGGTCCGCGCGGATCTGCGCCACGCTGGCCGGCAGCGGCAGCCGCCAGTTCGGATACTCGTCCACCGTGCCCGGCATGTTGGGTTGGCGCACCTCGCCCAGCACGTCGTAGAGGGAGACGCCGAGCAGCCGGGTCGGGCTGGCCGCGAGCGCGGCGTGCATCGCCGCCACCGCCTCGTCGTCATCGGGTGTCGGGGGCAGTAGGTTCTCGGCGCGCAGCATGGTGAACAGCCGGTCCCGATCGGCGGCGGCGCGGGCCCGCTCCTCCGCCACGTCGGTGCCGAGCAGTTTCAACTCGTCGCGCACCCGCACGTGCTCACCGCTCAGGAAGCCCGGCGCGGTGGGCAGGTCGTGGGTGGAGATCGTGGCGAGGGCGTTGCGCGGCCACCGGGCCGGTGGCACGAAGTCACCCTTGTCGTCGCGCGCGAACCACAGCACGGTCGAGCCGAGCATGTTGCGCCCACGCAACCCTCGGGTCACCGCCGGTTGGACCGTGCCGAGGTCCTCACCGACCACCACCGCGCCGGCCCGGTGCGCCTCCAGCGCGAGGATGCCGAGCATCGCCTCGGCGTCGTAACGCACGTAGGTGCCCTCGGCCGCGCCGCCGCCCGGCGGCACCCACCACAGTCGCCACAGACCGGCGACGTGGTCGACCCGCAGGCCACCCGCGTGCCGCAGGGCGCGGCGCAGCATGTCCCGGTAGGCGGCGTAGCCGGTGGCGGCGAGTCGGTCCGGACGCCACGCGGCGAGACCCCAGTCCTGGCCGAGTTGGTTGAAGTCGTCCGGCGGAGCGCCGACCCGCACGCCCCGGGCCAACACGTCGGCGAGCTGCCAGCCGTCCGCGCCGCCCGGGTCGATGCCGACGGCCAGGTCGTGCACGACGCCGACCGGCATCCCCGCCGAGCGGGCCGCCGCCGTGACGGCGTCGAGCTGCTCGTCGCAGAGGTGTTGCAACCAGGCGTGGAAGGCGACCCGGTCGGCGAGCTGCCGACGCTGCTCGGCGACCGCCGGGGCGTCGGGGTGGTGCAGCTGCGTTGGCCAGGCACGCCAGTCGTTGCCGTGCCGCTCGGCGAGCGCGCACCAGGTGGCGAAGCTGGTCAGCGCCGGGTCCGCGGCGAGGTCCACCGGCTGGGCGTACGGGTGCAGCAACTCCAGGGCGTGCCGCTTGGCGGCCCACACCTCGTCGTAGTCGATCAGGGGACCCCGGTCGGGACGCAGCGCGTCGACCACCGCACGGGTTGCCGGGTCCGCCGCACGGTACGCGGCGGTGCCACTGACCCGCAGGTAGAGCGGATTGACGAAGCGTCGACTGGCCGGCGAATACGGTGAGGTGGCCACCGGGTGCGCCGGCCCGACCGCGTGCAGCGGGTTGAGCAGCACCAGCCCCGCCCCGGTCGCACCGGCCCACTCGGTGAACTCGGCGAGGTCACCGAGATCGCCCATGCCCCAGGAGTGCTCCGAGGTGAGCGCGTAGAGCTGGAGCATCCACCCCCAGGTCCGCGGCGGCACCGGCAGCCGGCGCGGCACCACCACCAGTGTCACCTCCCGGTCGGCGCAGGCCAGCCGGTGCCACCCCAGCGGCAGGTCCGCCGGCAGCTCACCGTCGACAGGGCGGCGACCACCGTCCTCCAGGGTCACCACCCCTGGGCCGGGCAGCGCCCGGCTGCGGCCTTGGGTGAGCACCACCGTCTCCGGCAGTGCGCTGCGGTCGACCGCACGGGCTGCCGCGAGCGCGTCGGCGATTGCCGCCGGGCTGGTGGCGTCCACGCCGAGCAGCCCCAGCACACCCACCACGGTCTCGGGTGCGACCTCGACGCGGCGGTGCCGCCAATCCTCGTACCAGGTGGAAACACCGTGCGCGTTGGCCAGCGCGGCCAATCGTCGGTCCATGCCCCCCCCGCTCCCCAACGCGACCTACGACCACCCTCCCACGCCCACCCCACCCCGCAGAACCCCCACCAACCCCCTCCCACGCCCACCCCACCCCACCCCGCCGAACCCCGCCCCGCCCCACCCCGCCGAACCCCGCCCCGCCCCGCCCCGCCCCGCCCCGCCCCGCCGATCTTGCACTTTCTGTCCCGACGTAAGGGGCATTCCACCTGTATCGACAACCGAAAGTGCAAGATCGGCGCGCGGGGGCGCGCGCGGGGGGCGCGCGGGGGCGCGCGAGGGGGGCGCGCGGGGGCGCGCGAGGGGGGTGTTAGTCGGCGAGGGCGCCGGCGGCTCGGCCCTCGTGCAGGGTCAGGTTGCGGCCGGTCGCCGGGTCGAACAGGTGAATCTTCTCCAGGTTGAACCAGACGCGCCGCGTCTGCCCTTCGGCGACCGGGGACTCGGCGGACAGCCGGGTCACCAGGTTGCCGCCGGCACCGGCGAAGTCGCCGGCACCCGCGTCCGCGGCCAACTCCTCCAACTCGGCGGCGCTGGCCTTCTCACCCTCGACGGTGAAGTAGACGTACTTGTCCGAGCCCATCGACTCGACAATGTCCACCGGCGCCTCGAACTCCATGCCCCGCCGACGGGTGTCGTCGTCCACCAGTTCGGCGTCCTCGAAGTGCTCGGGCCGGATGCCGAGGATCAGCTCGCGGGGCGCGTCGGCGCTCTCCAACTCCCGACGGACCCGGTCACCGAGCGGCACCTGGCCCAGGGCGGTGTGCAGCTCGCCGTCCTGCACCGCGGCGTGCAGGAAGTTCATCGACGGCGAACCGATGAAGCCGGCCACGAAGAGGTTGCGCGGGTGGTCGTACAGCTCCTGTGGCGGCCCGACCTGCTGCACCGCACCCCCGCGCATGATCACCACGCGGTCGCCGAGGGTCATCGCCTCGGTCTGGTCGTGGGTGACGTAGACGGTGGTGGTGCCGAGCTGCTTCTGCAGGCGCGACACCACCGTGCGCATCTGCACCCGCAGCTTGGCGTCGAGGTTGGACAGCGGCTCGTCCATCAGGAACGCCTTCGGCTGGCGGACGATCGCCCGGCCCATCGCCACCCGCTGACGCTGCCCACCGGAGAGATTGGCCGGCTTGCGGTCCAGCAGCGAGGTCAGCTCCAGCACCTTCGCCGCCTCGTCGACCTTGCGGTCGATGGTTTCCTTGTCGAGCTTCGCCAGGCGCAGCGGGAACGCCATGTTCTCCCGCACCGTCATGTTCGGGTACAGCGCGTACGACTGGAACACCATGGCGATGTCCCGGTCCCGGGGCGCCTTGTCGTTGACCCGCTGGCCGCCGATGCGCAGCTCGCCGGAGCTGATGTCCTCCAGCCCGGCGATCATGTTGAGGGTGGTGGACTTTCCGCAGCCGGAGGGGCCGACCAGGATCACAAACTCGCCGTCGGCGATCTCCAGGTCGACGTCCTGCACGGCGACGGTCCCGTCCGGGAAACTCTTGCTCACCTTGTCGAGCACGATGTCAGCCATGACTACCCACCTATCCCTTGACTGCGCCGGAGGTCAGGCCGGAGACGATGCGGCGCTGAAAGAAGAGAACGAACAGGATGACCGGAACGGTGATCACCACGGCGGCGGCACAGATCGCCCCGGTGGGGTCCTCGAACTGTGACGCGCCGGTGAAGAACGACAGCGCCGCCGGCACCGTGCGGGACTTCTCCGTGGAGGTCAGCGAGATGGCGAACAGGAAGTCGTTCCAGCAGAAGATGAAGACCAGGATCGCCGTGGTGAACATCCCGGGCGCGGCCAGCGGGGCGATCACCCGCCGGAACGCCTGCGCCTGCGTCGCGCCGTCCATCTTCGCGGCCTTCTCCAGATCCCACGGGATCTGCTTGAAGAACGCCGACAGCGTGTAGATCGCCAGCGGCAGCGCGAAGGTGACGTACGGCAGGACCAGCCCTCGCCAGGTGTCGAAGATCCCGAGCTGCCGTTCGATCTCGAACAGCGGCGACACCAGTGACACCTGCGGAAACATCGCGATCAGCAGGGAGATGCCGACCAGCAGCTTCTTACCGGGGAAGTCCAGCCGACTGATGGCGTACGCGGCCATCGCGCCGAGCACCACCGCGATCAGCGTGGCGATCAGTGCGATGCCGATGGAGTTGATCAGCGCTCGGACGAACTGGTCGGTGTCGAAGATGGTCCGGTAGTTGTCCAGCGTCCACTCCCGCGGGATGAAGTTCCCGTCGGTGAGGGTGGCCGGCGTCTTGAACGACAGCGAGGCGATCCAGAGCACCGGGACCAGCGCGAAGACGACCACGAGGATGTCCAGCAGACCCCAGCGCAGCTTCGCCCGGGTGGTGGTTTCGACAGCCATGTCAGCGCCTCTCCCCGTCGTCGCTACCGGGGGCAGCGGTGCCGAACAGCTTCACGAAGACGAACGCGATGATCGCCACGGCGATGAAGATCAGCACCGACATGGTCGAGCCGATGCCGAGGTTGAGACCCCGCAGCAGGTTGTTGTAGGCGAGCATCGACACCGACGAGGTCTCGTTGCCTCCGGCGGTCAACACGAAGATGTTGTCGAAAACGCGGAACGCGTCGAGCGTGCGGAACAGCAGCGCGACCAGGATCGCCGGCTTCATCACCGGCAGCATCACCTTGGTGAACTTCTGCCAGGCCGTCGCGCCGTCGGTGGAGGCGGCCTTGAGCAGGTCGTCCGGCACCAGGGCCAGCCCGGCCATCAGCAGCAGCGCCATGAACGGCGTGGTCTTCCAGATCTCGGCCAGCATGATGATCGCCAGGGAACTGGCCCGTTCGGTGAGCGGCGCACCGTCGCTGAACAGGTCGGCCAGGTAGCCGGTGCCGGGCGTCCAGGCGTACCGCCAGGAGAACGCTGCCACCACGGTGACGATCCCGTACGGGATAAGCGCCGAAGTCCGGACCAGGCCCCTGCCGACCAGGGTGCGGTGCATGATGATCGCCAGGCCCATGCCGAGCACCAACTCGACGGCGACGGTGACCACCGTGATCAGCGTGGTCACCCCGAACGCGGTCCACCAGAACTCGTTGGTGAGCACGGTGACGTAGTTCTCCAACCCGACGAACTCGCGCTGGTCGGGAAAGCGCAGGTCGTAGCGCTGCAACGACAGCCAGAACGAGTAGATGATCGGGTACGCGGTCACCGCGATCATGACCAGCGCCGCAGGGGCGCAGAGCAGCAGGCCGAGCCCGCGTTCGGCCCTCTTGTTCTCACTCAGCGGGGGCCTGCCACGGCCGCCGCGCTGGGTGGGCACGGTCGCGCGCTGGCCGTCGGTCTGCTCCGGCGTTTCGATGCTGGCGGGCCGGGTCACGGTGCCACCTCTTCTCGCGACTGCGAGGCTCGCAACACCGACTCACTCCTCGCGCTCATGGAAGAACCCCCTTCGACTGGAGGGCGTCGGAGATCGCGCCGCGCAGCTCGTCGGCGGTCTGCTGCGGACGGATCCCGGACGGCGGCGACAGGATCGCCGACATGACTGTGGAGATGCTCTGGTAGGCGGGGGTCAGTGGCCGCGTCGCCGGGTCCTTCAGCTCCTCCAGGATGGTGTCCTTCATCGGGTACGCCTCGGTCATCTCCGGATCGTCGAAGACCGCCTCGATGGTCGGCGGCACGCCGTCGTTGATGGCGGAGAACTTCTGGTGCTCGGCGCTGCGGATGCACCGGGCCGCCTCGAAGGACTGCTCCGGGTGCTTGGAGTAGGAGCTGACCGCCAGGTTGACCCCACCGATCGTGACCTTGCTGGGGGTGCCCTCGTCGATGCCCGGGATCCGAGCCCAGCCGACCTGCTTGGCCAGGTCCGGGTTCGCCTCCTGGAGAGCCGGATAGACGAACGGCCAGTTCACCTGGAACGCGCCGGCGCCGGACTGGAACTCCAGCCGGACCGGGTCCTCGGTGGCGTTGCTGAACGACGGCGAGGTCACACCCGACGTGGCGAACTTCTTCAGCTGCTCCAACGCCCGGACCGTGCCCTCGTCCATCACGGCCTTCGTACCGTCGTCGTTGAGGATCTTTCCGCCGGCGCTCTCGGCCAGGGTGTTGTAGAGGACGACCAGACCCTCGTACTGCGCACCCATGGTGAGCACCTGGTACGGCTTGCCCTGGTCCTTGAGCTGCTGGGCCGCGCTGATCATCTGGTCCCAGGTGGTCGGCGGCTGCGGCACCAGATCTTTGCGGTACCAGAGCAACTGGACGTTGGTGTTCTTCGGCGCCGCGTACAGCTTGTCCTCGTACCGGGCGGTGTCCAACGGCCCGGCGAGGGTGCCCTGCTCGACCTCGGCCCTGTCCTGGCCGGTCCACTCCCGGATCCAGTCGGCGCTGGCGAACTCCTGGGTCCAGGTCACGTCCAGGCCGAGCACGTCCATGCCGGTGTCCTCGGCGGCCAGCCGGCGCACCATCTGCACCCGCTGGTCGTCGGCCTGCCGGGGCAGTACCCGGTAGGCGATCTCGTACCGCCCCTGGGCCTGCGCGTTGCAGTCGTCGACGACCTTCTGCAGGTTCTGCTCAGGCGGGTAGTACAGGTTGATCGTCGGTGGGCCGCCGGCGTCGTCCGCGCCGCACGCGGCAAGCGGCGCGACAAGTGCCAGCGCGGCAGCCGCCGCGCCCAGCCGAACAACCGGCCGGCGTCGGTGTCGAGCCGTTTCGGGGTCCGTCATCGCCCTCCCCCTCTCCTCGGCGAATGACCGGGGAGGGCATCCGCGCCCCGGCGCACGGCGAGCCGATTCCGGGCCGGTGAGCTGCGGAAACTCCGGCCCAGATGCTCTGTGCGGCTACACTGCCCCACCTGCGAAGTCGCGAAACCTGGCTGTCACAACGGAACTCCGCCCGGTGATCTGCCGGCGCGTCTGCGGTTACGCTGTGTAGCGCCGCCGGTGACGATCAGCTGGGTGCCGAGCTTCCGGATCTAGCCGAGATGTGCGCACCCAACCACGGCGGCAGCGATGCCGATGACAGCGTGCGCGGCCATGGGGCACCCGGTCGTCGGGCTGGCCTCGTGGCACCATGTTGCGCTATGGATCATCAGGGGCAGCTTCGTCGTGCAGCGCTCGCATTGGGCATCCCGGACGACGAGGTCAGCCGGTTCATCCAGCACCTCCGTTTGTCGATCCGGTTGAGCGGAGGATCCGGCGGTGTTCCGGTCGGGCAGTTCGGTGGGTCGCCCCGGCTGCCGGTGGGCATGGACTGGCCGTCCGACGGGGTCAGTCCGTTGCCGTTCATCTTCTCGGTCGACTGCGCGGCGCTGCCAAGAGTCGATGGCTTCGGCCTGCCGGCAGACGGCTCGCTGGTGTTCTTCCTAAACCACGAGCAGGCCGCTGCCACCGGGGAGCAGAGGTACGGGCGAGTCGTGTATGTGCCGGTCGGCACCGATACCGAGGTGGCGGCAGGATCCACCGACCACGCGTCCGTCGACAAGCAGTACGACGTCGTCGCCACGCTGCGCGCGGAGTTCCCCGACTGGTTCGGGGCGGACGACGAGGACGAGGAGGACGAAGACGAGGACGACCTGTCGTCCTTCCAGCAGCAGTTGGCCCGTGACCTCGAGCGTGACCTGCCGCACCTGGACGAACTCCGTGCTCTGGCCGAGGGCCTCTGGCCGCCTGACAGCGGGTACGCCAGCGCTTACCTCGGCGGGTACGCCGACGAGGAGGTGCTCAAGAGTTTTGCGGAGCAGACTCTCGCGTGGCGCGAGAAGACCGGCGAGATCGTCGTCCCGGTCGCGAAATGGTATTCCCATGTGGAGAGGGAGACGCACCGGCTGAGGAGTGAGTGGGTGTCGCTCGCCCGCTTCCCCGTAGACAACGAGCACTACTACCGGAGTGACGGGAGTTTCGTGATCCGTCACGATGACCTGGCCGCTGGTCGGCTGGACGAGGCGCTTTCCGCGGCTGAGTTGATCCCGTAGACCGCCGGCAGCGCCGGCCAGAGCCACGACCTGCGTTGCCACCTGCTCCCGCAAAGTTCGTGCGGGCCGCCCTGCCTGGGCCGCACGAGGTCAGTCGTACACCACTCCGCTGGACGCAGAATTGCGGGGAGCGTCAGCCGCGGGCTCTCGCCCAGGAGAGGAAGCGCTCGGTCATCCGGGCCGGGGGATGATCCGGGTGGAGTTGGGTGAGCTGGTTCGTCGCCTCGTACATCAGGGTGCCGAGGTAGATCAACAGCGCGGCCCGGTCGGCCCGGTACTCGGTCAGCAGGGCGAGTTTGGCCGGCTGGCAGGGCCACTCCCGGCCACAGTTGCGGCACCGCCAGAGCGGGCGCATGGCGACGTGCGGGACGGGCGGCCGGACCACGACCATCACCGCCACCGCTCCAAGGGGCTCAGCACATCGTCCTCCTGAGGGTGGGTGAAGGGGCCGCTCCCGCAAGGGGGAGACGGGAGCGACCCCGGGTGCAGAGCCCGCCGCCGCCACTCCGGCCACCAGCGGACCCGCCACTGGTGACAGTGTGGTGATGAGGCGACTACCGTCGATACGTGCTCGCGTCATCCGTGCAGCTCAGCGGTCCAGGTGAGCACCCATGAGGGACACGCCGAGCCACACTGAGCGAAGGTTGGGGAATCGATGGGGACCGTCACCGACTATGTGCTGGAGGAGTTGCGCCTGCTCCGGGCGGAAACAGGGCTCAGTCAGGAAGACTTCGGCCGGGGCATCGGCTATTCGGGCTCACACGTCAGCTCGGTGGAGACCGGCGGGCGACCGCCCACGAAGGAGTACATGAGGGCGGTCGACACCCACCACCAGACCGGCGGGCGCTTCCTTCGCATGCTGGACGGGTTGGCCCGGCTTGACGCCGAGCCGGCCTGGCTGCGCGAGTGGATCGAGTTCGAGCGGGAGGCGACCACGTTGCGCTGGTTCGAGTTGGCGTACGTGCCGGGCCTGCTCCAGACCGAGCGGTACGCCCGCGCGACGCTGGCCGGCGGCCGGTTCGACGCCGAGGACGTCGACCGGATCGTCGCCTCCCGGTTGGAGCGGCAGGCGATCCTGCACCGCCCGCGCCCGCCGCAGCTCATCGCCGTGCTGGACGAGGCAGTGCTGCGCCGGCCGGTGCTCGACCAGCCGGGCCTCATGGTCGAGCAGTGCGAGCACCTGGCCCAGTTGGCGGCTGCGGAGCATATCCAGGTGCACATCGTCCCGACGGATGCTGGGATGTACCTGGGAATGGGCGGCCAGTTCATCATCGCGGAGTTGCCGGACGGCGAGCGCGTGACCTATGCCGACAACCAGCTCACCGCGCAGATCGTCGATGCCTCGGCCGACGTCGCTAAGCTGGCGAAGACGTGGGAGATCGTGCGGAACGAGGCGCTCCCCCGCCGGCAGTCAACCGAGCTGATCAAGGAAGTGGCGAAGTCATGGGCACACTGACCCCCCAGTGGCGCAAGTCGACCCGGTCCGGCGGCAACGGCGGAGCCTGCGTCGAGGTCGCCGACAACCTGCCGACCGTGGTGCTGGTGCGCGACACCAAGGACCGCGACGGCGGCACCCTGCACATCGCCCCGGCGGCCTGGAAGGCGTTCGTCGGGTTCGCCAAGCAGCACTGACCGCGAACTCGGAGAACACCCGGCGCCGAGGGCTTCTCCGAAGCGAAATGCCCGGACCGGCCCAACCCCGCGCCGCGCCGCGCCCCCGGTCGGCCGACCGGCCGCGGGTAGTAGGCAAGACGACTGGAGATCTTGGACAGTTTCCGTCAGGACGTGACGGAAACTGTCCAAGATCTACCTTGAAGCAGGGTGTGGTGCTGGTGCGCGACGCCAAGGGCCGCGACAGCGGCACGCCGCCACGCCACCCCGACACCGCCACGCCGCCCCGACACCGCCACGCCGTGCTGCCCCACGGACACCCCTCGACCAGGCATGCTGGGACGGTGATCGCACGTTTCAAGGACCTCTGCCTCGATGCCGCCGACCCGCTCGCCCTCGGTGGCTTCTGGGCGCGGATGCTCGACGCCGACGTGGCCGACGCCGGTGACGGCGACACCCGGGTCGATCCCCGCTCCGCCCGCTCACCAGCCGAGTCGATCTGGGTGAACAAGGTGCCGGAGCCGCGAGTCGGCCGGACCCGCGTACACCTGGATCTGCGGTTGGCCGACCCGGGCCCGGCGGCGCTGCTCGCGCAGGGCGCTCGACTGGTCCGCGAGCCGGACGACGACGCCGGCCGGTGGGTGCTGGCCGACCCGGAGGGCAACGAGTTCTGCGCGCTCGCGGGCGACGCCAACAGCCGCCCGGGTCCGTTCCAACTGGTGGTGGACGCGCTCGACCCGACCGCCCAGGCGACCTGGTGGGCCGGCGTGCTCGGCGGCACCGTCGAGCACGGACCGACCGACACGGCGGTGCTCGGGGCCGCCGGCCTGCCCTGGGACCGTTGGCTCTTCGACGGGGTACGCGAGCCGAAGACGGTCAAGAACCGCCTGCACTGGGACGTCGACCTGACCGACCCGGAGCCGATGGCGCTGATCGCGGCGGGCGCGACGCTGCTGCGCGAGCCGCTCGACGAGGCGCACTGGTGGTGGGTGCTGGCCGACCCGGAGGGCAACGAGTTCTGCGCCTTCGCACCAGAGCCCACCGGGTGAACGACCGACTACCGAGGGCGGGCATCGTCGGCTAGCGTTTTCCTAGCGCCGTAGCCGGCGCGTTCGCCGTCGCCGTCGACACGCTTCCGGCCGACCCCTGCCTGCCCGATCGGTTGGTAATCGCGGGAACCTCCCACCGCCGCTCCCCCGGTTCGGCAGGATCGTCCCAACGAGGAGGTGCCGTCGTGCAGGACACCCGCGCTCTCGCCCTGACGTTCGAGGTGAGCGGCCTGCCACCGGTCAAGACCGAAGCGTTGTCCATCTTCGCCGCCGGGCATCGGCAGGCGACGAGGGTCCGCACCCTGCTCCAGGCCGCCCTCGCGGCGGCCCAGCGCACCGGCTGGACGCCGTTGCCCGGGCCGATCGAGGTGGACCTGGTGTTGCGCTGCCCGCCCGGGCACCGTACGTCCGACGCCAGCACCCTGCTCGGCGGCGTCTGTGCGGTGTTGCAGGACAAGAAGCGGGTGTCGAGCATCGGCCTCGCCCACCTCGGCGTCCTGGTGGACGTCGCCCTCTTCGACGACGACCGGCAGATCCGCCGGTTGTCGTACCACGAGGAGCCGGCGGAGGACTTCTCATACCAGGTGCGGGTCGCCGCCGCGCCTAACGGGGTTTGACCGACGTCCGCGGTGGGGTACCGCGGACGCCGACGAAGGGAGCACCGATGTCGGAGCCACATGTCACGCTCGACCCTCGCGGGCTCGACCCTGTGCAGCAGAAGCTGCGCGGCCCGCTGGAAGAGCAGCTGACCTCGGCGCTTCAGGCGGCCACCGACCGGGTTCGCGCCGACTACGCCGGCGAACCGGTCGAACAGGTCTGCCAGCGGCTCTTGGAGGAGACCCGCTCCGGGTTGCACCCCGACATCGCTGCCGGGTTCAACCCGGACATGGACGAGTTCTGCCGGGTGGCGGTGGCGATCGTCCGGCGTGAGGCCGGCTGAGCCCTCGCGTTTCTCAGTACCGGCCGAGCTGGGCGTACGGGCTGAGCACGATGCGCGGTGACAGCGCCGGGTTCAGCCAGTTGAGCACGTCGACCAGGTGACCGCGTGCGAGGGAGACGCAACCAGCTGTGGCGTTGCCGGCGCTGGTGCTGAACTGGTGCAGAAAGATCCCGCTGCCCGCGTTCGGCACCGGCTTCGGCACGTTCGGCGGCATGTTGTAGGTGATCACCGCGAAGTGCGTGTACGCGGGGACCTCCTTCCACAGTGCCTCGCTGGCCCCGCCCGGGTTGGTCGCGCTGTGTTGGAACGTGTTGTAGCGCGAGGACGACGGATTTTCGTTCCACCAGTCACCGCTGACCAGCCGGTGGTAGGGGAATCGCACGCCCGGGTTCGCGGCGATGCCGTACATGGTGGGGCCGATCGAGTAGACGCCGGTCGGCGTGGTCGGCACACCCTCCACGTGGTTGTCGCTGAAGCCCTTCGAGCCGATTCGGGCGGGCAACGACGCCGAGGCCGGCTGCCACCCGTTGCGGGCCCGCACGTACGCCTCCAGGGTGGCGTACGTGGTGGTGTAGCTGCTGGCGCCGACGATGATCACCTGCTTCGTCTCCGGTGGCAGTGTGGTCAACGCGCTGGCCCGGTTCTGGCGCTGCCGCCCCGGCCACTGTCGCTGCGTCGGGACCGTTCCCCAGGCCGGCCGCAGCGGCCCGCTCGCGGCGAGCGCGGGCCCGGCCGGGGTGAGCACCGCCGGGGCGGCCAGACCTGCCGCCGCGCCGAGGAGGAGAGATCTGCGCTTCATGCCGCCATCCTGACAGCCGAACGGCCGTCTGGCCTGCCCCACTCGCCACGGTCGAGGAATTCGCCGGCCGGGTCAGGACCGGGTCCGCAACTACCCAGCCCTGACCCTCGGCCTCCGGCGAGGAAGCGGACAGCTCCGGCACCCGCGCGCGGGCGTGGCACGACGCCACGCACCAGAACGGGGTGAGCCGGCCACTCCGCACTCAGCTCCACGGTGCTCACCCGCCGAACGCCGACGCGCCCCCGGCACACCCCGAAAGGCCGTGAGCGCCGGACCAGGCTAGGTGGGCGCCGACCGGCCGGACAAGCCGCGTCGGACGACCGGTGGCAGGACTCATCCCACGCTGAAATTCGGGCAGGTCGGCGTAACACGACCATGATCGCCGACGCTGTTCGGCTTCCGATGCTCAGAAGTGCCGCAGCAGGTCACGGAACGCGGCGAGCCGCAGCACCCCGCCGTCGGTGGGGTCCAGCTCGTCGTCCTCCAGCACCCAGGTGTTCGCGTTCGGAATGAACACCGCGTTCAGCCCGGCCGCCCGCGCGGGCAGGATGTCGGACTTCGGGGAGTTGCCGATCATCCACGCGTCGGCCGGCGCGAAGCCGTGCTCCCGGATGAGCCACCGGTACGTGTCGACGTTCTTCTCGGCGACGATGTGCGCGGCCCCGAAGTGGTGCAGCAGGCCGCAGGCGTCCAGCTTGCGCCGCTGCTCCTCCTGGTCGCCCTTGGTCAGCAGCAGCAGCTGGTGCCGGCCGGCCAGTTCGTCGAGCGCGTCGGCCACCCCGGGCATCAGCTCCACCTGGTGCTCGACGAGGGCCACCGCCAGTCGGTCGATCTCCTGGCGTTCGGAGTCGGTGGCCGGCCGCTCGCGCAGCCGCTCCAGGCACTCCGCCAGGCTGCGCAGGAAGACCTTGCTGCCATATCCGTGCGCCACCGCGTTGGCCCGCTCGATGTCGTCGAGGACGGCCCGCAGCTCGGCCCGGTCCAGTGTGGGGTGGTCCAGCCAACCCAGGAAGTCGTCGATCACCCGCTCGAAGACGACGTTGTTCTCCCACAACGTGTCGTCCGCGTCGAAGATCAGCACCTGCGCGTGCCGCCGGGCCTCCGTGTCGATCGTCATGCCATCCCCTCCCCACACCCACCGCCGGACAGGCGGAGGCACAGGGTAGGCGGCAGACAGACGGCAAAGCCCACCATTTTTCCGCTCACTCAGGTTCCGGTTCGTCGACAAGGGCCCAGCCGACCGACCGACCGACCGACTCGCGGCGTGGTCACGGCCACCGCAGCAACCGTTGGGCGATCAACGCCTCGCGGTCCTCCTGCCCCTCGGGCCGGAGCCGGCCACCGCGGGTGAGCATCACCACGCCGTGCAGCAGGCTCCAACCCACCTCGGCGAGGGTGTCCGGGTCCCGGCCCTCGGCCAGTGGGGTCAGGGCCGCGCGCAGCTCGGCGAAGACCGCCCGCGGCGCGGCCGGCACACCATCCGCACCGAGGGCCAGGTCGGGGGTCAGCGCGAGCATCGCGTCATAGACCTCGGGATTCGTGTACGCGAAGTCGAGGTACGCGGTCGCGACGGCCGGCCAGACCCCCTCGGGGCTGCCGACGGTCTCCGCGTGCGCCTCGGCGAGATCGGCGGCCAGATCGGCGAAGGCGCACACCGCGACGGCGGCGATCAGCGCCTCCAGATCGGCGAAGTGCCGATAGATGTCACCCATGTCGATCTCGGTCCGTTCGGCGAGCCGTCGGGTGGTCACACCCGACCAGCCCTCCGTCTCGGCCAACTCTCGGGCGGCCGTGACGATGAGGTCACGCCGGTCCTGTTCAGCGGCCTTCTCGGCAGGTCCGGGCACGCACCCGAGCGTAAGGGCGGTCACCTGCCGCAGCTGCCGGGTGACGGATTGGTGACTGTTGTGGTTGGCCGGCCACCCCTGTCCACGTGCCACCGCAGCCCCCTGGCTCGTTAGGCGAGGAGATCACCGTGACGGGAGGGCATGTGGTCGTTCGGGGGCACCGGCGCGTGGCGAGCCGATGAGGAACACGAGCGGCGTACGGCTGCTTCGCGACGACGCCACCCGGCAACGGGCGACCTTCCTGGAACTCTTCCTCGACCTGGTCTTCGTCTTCGCCCTCACCCGGATCTCCGCGCGGTTGATCGTCGACTTCACCGACGGCCGCCCCGGCGTGTTCGCGGGCCTCGGTCAGGCTCTGCTGCTGTTCCTGGCGCTGTGGGCGGTCTGGTCGGTGACGGTCTGGTCCACCAGTTGGCTCGACCCGGACGCCCCGATCGTCCAGACCGTCATCATCATGACGTTGGTCGGGGCCATGACGATGGCCGTCGCCGTGCCCCACGGCTTCGGCGCCCGGGCCTCTCTCTTCGCCATCACCCTGGTGACTCTCCAGATCGGCCGGGTGGTGTATTTCCACCTCGCCGGGCACGGCCGGCCGGACCCACACCAGTCCATCCGGATCCTGTTCTGGTTCGCCTTGAGCGCACCGCTCTGGGTCGTCGGCGGGCTGGTCAACGACGGCACGGTCCGCGGGGCACTCTGGACCCTCGCGGTGCTGATCGACTACACCGGGCTGTTCCTCGGCTGGCCGACCCCCCGGCTCGGCGCGCAGCGGCTCGGCGTTCAGATGATCGCGGCCGAGCATCTGGCCGAGCGGTACCAGCAGTTCCTCCTCATCGCTCTCGGCGAGGCGATCTTCGTCATCGGGCTCAGCTTCAGCGGCAGCGATTTCGACACCGACCAGACCGCTGGGTTCGTCCTGGCGCTGGCGACCACCATCCTGCTCTGGCGGATCTACTTCCACGTGGCGGGAGGGCTGCTGGGCACGGCGATCGACCGTTCCCGCAACGCGGCCCGGCTCGCGACCGAGATGGCGTTCGCCCACATGGTCATGATCGCGGGGATCGTGCTGACCGGCGTCGGCTTCGAGCTGTTCATTTTTGAACCGCTCGCGCACCTCCCGGCGTCCTGGCTCACCGCCATCCTCGGCGGCCCGGCGCTCTTCCTCATCGGACGAACGGCGCTCGAGTACCAGGTCTTCGCCCGGGTCTCCCGGTCCCGGGTCGGCGGCCTGCTGGCCCTCGCCCTGCTGGTGCCGGTGACGCTGCACGTCGACCCGCTCACCGCGGGCGCAGCCGCCGCCCTGGTGCTGCTCGGCGTGGCTGGCGCAGACACCCGACGCGCCCGCCGGCACCCACCGGAGACACCGTCTCCCCCGTTCTGACTCAGGCGTTCGGTCAGTGCGGACACGATCGGGACGGTTTCAGCGGCGCAGGGCGGTCGCGCGCCGCACGTGCGACAACTTCTCCGGGTTGCGCACGGCGTAGACCCCGCTGATGAGACCGTCGTCGATTCGCAGCGCGACGACGGTGTCGAGTGCGCCGTCGAGTCGCAGAATCAGCGCCGGGTGACCGTTGACCTCGGCGGGGTGCAGCGCCATGGTCGCGACCCGGAGGTGCGTGCTGCACAGCAGGCGAGCCACCTTGTCGGCACCGATGACAGGCCGCAACACCGCCTGTTTGATCCCGCCACCATCGCCGAGGAGCACAGCATCCGGCGCGAGCACGTCGAGCAGGCCCTGCACGTTGCCGGTCTCCAGGGCCACCTGGAACGCCGTGAGCACCCGTCGGCTCTCGTCCGGCGACACCATTCCACGAGGCCGACGCGCGGCGACGTGCGCTCGCGCCCGGTGGGCGATCTGACGGACGGTGGCTGTGCTCTTGTCGACGGCCTGGGCGATCTCGTCGTAGGTGAGGTCAAACACCTCGCGGAGGACGAACACCGCCCGCTCGGTCGGTGCGAGCGTCTCCAGCACCAGCAGCATCGCCATCGAGACGCTCTCGGCGAGTTCGACGTCATCGGCGACGTCGGGCGCGGTCAGCAGCGGTTCCGGTAGCCAGGAGCCGACGTACGACTCTCGGCGCCGGCCCACCGCCCGCAGCCGGTTGAGCGACAGTCGGGTGGTGATCCGGACCAGGTAGGCGCGCTGGTCCCGCACCGCCGCGAGATCCGCGTCCGCCCACCGCAGCCAGGTCTCCTGGAGTACGTCCTCCGCGTCGGCGGCCGAGCCGAGCAGCTCGTAGGCGACGGTGAAGAGCAGGTTCCGGTGCGTGACGAAGGCCTCGACGGCGTGGCCCCCACGATCGTCCGCACCCATGGTTGCGCCTCCCGCGTCCATCCGCGTCCCTCCAGTCTGGTCGCTCTCCACCGCGTCGCCCACCAGACACCGGTCGCGCGCCAACTGTGACAGCAGCTGCCCATGCACCGCGTCACACCGGGCGACCTGTCACAGCGGGCGGGCCGGCGGTGTCTCGTGAGCAACACCGATACGGAAGGAACCTCATGAACCTGGCTCTGTGGATCGCGGCCGGACTGCTGGCCGCGGTCGCCCTGACCGGCGGCATCACCAAGGCATTCGTACCCAAGGAGAAGCTGGCCGCAATCACCGGCGGAGGGTGGACCGGCACTGCCAGCGTCGGCTTCGTCAAGACTCTCGGGGTCCTTGAGCTCCTGGCCTCGGCCGGCCTCATCCTGCCCGCCGTGCTCGACATCGCACCGGTGCTGGTGCCGGTGACCGCCATCTGCTGGGTCCTGCTGATGATCGGAGCGATGATCACCCACCTGCGCCACGACGAGGCGAAGTTCGTCGGGGTGAATCTGGCCTACCTCGCGGTGGCGGCCTTCGTGGCCTGGGGTCGGCTCGGACCCGAGTCCTTCCTCGGCTGACCGGAGGCCGCTGCCGCCGAGCTGATCGACCGTGTCCCTCTATCCTCGCGTGATGACGTCCCGGACCACGACGCGAAGACGTACGAAACACGTTCTCGTGGCCGGGGCCGTCACGCTGGGCTTGCTGTCGTGCCTGTGGGTTCTGTGGTTCCTGTGGTTGCAGGTGTTCGGCACCGAGGGAGCGTTGCCACCGATGTCACGGATGCCGGAGGTGCCCGCCGGAGCGACGGTCACCGAAAAGAGCATGGAGTGCGCCTCCGGCGGATGCTGGCGAACGATCACCATCGTGCCCGCGGCCGGGCAGTCCCCGCAGGACCTGGCACACGAGATGGGTCTCTCCGAGGAGCAGAGCCTCCCGCCGACCCTGTTGGACCCTCGGTCTGTCTCCGTGGGGGCTCGACCCGTGGAGGGCGAGCTGACCGTTCACGTCGGCTACCGCTGAGCGCCACGGCGGGGCCGACGGTTGCTGGTGGGGCGTTCAGGCTCGCGCCGACCAGCCCCGGCACGACCACGGCCGGGGTGGCACTTGTGCCCGAGCATCGAAAAGCGAGATCATCACGCATGCTCGACCCCTCGCCCGAGGACGACGGGACTTCACCGACGGTCTCTACGCCGCACTTCGTGGGTCGTGATCGGGAGATGACGGCGCTTCGAGGCGCCCTGGCCCGGCCACCGGCGATCGTGCTGGTGGAGGGCGAGGCGGGGATCGGAAAGAGCCGGCTGCTGCGAGAGTGGCTGGCCGCACCGGACCAGCGCACCGCCTTGGTCTCGGTCTGCCCACCGCTGCGCGAGTCACTGACGTTGGGGCCGATCGTCGACGCGTTCCGTGGGATCGACCGCCCGGTGTCGCGGCTGCGGCTCACCGAACTCGCCGGTGCGTTACGGCCCCTGTTTCCTGAATGGTCCACGGACCTGCCGCCCGCACTGCAACCCCTGGGCGATGCGAAGGCGGCGCGGCATCGCCTGTTCCGCGCCCTGGACGAGCTGCTCCGGGCCCAGCGTGTCGACGTTCTCGTGCTCGAGGACGCTCACTGGGCCGACGAGGTGACCCTGGAGTTCCTGCTGTTCGTCACCTCCCGACAGCAGTCGGACGGGCCGAGCCTCGTCATCTCCTATCGGCCGGAGGAGGTGGACGTCGGATCGCTGTTGCTGCGGCTGACATCCCGGTTGCCTGCTGGCGTGACCCAGCTGAGGATCGCCCTGGCGCCGATGCGACCCGACGACACGGCAGCTCTGGTGTCCTCGATGCTGGACGGCAACCCGATATCGCGGGAGTTCACGACGTTCATGCACGAGCGGACCGGTGGCGTTCCCCTGGCGCTGGAGGAGTCGGTTCGCCTCATGTGCGACCGTGGCGACCTCGTCTTCCGCGACGGACAGTGGGTTCGGCTGAAGCTGCGCGAGCTCCAGGTGCCACCGACGGTGCGCGACTCCACCCGGGAGCGGGTGGGCCGTCTGTCGCCGACGGCGCAGCAGGTGCTGCGAGCCGCGGCCACGTTGGCTCAGCGGTCGTCGGTGGCTACGGTCGCGCTGACCGCCGGTCTGTCCCCACCTGCCTGTCGAGGCGCCATCGCGGAGGCCGCCGACGCCGGCATCCTGGACGGCGACGACCGCGGCCAGTGGCGATTCCGGCATGTGCTGGCCGCCACGGCTGTCTACGAAGCGATCCCGTTGACCGACCGAAGACACTTCCACCTGCTGGCCGGCCGGGCGTTGGAGGACATCCAACCGCCGCCTGTCGCACGCCTCGCCCACCACTTCCGGGAGGCGGGCGAGACGCAGTCCTGGGCCCGGTACGCCGAGCAGGGCGCCGAGCTGGCCATCGCATCGGGTGACCACACCAGGGCGGTCGACCTGCTGGTCGACCTGCTGTCGTGGGCCGTGTTGCCGCCGGCGGACCGCGCCCGGGTCGCGCGCATCGCCGGGGTTGCCGCACTGGGCCGTCGTGAACCGGTCGACGAGGTCTACCACCGCGTGATCCGTACCCTGCGTTCGGTGCTGGAGACCCCCGGTCTCTCCGCCCGCCAGCAGGCCGAGATCCGCAACCCCCTGGGTCGGCTCCTGATCACCGGAGGTGAGGCGCAGGCCGCCCTGAGCGAGCTGGAGCAGGCGGTGGCCAACCTCGACCATGACCCGGTCGAGGCGGCTCGGGCGATGACCTATCTGGGCTGGGCGTACGCGGGGCCGTGGCCGGCGTCGACCCATCGGCGTTGGCTGGATCGCGCCGCCGAGCTCACCGCCGAATCCGATTCTCCCGCGGAACGGCTGAACCTGGCCGGCAACCGAGCCGCCGCCCTGCTGATGCTCGGCGAAGAGGAGGCCTGGGACGTCGTCGCTGACCTGCCCACCGACGGCGAGACCTCGGCGGCGCGTCTCGACGTGGCCCGCATCCACGCGAATGTCGGGACCGGCGCGCTGATCTGGGGTCGGTACGCCGACGCGGAAGAACACCTCGCCGTGGCCATGCGCCTTGCCGAGGCCGAGCAAGCCTCCCGGTTGCTCCACAACGTCCGACTCGAACAGGCCAACCTGGCGTGGTTCACCGGCCAGTGGGAGGGTCTGGCGGAGCGGGGCGCGGCACTGGCCGATGCCGACCGCGACCGACCGGCTCACTACCTTGGCAGCATTCGGCTCGCGGCCCGGCTGGCAGCCGCAGCCGGACGACGCCGCGCCGCGGAGGAGCAGTTCCGGCTGGTCCTTGAGGAGTCCGCCCGTCTCGGCGCGGCCGACGACACGATGGAGGCCGCCGCCGCGCTGGCCAGACTGTGGCTGACGGACGGCAACAGCGGCCGGGCCCTGCAGATCACGAACGAGCCGATGGACACCGTCCGGAGGAAAGGCATCTGGGTCTGGGCGACGGACCTCGTCCCCGCCCGGGTCGAGGCGCACCTCGCCTTGGGCGATCTCACTGCCGCCACCCGCCTGAGCGACCAGTTCGCCAGAGGGCTGCGTGGTCGTACGGCGCCTGCGCCTCGCGCCGCCCTCACCGTCTGCCGCGCCCTGCTGGCCGCCGCTGCCGGAGACCACGCCCGGGCGGCGACGGCTTACGACCGGGCAGCGCGGGCCTGGAGTGCTTTGCCGCGCCCGCACGACGTCATGCTCGCCCGGGAGCGTCAGGCCGAGGCGCTCATCGCGCAAGGCCACCTCGAACAGGGCCGGGAGCTGCTGGCCGCACAGTACGAGCAACTGTTCAGGCTCGGCGCCCGCGGCGATGCGGACCGTGTCGCACAACGGCTGCGCGAACACGGAGCCGAGGTTCCGCGACTGTGGCGCGGCGGCCGACGGGGGTACGGTGACCAACTCTCACCGCGCGAACTCGACGTGGTCCAACTGGTTGTCGCCGGCAAGACGAACCGCGAGATCAGCCGGATCCTGGCCAAGTCACCGGCCACCGTGGATCAGCAACTGCGGGCGGCGATGCGCAAGTTGAAGGTGACCTCCCGGACCGCGCTCGCGGTCAAGGCGGTGGAGGCCGGAGTGTTCGCCGAAGAGGACTCCCTCGACGACGCGTCGTGAAAATTGACGTATCCGCTGGATAGCGAAGGACGCTCAGCCCCCAGAGCATGACTTCATGATCCATCGACGTAGGGCAGTTCATGCCTGAGCGACCTACCGCGGGAGACGACCCCGCCATCGACCACCAGCCACCACCCGAGCTGCCGCGCGAGCCGCGCGTCAGTGGTGCCCGCGACCCCCGCGACGTCCGCGAGACCCGTGACGTGCGCGACGACCACGAGAGCCACGACCCCTACCAACCCCTGTAGGACAAAGGACCCCCATGAGACTCAAAGCCCTCGCGGCAACGCTTGCCGTAGCGGTCGGCCTGAGCATGATCCAGCCACCACCGGCGTCCGCCGCCGAGCCGGATTCCGGCGCGGCCGCCAAGAAGATCGCATCGAACCTGAAGGACCGCTTCCGCTCGGAGCCGGCCTCCGACTTCTGGATCACCTTCGGCACCAGGCCCGACCTCGGGCCGGCGAAGAAGATCGCCGACTGGAACGCTCGCGGTCAGTTCGTCTACGAGGCGCTGACCGCGGCGGCGAAGGACTCCCTGGCATCCGTCTCCACCGAACTCGACCGGGCAGGTGTCAAGTACACCTCCTACCCGATCGCCAACACGGTGCTCGTCAAGGGTGGCACCGAGAAGCTCGCCCTCAACGTGGCCTCGAAGGTGCAGGTCGCCGAGATCCACGCGACGCCGCAGGTCGCGCTGGTCGATCCGGTCGACGAGAAGGTCCCCGCCGACCAGGCTGCCCGCCCCGCCGCCCCGAAGGCCGCCGCCGAGGACGGCACCACCACCTGGGGTCTGGACGCCATCCACGCCCCCGAGGCCTGGGCCATGGGCGCTACCGGCGCCGGCATCACCGTGTCCAACCTCGACTCGGGCGTCCAGTTCGATCACCCGGCCCTGGTGCACCAGTACCGCGGCACGCAGCCCGATGGCTCGGTCGACCACAACTACAACTGGATGACCACCCGGGGCACGTGCGCTGGCGCACCGTGCGACGACAACGGACACGGCACGCACACCATGGGCACCATGGTCGGCGACGACGGCACCAACCACGTCGGCGTCGCCCCGGACGCGCAGTGGATCGCGACGAACGGCTGCTGCGACAGCAGCGGCGTCGAGTCGCTGCTCCGGTCCGGCTGGTGGCTGCTCGCCCCGACCGACGTCCAGGGAAACAACCCTGACCCGTCCAAGCGCCCCCACGTCGTCAACAACTCGTGGGGCCAGACCGTCGAGCACAGCTTCGACGGCTTCTTCCAGGCCATCGACGAGGCCTGGAGCGCCGCGGGCATCTTCAGCGTCTGGTCGTCGGGCAACACCACGCCGTACGCGGCCTGCGACACCGTCTCCTCGCCCGGCTCCGCCGAGAGCGCCTACTCCGTCGGCGCCTACGCGTCGGACGGCACGCTCGCGTTGTTCTCCCGCAAGGGCGAGGGCGAGGGCGGCCGGATCAAGCCGGAGATCTCCGCTCCGGGCGTCGGGGTCCTGTCGTCCTACCCGAACAACAACTACACCGAGATGTCCGGCACCTCGATGGCGTCCCCCCACGTCGCCGGCGCCGTCGCGGCGCTGTGGAGCTACGACCCGACCCTCATCGGGCAGGTCGAGGAGACCCGCCGGCTGCTCGGCGAGTCGGCCGTCGACGTCGACGACACCGAGTGCGGCGGCACCGCCGAGATCAACAACAAGTACGGCGAGGGCCGTCTCGACCTCGTCCGCCTGCTTGAGCTGGCGCCCCGCACGGGCGGCACCCTCACCGGTGTCGTCACCGCCGACGGCGCCCCGGTCCCCGCTGCCGAGGTGACCATCAGCGGTCCGTTCAGCCGGTCGATCGGCACCGACAAGGACGGCCGGTTCACCACGAACCTCCCGGTCGGCGACTACCAGCTCAGCACCAAGGTGTTCGGCTACCTGACCGCGACCGCCAACGTCACGATCTCCCTGGGCCAGGACACCTCCGTCAAGCTGCCGCTCACGGCCGCCGCGAAGCACGACATCAGCGGCAGGGTCGTCGACGACAAGAAGAAACCCGTCCCGAACGCCGACGTCTCGGTCATGAACACGCCGCTGAAGCCGGTACGCACGGACGCCAACGGCGCGTTCACGATCACCGCTGTCCCCGAGGGCGGCTACAAGCTGAACGTCAAGCCCAACGCCTGCTTCTCGCCCACGACGGTCCCGCTGACCGTCGGCGCGCAGAACGAGTCGCGCGAGATCCCGGTCGGGCTTGTCATCGACAAGGGCGGCTACAGCTGCGCCGTCTCCGACGGCGAGTACCTGCGCGGCACCGACCCGGTCGCGTTCACCAGCGGCGTGTGGGCGACGGTGAACCTGCCGTTCCCGATCGCGCTCTACAACGGCAGCCACGACACCCTCGGCATCAGCCTGCGCGGCGTGATCACCCCGGACGAGGGCACCGGACCCGGCAGCGGCGGCGCGGGTATCTTCCCGTTCTACGTCCAGACCCCCGTCGAGTTCGCCTCCGGCGGCGGCGTCTTCACGGCGGCCACCAAGGTCGACGGCGAGGACGCGTTCGTCGTCGAGTTCCGCAACGCCAAGATCTGGGCCTACCCGATCCGGTCGGAGTACACGGAGCCGGTCAACTTCTCGGCCACGCTGACCCGCTCAGGCAAGATCATCTTCGGATACGGCGACGGCATCGGCACCGACGACCCGGTGACCGCCGGCGCCAAGACCATCACCGGCATCCAGGGCTGGGCCGGCGTCGACGGCATCCGGTTCTCCGACAGTGTCCCGGTGCTGCACGACGGGATGATCGTCACCTACGACCTTCCCGACTGGGGCTACCTCGACGCGACAGTCGTCGACAAGAACGACGGGCTGCCGGTGGCCGGGGCCAAGGTCTCCTTCTCGAACAAGTCCGGGCTCGTCGAGACCGTCACGACCAACGGGACGGGCCTCGTACATCGCCAGCTTCCGGTCGGCGACTACACCATGACTGTCGACGCGGAGAACTACTCGACCGCGGCGTACCCCTTCTCCCTCGACAAGCTCTACGCGAGCGCCAAGATCGACGTGAGTCTGACCACGGGCGTCGCCGGGCTGAAGGCCGACGGCCTTGAGGCGCTGTTGGGTACCGACCAGAACGGTGCGGGTTCGCTGACGCTGACCAACACCGGTTCCGCGCCACTGGCGTACACCCTGGGTGAGGCCGCGCGTCACCCCGAGCTTGACGCCGCCGGTGCCACCGCGCGCACCGGAAAGGCTGGGGCCAGCACCATCGACCTCGCCGCGTGGAAGGCCGGCGCCAGCGGCATGAAGCCGTCGAACGCCGACGGCAAGGCGGCGACCGCGGCCAAGGCGGAGGCACAGGCGGCCGCCAAGGTCGGCCCGACCTCCGGCGGCGACGTCATCACCCGGATCCCCATCCCCGGCACGATCGCGGAGAAGGAGCCCACCGGCATCGGGTACGACGGCGACGTCTGGGTCCACGACTACAACGCGCGGACCAACACCGCCTACACGGTGACGGGCAAGCCGACCGGCAAGGTCTTCGACGCGTCGTGGAACCCCACGTACCGGGCGTTCGACATGGCGCTCGACACCAAGACCGGTGACATGTGCCAGATGGAGGACAGCCCGGCCAGCTACATCCACTGCTTCGACCGCCAGACCGGGAAGGAGACCCGCCAGATCAAGGGTGACTGGTCCACGCTGCAGCTGACCGGTCTGGCCTACAACCCGACCCAGGACGTGTTCTACGTCGGCGGCCGGGCGAACGGCATGATCGGCACCGTCGCCGGGACGTCGCACGACAACGCCGGTGCGCTGCTGTCCTTCTGCGCCCCGCCGCTGCCCGAGGTGATGGGCCTGGCCTACAACCAGTCGTCCGACACCATCTGGTACACCGACCTCACCACGAACCGGCCCAGCCGCCTGCTGCAGGTCGACCCGGACGACTGCTCACTGGTCAACGCGTGGTGGTTCCCGGGCCAGAAGGCGACCCAGGGCGGCGGCCTCGAAACCGACTCGACCGGCGCGCTGTGGGCGGCGGACCAGGTCGCCGACGACGTCGTGCTCGTCGACGTCGAGGACGACCAGATCACCGACCTGCCGTGGCTGTCGCTCTCCTCGACCGGCGGCACCCTCGCCCCGGGTCAGTCGACGACCGTCAAGGTGTCGATCTCCGCGAAGGACGCCAAGCCGGGCGTCCTCGGCGCGAACATCGTGGTGCGGTCGGACTCCGGACGCCAGTCGAAGACCTACGTCCCGGTGACGCTCACGACCACGAAGTACCAGGTCGGCGTCAACGCCGGCGGCGCGAAGTTCACCGACGGCTCCGGCTACACCTGGGCCGCCGACCAGGCCGCCAGCAAGAAGGCGTGGGGCTACGAGGGGAAGACGAAGGTCGCCTCCACCAAGGCCGACATCGCCGGCACGACCGACGACGCCCTGTTCCAGTCACAGCGCACCACGTCGGACAAGCAGCTGTTCTACCAGTTCCCCGACGCGCCCAAGGGCACCTACGCGATCGATTTCGGGTTCGCCGAGATCGACAAGGCAGCCAAGGGCAAGCGGGTGTTCGACGTCCTCGTGGACGGAACGCTGACGGAGTACGCGTACGACCCGGCCGCGGCCGTGGGGCCGAACGCCGCCGACTGGCGCAGCGCCGTCGTGAAGCACGAGGGTGGTCCGCTGACCGTGGAGCTGCGGGGTTCGAAGGGCCTCAAGGCTCCGTCCATCGCCGCCCTGCGGGTGACGCTCGACCCGCGTGCGGACACGGCGGAGCCGGAGCCCCAGCCCGAGCAGCCGGAGCCGGGCCCCGTGCCGGTGGCCCCCGCCGGTCGCTCGTACACGGTGAAGGTGACCGAGGGGCTCTACCGCCAGGGCGCGGAGGAATCCGGGTGGCACGGCGATGACCTCTGCGGCGTGCTGTGGTTCGACTCCAGCTTCCTGTTCCCGTTCTACGACACGGCCTGGGACGGCGTGTGCGTGACGACGAACGGCCAGCTGATCTTCGACCAGGCCAGCGCCGTGGGGGGCAACACGGAGCTGCCGTCGCCCTACGCGTTCGACGCGATCTACCCGTTCTGGGACGACCTCGTCGTCGACGACGAGGCCGGCATCTACTTCGGCAGGACCGAGGTGGACGGGTTGACGGCGGAAGTCATCGAGTGGCGCAACGTCGCCTTCTACAACGACCGGACGGCTCGCGTGAGCTTCTCGGTCACCCTGATCGCGGACGGACGGATCCAGATCGGGTACGGCGACGGCGTCGGCGGCGACAACCCCCTCACCAAGGGGTCATCGGCGACGGTCGGTGTGGAGAGCCTGACGCGCAACCCCGCGGGCCAGCACTCCTTCAACCAGCCCGTCCTGAAGGCCGGTCTGGGGCTGGAGTACACGCTCCCCGCCGCGGGCACGATCGAGGGCACGGTCACCGACAAGAACGACGGCAAGCCGATCGAGGGCGCGATCGTCACGCTCAAGGGGCCGGCCGGTGAGCGGGTCATCACCACCGATGTGAAGGGCCGGTGGAAGGCTCAGGCGCTGGTCGGCGAGAACACCGTGGAGGTGTCGGCGCCGAACTACGTCACCGCCAACCACCCCGTGACCATCGCCAAGAAGGACCAGGCCGAGGTGGTCGACACGGCGTTGACCACGGGCATCGCCACCGTCACCGCAGGCGTCTTCGACTGGCTCCTCGACAAGGACCAGAAGGCGGCGGCCGACGTGACCGTCACCAACACCGGTTCCGCTCCGCTCGAGGTACGGCTCAGCGAGCAGAAGCGCACCAGCGACGGCGGGCACGAGGCCGGCGACCTTCCGTGGCTGACCCTCACGGGCGCGGCCGCAGCCGGCCCGGTCACGCTCGCGGCCGGCACGTCCACCACGGTCACGGTGACGGCCGACAACACCGGCATCGCGCCCGGCGTGCTCGTCGGGGACGTACTCGTCGCATCGAACGCCGGCAAGGGCGATGCCCAGCTCAAGTCGGTCCGCCTGGCGACCTCGTCCTACTGGCAGGGCGTCGACGTGGGCGGATCCGGATACGTCGGTGCCGACGGCTTCGTCTGGTCGCCCGACCAGGGGCTCGGCAAGCTGTCGTGGGGCTACGTCGGCGGCAAGGCGCGCAACACCAAGGCCGACATCGCCGGCACCGAGGACGACGCGCTGTTCCGCACCCAGCGGACCGGCGAGACGTTCAGCTACGTGTTCAAGAACGCCCCCGCCGGGAAGTACCGGATCGGCCTCGACTTCGCGGAGATCGAGAAGGTCAAGGCCGGCAAGCGTGCCTTCGATGTCCTGGTCGACGGCAAGCCCGTGCTCCACGACCACGACGTGCAGGCGAAGGTGGGTGCGCTGACCGCGGACCTCAACAGCGTCACCGTCGAGCACACCGGTGGCGACCTGAAGATCGAGCTGCTCCGCGAGAAGGGCGAGGGCGACCCGATCCTCAACGCCCTGAAGGTCCAACAGGACCCGCGCCTGTGAGCTAGCCGAACCGCATCACCAGCAGTGGTCGGAGCCTCCGTGGAAAGGATCGCGGAGGCTCCGACCACGACTACCGACGTATACTCACGGGACATGAGGCGGCAAAGATGGGTCCTTGTCGGTGGCATCTTCGCCGCATGTGCGGTGATCGTGACGGTCCTATTTCTTCGGTTCGCGGCTCCCGGTGGCGCCGCCTCGCCCGAGGCCGCCGTGGCCGACTACGTCACCGCACTTCACGACCGCGATCGTGGAAAGCTCGCCGACCTCGCGGATCCGGGCACCGACTCGTCGGCTGAGATCAGCCGGCGACTCACCGAACTCGGTGGCGGTCGTCTCGTCGTGTCGGACCGCCGGTTCGACACGACAGCGTCCGATGCCGAGGTTCGCGCCACAATCTCAGGACGGTTGGACGGGTCGCCGTACTCCGACGTCATCTGGCTGCGTCGCATCGACGACGCCTGGTTCGTCGCGCTTAGATCCCGCGCAGCTTGACTGCCTACCAGCCGTGGTCTCCCGCCGACCTCGCGGCAGCTCCTGGGAAACGTTTCGCGAACGTGCGATAGACGGGTGTGCCGGGCAGGCCGTCGTGGATGGCGAACACCACGTGGTCGAATCGGTCGACCACCTGTAGTGCGTCGGCGAAAGCGCCCGCCACCGTGGCGGGATCGTTGCGGAAGACCCCGCACCCCCACGCACCCAACACGATCGTCCGATGCCCGTGCGCGGCGGCGACCTCCAGCACCCGCCGGGCACGCCGGGCCAGCACCGCCGGCACGTCCGCCGCGTGCTCGGGCTGGTTGCGGAGGATCGCGCCCAGGTTCGGCGCCGCAGCGGTCAGGAAGGCCGTCGAGTACGGCTGATCGAGCAGGTTGCCCCTGTCGTCGCGGAACACCGGCACGCCCGGGGAGTAGATGACCCGGTCGCTGTATCGCAGATCCGGCTGTCCGCGATGGAACGCGTAGAACTCCGGCGCGGCGAGGAGACACGGGTACAGCGCCGACGAACGAGCGATGCTCTCCTCCTGCGCCTTGGCCCCACCCAGGAACCCGCCACCCGGGTTCTTCGCCGACGCGAACACCAGGCACGCCGCACCCGGTCCAAGCCGACCGGCCGCCTGCAACGTCGACTCGACCGTCACCTCGACCTTGCCGGCGCCGGGCCCCGGGTTTCGCACCGGGAGCACCTCGTCCGGCAGGTGATGACGAGTGCCGCCGACCGCGGCACGGACGGACCCACCGATGACAACCTCATCCCCGGCGCCGTTGCGATAGCTTCCCGACTCGGCGATCGCGACCGTCTGTCGAGCAATCTCGCGAAGACGGCCACTCACCCGACGTGCCCGCATGCACCAGGACCAATGATCTGCACGGTGACAAGCTAGGCAGTCCCGTCCCGACCGGGCAACCAATTAGCGACCCCGGTAGGCGTCGTCGCCCTGCCGTATCGCGTCGACGTCACATAGACAGGTCGACATCGGCTGATACCATGCGCTCGCCTTGACCCCTGAAGGAGAGACACCCAGGTGAAGAAACTGTCGAGCGTCGCGTCCGTGCTCGCGCTAGCGATGGGAATCGCCATCGCCCCGGCGGCGGCTGCCTCCGCCGCTACCAACAGGAGCGGGGCGGAACGGCTGAACATCCCGAACAGCAGTGCGTGCAAGGCGGGCCGTACCGTCATGCAGGGCATGGTGGCAGGGCCGGGCGGTGCGCTCTACATCGTCTTCACGAAGGCGGCCGGCGCGGAACCGGTCCTGTCCAGGTGGACGCGCGACGGCTCGACCTGGGACGGCACCAGCTGGGTCTGCGCCGGGGCGCCAACCTCGATACCCACGCTCGGCCACGGTAACGACCTCGCCTACAACGCGAACTATCTGGGCCAGGGCCCGGCCCTGATTGCCACCCAGGGGAGCCAGTCCGCGTTCCTGAGCGACAAGGTGACAATCATTCGCCTGAACGCCAACGGATCCATCGGCACCACCAGTGAAGTGCGTCTGCCGATCGGCAACATCAGCGGCCTCTGCTACAGCGCGACGGCTGCCGGCGGAGCCGGCAAGTACGCCGCCCGGCGGTTGGGCAGCCTGTGGACCCATCCCGGCGCCGGCGCGCTCACGAGTGGCTGGACGCTGGTGAAGAGCAACCTGACCAGCCACGACAATCGTTCCGACCAGGGCATCGACTGCTCTGAGAACTACATCTGGAACACCAGGTCGATCAACACCTCGACGCCCTCGACGGGATGGAACTGGGTGTACCAGTACAACTGGTCCGGGGGCGATGTGGAGAGCGACATCGGCATTCCGGGCAACAACCTGGTCGACGAGATCGAAGACGTCACCCATGTGGGGAGCGAATTCTTCGTCGGCATCAACCGCAACGACGGGCTCGCCGACACCGTGAAGGTGCTCATCGAATAGGTTCGAGCTGACCACGTGGCCGGGGGGCGCTGGGCGTGTCGCCTGGCGACCCCCGACGCGTCGACCCGAAGAGGTCAGCGACGCAGGGTGAGGATCAGGTCGGCGACCAGGGCCGTCCAGCCGGTCTGGTGCCACGCGCCCAGGCCGGCCCCGTTGTCACCGTGGAAGTACTCGGGGAAGGCGATCAGGTCCCGCCAGTCCGGGTGGGTCTGAAACAGCTGCGCGGCGCCGTAGATCGGGCGTCGACCCCAGTCGTCCTGGGTGAAGAGCGCGATCAGCCGGGCCGAGAGGTCGTCGGCGATCTCGTCGAGGGTGCGCTTCACGCCGGAGCGGGTCGGGTACTCCACCTGGAGGTCGTCGCCGAAGAACGCCGCGTAGTCACGCAGCGCGCTGATCAGCAGGAAGTTCGTCGGCATCCAGATCGGACCGCGCCAGTTCGAGTTGCCCCCGAACAGTCCGCTGGTCGACTCGGCCGGCTCGTAGCCGACGGAGAACTCCTGCCCGCCGAGGGTGACCGAGAACGGCTTGTCCAGGTGTGCGCGGGACAGCGTACGGAGGCCGAAGTCGGAGAGGAACTCGTCGGGGTCGAGCATCCGGGCGAGCAGGCGGACCACCTGCTCCGGGCCGACCATGGACAGCAGCCGCTGCTGCCGGCCGTCGGGGCCTAGCCGGCGGGTGCCGATCACCTGGGCGTACTCCGGGCGGTTGGTGAGGAACCAGCGCAGCCGGGCGCCCAGCTCCGGTAGGTGGTGCAGGGTCCTGGCGGTGAGCCGGGTGGTGGCGGCCAACGGCAGCAGCCCGACGACCGAGCGGACCTTCAGCGGCACCTTCGTGCCGTCGGCGAGGCGCAGCACGTCGTAGAAGAAGGCGTCCTCGTCGTCCCACAGCCCCTGCTCGTACGCGGCGGCGGCGATGTAGGCGAAGTGCTCGAAGAACTTGGTGGCGGTGTCCACCCAGGTCCGGTCATGCTCGGCGAGCACGATCGCCATGTCCAGCAGGTTGAGCGCGTACATGCCCATCCAGCCGGTGCCGTCGGACTGCTCCAGCACACCGGCGACCGGCAGCGCCGCCGAGCGGTCGAACGGCCCGACGTTGTCGAGCCCGAGGAAGCCGCCCTCGAAGACGTTGTTGCCGCCGGTGTCCTTGCGGTTGACCCACCAGGTGAAGTTGAGCAGCAGTTTGTGCATCACCCGGGCCAGGAACTCGTAGTCCCGACCGCCGTCGATCTCGAACACCTTCAGCGCCGCCCACGCGTGCACCGGCGGGTTCACGTCACCGAACGCCCACTCGTACGCGGGGATCTGGCCGTTGGGGTGCAGGTACCACTCGCGCAGGAGCAGCAGCAGTTGGTCCTTGGCGAAACTCGGGTCGACCCGGGCGATGCTCACGCAGTGGAAGGCCAGGTCCCAGGCCGCGTACCAGGGGTATTCCCAGGGGTCGGGCATGGAGATGACGTCGAAGCTGGTCATGTGCCACCAGGCGCTGTTGCGCCCGTGTCGACGCCCGGCCGGCGGCGGCGTCGAACCCGGATCGCCTTCGAGCCAGCGCTTGACGTCGAAGTGGTAGAACTGCTTGCCCCACATCAGCCCGGCGATGGCCTGCCGGGCGACCAGCGCCTCGTCGGGGCTGGCGGCCGGCGGGATCAGCCCGGCGAAGAACCGGTTCGCTTCGGCCCGTCGCGCCCACACCACGGCCTCGAAGCCCTCGCTGAGGTCGGCCGGGGGCGGTGGCGCGGCGGCCGGCGGCGACGCGGTACGGGTGAGTCGCAACCTGATCTGGCGCTGCTCGCCGGCCGGCACGTCGAGCACGTAGTGCAGCGCGCCCTTGGTGCCCTCCCGGGCCGGGTTGACGGTGGCCGCGCCGTTGACGACGTGGTCGTTGATGCCGTCCTTCGGGTACGGGGAGCGGCCGGGCAGGCCCCAGAGCCGTTCGGCGTTGGTGTCGTTGTCGCAGAGCAGCGGCACCGGGCCGCCGTCGCCCTCCAGCAGCAGTTGGCCGAGCACCCGGTGCTCGCCGACGAGCCGGGTGCCCTGGCCGGTCAGCCGGGGGATCCGGTCGCCGCCGGGCAGGCCCCAGGCCCAGGTGTTACGGAACCACAGGGTGGGCAGGACGTGCAGGGTCGCCGCCTCGTCGCCCCGGTTGGCGACGGTCACCACCATGCACAGGTCGGTCGGGGACGCCTTGGCGTAGTCGACGGTCACCGCCCAGTACCGGTCGTCGTCGAAGATCCCGGTGTCCACCAACTCGTACTCGGTGTCGTCCCGGCCGCGCAACGCGTTCACCGCGACGAGTTCGTCGTACGGGAAGGCGGCCTGCGGGTAGTGGTAGCGCCACCGCATCCAGGAGTGGGTGGGCGTGGAGTCCTCGTACCACCAGTACTCCTTGACGTCCTCGCCGTGGTTGCCGCCGTCGCCGCCGAGGCCGAACATCCGCTCCTTGAGGATCGGGTCCTTGCCGTTCCAGAGGGCGAGGGCGAACGCGAAGGTCTGTCGTTCGTCGCAGACGCCGGCCATCCCGTCTTCGTTCCACCGGTAGGCTCTGGACCGCGCATGGTCGTGCGGGAAGTAGTCCCAGGCCGTACCGTGCTCGCTGTAGTCCTCCCGTACCGTCCCCCACGCCCGTTCGGACAGATAGGGACCCCATGCGCGCCAGTCCTGCTCCCCCGAGTCGGCCTGGGCGAGCCGGAGCCGCTCAGCGTCGGGTGGCGAGGCGTCGGAGGACGATCGGTCAGTGATCACGTGCACATCCTTGACGTCGCCGCGGTACTTGACCACAGCGGCCATTCTCGTCGTGGCGTGTTACACCCCGCCGTCGGTGGAGGAAAGTTGATCGACATTTGCTTCGGCCCGCAGATCTGCGGCGATCTGACCAGCGCCGCGAGCCGGGAGTGGCTGGTCCCCGACGGCCTCGGCGGCTATGCGATGGGCACTGTCGCCGGGCTGCGGACCCGTCGCTACCACGGTCTGTTGGTGGTTCCCGGCGAAACGCCGGCGTCCCGCCAGGTGGGACTGGTCAGTCTCGATCCGGCGGTCACCCTGCCATCCGGCGCGCGGGTGCGCCTCGGCGCGCACGAGTGGGCCTCCGGCGACGTGGACCCGCGCGGCTTCGAGCTGTTGGAGCGCTTCGACCTGGTCGACGGGCTGCCCCGGTGGCGGTGGCGGATCGGCGCGGTGGTGATCGAACGGGAGTTGGCCATGCTGCCCGGCCGCTCCTGCGTCGCGGTGGTGCACCGGCTGGTCGCCGGTGGGCCCGTCCGGCTGGAGCTGTCCGCGGCCTGCACCTGGCGGGACGCGCACGGTGAACGGCGGGCCGACGGCCCGATCCCGCAGGTCGAAGCGGTGGCCGACGGCGCGGTGGTCGAGGGCGCGTACCGGCTCGCCGGGCCGGGCTGGGCGCCCGAGGGGCAGTGGTGGCTGGGCGTGCACCACCGCGAGGAGGCCAACCGGGGGCTGCACCCGGACGAGGATCTCTGGTACGCGGGCCGCTTCTCCGGCGAGCTGGAACGCCCCGGCGACACGGTGTCGGTGCGGGCGTGGACCGCCCCACTCGACCTGGAGCCACCGGCGGCGGAGGAGATCGTGGCGACCGCCCGACAACGCAACCGGCAGGTGGTGGCGACCGCGAAGCCGGCCGACGACATCGAGGCCACCCTGGCGCTGGCCGCCGACGCGTTCGTGGTGCGCACCAACCACGCGGCGGTGGACGTGGTGGCCGGCTATCCGTGGTTCGGGGCCTGGTCGCGGGACACGATGATCTCGTACGAGGGGCTGTTCCTCTGCACCGGTCGCGCCGAGCTGGGAAGGGCTCTGCTGCGGTCGTACGCGGGGACGCTCTCCGAGGGGATGCTCGCCAACACCGCCGACACCGGTCGGGTGGAGTACAACACCGTCGACGGCACGCTGTGGTTCCTGCACGCGGTGAGCCGGCACGTCACCGTCACCGGCGACACCGACCTCGGCGACGAGTTGCTGCCCGCCCTGCGCACGGTGGTCGACGCTCATGTGGCCGGCACCCGGTACGGGATCCGCGTCGACCCGACCGACGGGCTGCTCACCCAGGGCGCCGCCGGCACGGCGCTGACCTGGATGGATGCCCGGGTGTACGGGGTGCCGGTCACCCCGCGTACCGGCAAGCCGGTCGAGGTCAACGCGTTGTGGATCAACGGGCTGGCCGGGCTCGCGGAGCTGACCGAGCTGGCCGGGCAGAACGCCGACGAGTTGTGGCGACGCCACGGGCAGGCGACCACCTCGTTCCGGGAGCGGTTCCCGGCGCCGACCGGCTGGTTGCACGACGTGCTGGACGGGCCCGCGCCGGCGTACCCGCTGGGTGGGGCGGCCCTGCACGACGACGACGCGTTGCGCCCCAACCAGCTGCTGGCCTGGTCGCTGCCGTACGCGCCGATGGAGTCGGACGAGGCGACGCTGCGCCGGATCGCGGACGGGCTGCTCACCCCGCTCGGGCCTCGCAGTCTCGCCCCGGATTCGGCGGAGTTCGTGGGCCGGCACCGGGGTGGTCCGGCCGACCGGGACGGGGGCTACCACCAGGGCACGGTGTGGCCGTGGTTGCTCGGCCCGTACGTGGACGCCGCGCGCCGAGGGAAGATGTCCGTCGATGACGCATTCGTTGGTATTGAAGCCCATTTGATGGAATATGGGATAGGCTCGGTGAGCGAAACGGCCGATGGCCTCGCGCCGCACACCGCTACCGGCTGCCCGTTCCAGGCATGGTCGGTGGCCGAGCTGCTGCGGGTGCGGCGAAAGAGCCAGTAGCGCTTTACACGACCGCAATGGTGGTGTCGCCGCTGGTTATCGCGATCCCGGCAGGATTGGCCCCGATCCAGACGCGACGGCGACATCGATTCCGGTGTCGATCGGCGCGCGCCCGGGGACAACTCAAAGGGGGCCGCATGTCACTCGATGCCCACGTGATCGACATCAACCCCGCCCGACAGTTGCGGGTGCTGATGCTCTCCTGGGAGTACCCGCCGGTGCTCGTCGGCGGACTCGGCCGACACGTGCACGCGTTGTCGGTGGCACTGGCCGCCGCCGGCCACGAGGTCACCGTCATCACCCGCCACAGCGAGGGCGCACCCCTGGAGGAGTACGCCGAGGGCGTCCGCATCCTGCGCGCCCCCGAAGACCCGGTCACCTTCCCCCTCGCCACCGGCTCCCTCCTGGCCTGGACCATGGCCTTCAACCACACCCTCACCCGCACCGCCCTACGCGCCACCGAATCCGGCAGCTACGACGTCATCCACGCCCACGACTGGCTCGTCGCCCACACGGCCGTCACCCTCGCCGAACACCTGGACCTCCCGCTGGTCACCACCATGCACGCCACCGAGGCCGGGCGGCACCAGGGCTGGCTGCCCGAGGAGATGAACCGCACCATCCACGGCGTCGAGCACTGGCTCAGCGGTTCCTCCATTCGGGTGATCACCTGTTCCGGGTACATGCGCGAGCAGGTGACCACGCTCTTCGACGTACCGGCCAGCCAGGTCGACGTGGTGCCCAACGGGGTCGACGACCGGGCCTGGCGGGCCCGCCCCCGTGCGGTCGCGTCCGCCCGGGCACGCTTCGCCGGCGACGGCCCGTTGGTCGGGTACGCCGGACGGCTGGTCTACGAGAAGGGCGTCCAGCACCTGGTGCACGCCGTACCCCGGCTCCGCGAACGGCACCCGGGGCTGCGCGTGGTGATCGCTGGCGACGGCCCGTACCGCACCGAGTTGGAGGCGGAGGCCCGGCGGCTGGCGCTCAGCTCGACCGTCCGGTTCACCGGGTTCCTCGACTCCACCCAACTGCCGGCGATGCTCGGTGCCACCGACGCGACAGTGGTCCCCAGCCTCTACGAGCCGTTCGGCATGGTGGCGCTGGAAGCGGCAGCCGCCGGAGCGCCCCTCGCGGTGGCCCGCACCGGCGGCCTCGCCGAGATCGTCGAGCCCGGCGTGACCGGGGTGACGTTTCCGCACAGCGACCCGGACGCGCTCGCCGGCGCGGTCGGCCAACTGCTCGGCGACGAGATCTTCGCCCGGCGGCTGGCCCGCCGGGCCCGCACCATGGTCGGCGAGCGGTACGGCTGGGCCACCATCGCGGCACGCACCGCCGCCAGCTACGCCACCGCTCGACGCGAACACGGCCCCGTGCAGGCCCGCCGCGCGGCTGCCCGACTGGCCGGCGGACGGACCCGGATCGCCATCCCGGAGGGGAATCTGCTGGCCCGGGCCGACCCCGCCGCGTGCTGACGTACGTCAGATGACCTATAGGTGACTTCCGATCTGCTGGTTAGGGTGTAGCCCGGACAGCGGCTGAGGAGGAGCGTGCAGAGGTGCTGATCGCCAGTCGGTACCGGCTGCTCGACATGGTGGGTCGCGGGGGCATGGGCCGGGTCTGGCGTGCCCGCGACGAGATGCTGCACCGCGAGGTAGCGGTCAAGGAGATCGTTCCACCGGGTTGGCTGGACGATCATGAACAGGCCCGGGTGCGCTCGCGCACCATGCGGGAGGCGCGCGCCGCGGCCCGACTCAACCACCCCGCCGTGGTCCGGCTCTACGACGTCGTCGCGGTCGACGGCAGCCCATGGATCGTCATGGAGTACGTCCCGTCCCGCACCCTGCAGGACGTCGTGGACGCCGAAGGGTCCCTGGAACCGTCCCGCGCGGCCCGGATCGGCCTGGCCGTGCTCGACGCGCTGCAGGCCGCGCACACCGCCGGGGTGCTGCACCGCGACATCAAACCGCAGAACGTGCTCATGGCGCACGACGGGCGGGTGATGCTCACCGACTTCGGGCTGGCCACCTTCGACGGCGGCGACGGCACGATGACCCGCCCCGGCATGGTCCTCGGTTCCCCGCAGTACGTGGCACCGGAGCGGGCCGCCGAGGGGGTGTCCACGGTGGCCGCCGATCTGTGGTCGCTCGGGGCGACCCTGCACGCCGCTGTGGAGGGGCAGTCCCCGTACGCCCGCAGCACCGCGATGGCCACCCTCAGCGCGCTGGCCGCCAGCCCGCCGGACCCTGCCCCGCACGCCGGGGCGCTCGCGCCGGTGCTGGACGGGCTGCTGCGCCGCGACCCACGCGACCGCCTCGATCACGACACGGCCCGTCGGTTGCTCAGCACGGCCGCGACCGGCCCGGCCGACCCGCCGTCGGCCACCGACGGGCCCTCGGCCGAACCGCCGGCGCCGGGGCTGGTCGACCAGGCCACCCCGGCCGACGACCCCGACGACCCCGACCCCACCATTCCGCTGCCCGATCCGGACGCCCCGGCCGCACCCGGCGGCACCTCCCCCACGCCGGCCCCGGACCCGTCGGCCGCCGGGCGCACCGCGCGGCGGGTGGCGGTGGTCGCCGTGGCGCTGCTGGTAGCCGTGGTGGCCGGCGTCGGCACCGCGCTGATCGTCGACCGCGGCAAGCCCGGCGACACCACCGGCTGGTCCTCCCCGCCGCCGGACCGTCCGCCCAACGGTGGGCCGCTCGGCCCCGGCCCACTGCCGAGGGGACGGGGCATTCCCCCGCCCCCGTTCGCCTGCGTCCGCCCGGACATCATCGGTGCGCCCGTGCGGCCCGGCACGCCGCAGCCGGGCGAAGAGTTCCAAGCGCCGCCCGGCTGGGTCTGGCACGCCGACACCACCGGCTTCCGGGTGTCGGTACCGGCGACGTGGTGGACCTCCCGCGACGGCACGGCGGCGTGCTTCCAGGACCCGGCGACCGGCCGGGCCTTCAGCGTCGCCGAGGGCGGTGCCGTCGACCCTCTGCAGCGGCTGCGGACCGCCCGCGACGCGGCAGCCGCGGCGGGAGCCCTGCCCGGGTACGACGAGATCCGGCTCGCTACCGGCGACGGTGGAGCCGAGTGGGAGTGCCGCTGGCAGACACCGCACGGACGGTGGCTACGCGCCCGCCAACAGACCCTCGGCGCCAACCGCCTGACGCTGGGTTGGATCACCTATGACGAGGACTGGGCCGCGGCCGCGGCCGACTGGGAACTGGTGCGAAAGAGTTTCCGACCACCCCGCTGACCTGCACCGTATGGTCATGATCCGGACCACCGTCCGTTCTGGATCGAGGCCGCTCAGTGGATGAGAAAGCCGACATTGGTGGCTATCGTGGATCCCGGGGTGACCGAGGGGGAGCGACCGTGCATCAGTTGCTGATCGCGGGTCGGTACCGGCTGCTCGACCTGGTCGGCACCGGCGGAATGGGCCGGGTGTGGCTTGCTCGCGACGAGATGCTGCATCGCGACGTGGCGCTGAAGGAGGTCGTGCCGCCGTCCTGGCTGGCCGAGACCGAGCGCGCGGAGTTGCGGCTACGCACCCTGCGTGAGGCACGCACCGCCGCCCGGCTCAACCATCCCAACGTGGTCCGTCTCTACGACGTGGTGCACGACCGGGACAGCCCATGGATCGTGATGGAGTACGTGCCCTCCCGGTCGGTGCAGCAGATCATCAGCGCCGAAGGGCCGCTGAGCCCACGGCGGACCGCCCGGATCGGGTTGGCGGTGCTCGCCGCGCTGCGGGCCGCGCACGCCGCCGGAGTGCTGCACCGCGACGTGAAGCCGCACAACGTGCTCGTGGCCGACGACGGGCGGGTGGTGCTCACCGACTTCGGGCTGGCCACCTTCGACGGCGGCGACGGCACGATGACCGGGCCCGGCACGGTGCTCGGCTCACCGCAGTTCGTCGCCCCCGAGCGGGCCCGCGATGGCGTGTCCAACGCGCGCACCGACATGTGGTCGCTGGGCGCGACGCTCTACGCGACGGTCGAGGGGCAGTCACCGTACGCGAGGTCGAGCGCGATGGCGACGCTCAGCGCGCTGGCCACCGAAGCACCGGACCCGATGCGTCGAGCCGGTCCGTTGCGTCCCGTCCTCACCGGCCTGTTGCAGCGTGACCCCTGGCGGCGGCTGACCGCCGTCGAGGCGGAGCCGCTGCTGCGCGGTGCCGCGGCGAGCCACGACGAGCCGGCCGGGCCGGACCGGTCCTCGGCGGTGGCGGCGGTCCGCAGCGCCGGCCGGGCCGTCACATCCCACCCGGTCGCACCGGTGCTCCCGCCGAGCGAGCCGCCGACACCGACGCCGAGCTCGCGCCCAGCGCGTCGGCCCGTCCGGCGACAGCGCCTGATCGCCCTGGCTGGCGCGGCCACCGCTCTGCTCGTCGCGGGAGGCGTCACGCTGGCCCTCATCAACCGACACGATGAACGGACGCCACCGTCCGGCTCGGGTGGGGGCGCGCCGAGCGCCCGGCCGGCGGCGTTCGCCTGCGCGTCGTCCCCGCCACCGTCGGCGGCCCCGGTGGTGTCGGTGTCACCGCCAGCCGACGCGAGATACCGGCTGCCCGACGGGTGGACCTGGTACGACGACCCGACCGGGTTTCGGATCGCCGCGCCGGTGGGGTGGGCGCGCTGGACCGAGGGTCCGGTCACCTGTTTCCGGAGATCCAGCGCGTCCCGGGTGCTCAGCGTCGAGGCGGGTCCGGCCCGCGCGGATCCGGTGGCGTACTGGAAGGCCGAGGAGGTTCGGCTGACCGCGAGTGCGGCGCTGCCGGGCTATCGCAAGGTGGACATCTCCGCGATGGACATCTTCGAGGGCGGCGCGGTGTGGGAGTGCGGCTGGCAGAACGCCCTCGGCGTTCCGGTGCACAGTTTCCGACTGCTGATCAACACCTCGGCCGAGCGCTCCTACACCGTCTCGTGGTTGACAGAAGAGTTCGACTGGCAGGTCAACGCGGCATACTTGCCGATGATCCGGCAGAGCTTCACCCCCACCCTGTAACTCGGTCCAATGTGGACCGCCCGGGTGATGCCCCTGCGGCGCCGACGCTGACTACAGTGGCGTAGTTTTGGCGCTCAAGATCCTTGGGGAGGGTGAGCCGAGATGATGGGACCGCAACACGCGCTGTCTGGCGCGGCGGTGTGGCTGACTGGCTCCTGGGCACTGGAGCAGTTCGCCGATTACCACCAGTCGCCGCTCGCGTTGGCGGTGGGCACCGCGGTGTGCGCCGGTGGGGCGCTCTTTCCCGACCTCGACATGTCGGGCAAGGTGACCAAGAACCAGGGCGGGGCCACCGTGGCCCGCACCTTCGGAGTCTTCTCGCTCTTCGCCGCCGAGGTGATGGAGAAGATCTCCCTCGGCGTCTACTACGCCACGAAGCTCAGCAAGGATCCACGCCGCAACAACGGGCACCGGACGCTGACCCACACGCTGCCGTTCACCTTCCTGATCGGCTGGGGCACCACCGCGCTCTGCGCCGCGTACGGCAAGTGGGCGGTCATCACCATCCTGTTCTTCATGTTCGGCCTGGCGCTGCGCGGGCTGTTCGACAAGTGGGCCGAGCGGGCCGGCTGGGTGATCATCACGCTCGCGTCGGCCGGGGCGGCCTGGTTCACCTACGCCAACCTGCCGGGCGGGCGCGGCTATCCGCTGATCGGCACCGCCCTGGGCGTGGGCTGTTTCGTGCACATCCTCGGCGACATGATCACCCGAGCCGGCGTGCCGATCCTCTGGCCGATCCCGATCAAACGGCGCATGTGGATGATGATCGGCCTGCCAAACAAGATCGCCCTGCGCGTCGGCAGCAAGGCCGAAGTGGTCGGAATGCGCATCGCACTGACCGCCGTCTCGGCGCTCGCCACCCTCGGCCTGATCGCGCCCTCGGTGCTGAGCCGGTTCGACATCGACATATGACCGATCCGGCGGCGGTGGTCCCGCCGGTCGCGGACGAGCGCGTACCGGATTTCTGCCGTGCGCTGGGGCTGCCGGGTCTCGCCGACGTGCACGTGCACTTCCTGCCGCCGCGACTGCTCCGCCGGGTGTGGGCCTACTTCGACGCCGCCGGGCCGCTGGTCGGCACCGAGTGGCCGATCCGCTACCGGTCGAGCGACGCCGACCGGGTCGCGCACCTGCGCCGGCTCGGGGTGCGGGCGTTCAGCGCGTTGGCGTACGCGCACCGGCCGGGCATGGCGGCGGAGCTCAACCGCTGGACGCTGGATTTCGCCCGCGACACCCCGGGCTGCCTGGCCTCGGCCACGTTCTACCCCGAGCCGGATGCCCCCGGGTACGTTGCGGCGGCCCTCGCGGAGGGCGCCCGGCTGTTCAAGCTGCACCTCCAGGTCGGCGGTTTCGCGCCGACCGATCCGGCGCTGGACCAGGTGTGGGGGATGCTGTCGGACGCGGGCGTGCCGGTGGTGGTGCACGCCGGGCACGCCCCGGTGGGCACCGCCCACACCGGCCCGGACCCGTTCGCGGCCCTGCTCGCCCGGCACCCTCGGCTGACCGCCGTGGTGGCACACCTGGGCGCACCGGACTACCCGGCGTTCCTGGACCTGGCCGAGACCTACGAGCGGGTCCGGCTGGACACCACGATGGCATTCACGCCCTTCTTCGACCAGTTCGTCCCATTCCCCACCGACGAGTTGCCGCGGTTGCGGGAGCTGGGGCTGGCCGGCAAGGTGCTGCTGGGCAGCGACTTCCCGAACATCCCGTACCCGTACGCCGACCAGGTGGCCGGGCTGGCCCGACTGGACCTGGGTGACGACTGGCTGCGCGCGGTCTGCTGGAACAGCGCCGCCGCCCTCTTCGACCTGCCCTGAGCCCGGCCCCGGCCGGCCGCCGCCGCTCTCACCGCCCCCTCACCCCAAGATCGTGCTCGATCCTTGTTGTAGTGGCCTCCGCCTCGGACCCAGGGGACTACATCCGGGATCCAGCGCGATCTTGAAGAGCGCCCCCCGAACCTGCACGCGCAGGGCGTTCGAGAGGGGCCGCGCACCCGCTGAATTTCTTTTCGACATCTGCTATTGACGTCGCCGTAACAGGTGGCCTAGCGTCCTGTCGAACCGCTTCGTCGAAGCGCTTCGACGAAGTCCCGGGAAGCGGTTCCACCCCAGGCCAAAGGAGGTACGCGGTGGCCACCATGCACGACGTCGCCCGCCTCGCACAAGTCTCGGTCAGCACCGTCTCGTACGTGCTCACCGGCACCCGGCCGATCTCGCAGGCCACCCGCAACAAGGTGCTCGCCGCGATGGCACAGCTCGACTACCAGCCCAACGCGATGGCCCGAGGGCTGGCCAGTCGCCGCAGCCGGATCCTCGGCCTGCTGATGCCGATGGACGAACGCGGCCTCGGCGCCACCGAAACCGCCTTCGTCACCGGTGCCGCCGCCGCGGCCAGCGTCGCCGGCTACCACCTGGTGCTCTCCCCGGTCGGCGGGGGCAACCTCGACGACCTGCGTCGGCTGGCCAGCCAGCGGATGCTCGACGGGGTCGTGCTGATGGAGGTTCAGCTGGCCGACGAGCGGGTCACCGTGCTCCAGGAGGCGGGGGTGCCGCTGGTGCTGATCGGCCGCACCGGCGACACCACCACGCTCTCCTACGTCGACATCGACTTCGACCAGACCGTCCGGGATGCCGTTGCGCACCTGGTCGGCCTCGGGCACCGGCAGATCGTCTACGTCAACCACTCGGCCGCCACACTGGCCAGCGGTTACGGGCCGGCGCTGCGGACCCGGGACGCCTTCACCGCGGCGATGACCGGGCACGGCCTGGAGCCGGTGATGATCGCGGCCGAGGACAGCGCCGCCGGTGGTCGAGCCGCCCTGGCCGCCGCGTTCGCGCAGGCCCCGGAGCTGACCGCGGTGCTGGCCATGAACGAGACGGCGATCTTCGGCATCCTCGGCGAGTTGACCGGCCGCGGGTTGTCGGTGCCCGACGACGTCTCCGTCGTCTCGATGGTCACCTCGCCGCAGGTCGCCGAGCTGGCCACCCCGGCGCTGACCGCGATGACATCACCCGGCTCGGCGCTCGGCCGCATCGCGATCGAAGCGCTGACGAGCCACCTGGATGGCCCCGCCGACCTTCGTCACCAGCAACTGCTGCCGTGCACGTTGGAGGTCCGGGGGTCGACCGCCGCACCACGGCGGCCGGCACTGGCTACATCTGGTCCAACGTCGAACGACGGCGTCTGACCAGCGAAAACGGCCCGCCATCGCGCTGCAACGCGACGACGGGCCCCGTGAGGTACCGGCTAGTACTCAACGAGGAGGATAGTAATGCAGCGATTCCACCGGATCGTCGCCGCGATCGCCCTGGCGGCGACCGCGACGACCACCGTGGCCGCCTGCGGCGGTGGTGACAACGGGGACAGCAGCGACGCCAAGGTTCTGAAGCTCTGGCACTACGAGAGCGAGACCAGCGCCATGGGCGTCGGCTGGAACAAGGCGATTGAGATCTTCAAGTCTGAGCACCCGGGCGTCGAGGTGCGCTTCGAACGCAAGGCGTTCGAGCAGATCCAGCAGAACGCTGGCATGATCATCAACTCGTCCGAGGGCCCGGACATCATGGAGTACAACAAGGGCAACGCGACCGCCGGGCTGCTCTCCTCCCAGGGCCTGCTGGCCGACCTGAGCGGCGAGGCCGACAAGCGCGGCTGGGCCGACAAGCTCAGCCCCAGCCTGCAGACCACCGCCCGGTACAGCGACAAGGGCGTGATGGGCTCCGGCAACTGGTTCGGTGTACCGAACTACGGCGAGTACGTCACGGTCTACTACAACAAGGACCTGTTCCAGCAGAACGGCGTCAAGGTCCCGACCAGCATGGCCGAGATGACCGCCGCGATGGACACCTTCGTCGGCAAGGGCATCACCCCGCTGGGCATGGCCGGTGCCGAGTACCCCGCCGGGCAGCTCTTCTACCAGCTCGCCCTCTCCAAGGCAGACCGGCAGTTCGTCGACAACTACCAGCTCTACAAGAACCCGGTCGACTTCAAGGCCGACCCGCTCAAGTACGGCGCGGACACCTTCGCCCAGTGGGTCCAGAAGGGCTACGTCGCCAAGAACTCGGCCAGCCTCAAGGCCGAGGACATGGGCACCGCCTTCATCGGCGGCAAGGTTCCGATGATCGTCTCGGGTAGCTGGTGGTACGGCCGGTTCAAGACCGAGATGAAGGCCAACTGGGACACCTTCCTCTTCCCCGGCAACACCCTGCAGGCCGGCTCCTCCGGCAACCTCTGGGTCGTCCCGGAGAACAGCAAGGCCAAGAGCCTGGCGTACGACTTCATCGACATCACCCTGCGTCCGGAGGTCCAGGACCTGATCGGCAACAACGGTGGTGTTCCGGTCGCCGCCGACGCGTCGAAGATCACCGACCCGAAGGACCGCAAGCTGATCGAGGACTTCAACACGGTCAGCGGGCAGGACGGGCTCGCCTTCTACCCGGACTGGCCGGTCCCCGGCTACTACGACGTGCTGGTCTCCGGCTTCCAGGGCCTGATCAACGGCTCGAAGTCGCCCGACCAGGTCCTCGACACGATCGCCAAGCCGTACGCCGATGGCGTCAAGGAGATCACCGGCAAGTGACACGGCGAGCGGCGGGCGTGACCGGAACAACCGGCGCGCCCGCCCGCCCCGCCGGGAAGGATCTTCCATGGCAGTCTCCGAGACGGTCGCCGCCACACCGCCGGCCGCGACCCCAGCCCCACCCGCGCCCAGCCGCACACGTCGCGGCCGCAACGCGGCCTACTGGCTCTACCTGCTCCCCGGAGCGGTGCTCTTTCTCCTCGTCATCGGCGCGCCCCTGGTCGGCACCCTCTATCTGTCGTTGACCAAGTGGTCCGGCGTCGGCGACCCCCGGTGGGTCGGCCTGGACAACTACCAGCACCTGCTGCAGGACGACGTGTTCTGGGCGTCGTTCCGCAACACCGTCTGGATGATCGTCGCGATGGTGGTCGTGCCCACCCTGCTCGGGCTGCTGCTCGCCGCGGTGCTCTTCGACGTCATCGGTCGCCGGTTCAAGCCGCGTACCGCCGCCGCGTTGCGGGCCGCGTTCTACCTCCCGCAGGTGCTGCCCGTCGTGGTGGCCGGCATCGTCTGGGGCTGGATCCTCCGCCCCGACGGCGCGTTCAACAGCCTCCTCGACGCGGTCGGTCTCGGCGCGCTACGCCACGACTGGCTCGGCGACCCGGGCACCGCCCTGCCGGCCGTGATGGCCGTGATGATCTGGGTGCAGATCGGCTACCCGGTGGTCGTCTTCATGGCGGCGTTGCAGCGGGTCGACCCCGAGCTGTACGAGGCCGCCGAGGTCGACGGCGCGAACTGGCTGCACCGGTTCCGGGCGATCACCCTTCCGCAGATTCGGCCGGAGACCTTCGTGGTGGCCCTGACCTGCACCATCGCCGCGTTGAAGGTGTTCGGGCCGATCTTCGCCCTGACCCGCGGCGGCCCGGACAACGCCACCAACGTGCCGAGCTACTTCGCCTACTACACGTTCTTCAAGAAGCTGCAGGTCGGCTACGGCTCCGCGATCTCCATGGTGCTGACACTGATCATCGTGGTGGTGGCCGGGATCTTCATCTGGATGCAGGCCCGCAGCGAGCGCCGGGACCGGGGGTTCTGACATGGCCGTCACGCTCACACCGAGCACCGCACCGGTGACACCGGCCCGGCCCGTACGCGACCGGCACCACCGCGGCGTCAGCCGCTGGGTGGTGCTCGCCCTGGTCATCGTCGGCGCGCTGGTCATGCTGGTGCCGTTCGCGTTCATGCTGCTCAACGCGTTCAAGTCGCCCGGCGACTATTCTTCGGGCGGCCCGCTGAGCTGGCCGACGGAGTTCTACACCAAGGGTCTGCGCACGTACTGGACCGAGGTGAACTTCCCGCTCAAGTTCTGGAACTCGGCGATCATCGCCGGCTCCGTGGCCGTGCTCGGCGTCGCCGTCTCACTGCTCAACGCGTACGCCCTGGGCATCGGCCGGGTCCGTGGCCGGCTGTGGATCGTCGGTCTCTTCCTGCTGGCGAACATGCTGCCGCAGGAGGCGCTGATCTACCCGCTGTACTACGTGGCGAAGCAGGTCGGCCTCTACAACACCCAGCTCTCGGTGATCATCATCTTCACCGTGATCCAGAGCGCGTTCGGCACCTACCTGCTCGCCTCGGTGATGAGCACGTTCCCGCGCTCGCTGCTGGAGGCCGCCGCGCTGGACGGCGCCGGCAAGTGGACGGTGCTGTGGCGGGTGGTCTTCCCCAACCTGCGGCCCACCCTCGCGGTGCTGCTCATCTTCTTCTTCATCTGGACCTGGAACGAGTTCCTCATCCCGCTGGTCATGCTGATCGACAACCAGACGCAGACCATTCCGGTCGCGCTCGCGTCGTTGCAGGGCGACCGGCTGATGGACGCTCCGACCACCAACGCCGGCGCGCTGATCAGTCTGGTGCCGGCCATCCTCTTCTTCCTCATCTTCCAGCGCACTCTCGCGCGCGGCATCACGGCAGGAGCCGAGAAGTGAAGTTCACCGACGGGTACTGGCAGCTGCGCCCCGGCGTCAGCGTCCTGCGCCCTGGCACCGTGGAGTCGGTCGAGCCGGACGAGCGCGGCTTCACCGTCTTCGCACCGACCGGTCAGATCACCGGACGCGGCGACACCCTCAACCGCCCCCTGGTCACCGTCCGGTTCTTCTCCCCCGCCCCCGGCGTCATCGGCGTGACCATCGCCCACCACACCGGAGGGCTGCCCCGCGAGCCGCACTTCGGGCTGAGCACCGACGAGACGCACCCGGTCACCGTCGACGTCACCGGGCTCAGCGCGACGCTGACCACCGGCGAGCTGACCGCGCGGGTCGCGCTGATCGACGGGTGGCAGGTCGACTTCCTGCACGGCGACCGGCTGGTCACCGCGTCCACCGCACGCAGCATCGGCGTCGTCACCGACGCCGAGGGCCGCCGGCACGTGCACGAACGGCTCGCCCTCGGCGTCGGCGAGACGGTGTACGGGCTGGGCGAGCGCTTCGGCCCGTTCGTCAAGAACGGCCAGACCGTCGACATCTGGAACGCCGACGGGGGCACCGCCAGCGAGCAGGCGTACAAGAACGTCCCGTTCTACCTGAGCAGCGCCGGCTACGGGGTCTTCGTGGACCACCCGGAGCACGTGTCGTTCGAGGTCGGCTCCGAGGTCGTCACGCAGACCCAGTTCAGCGTCGAGGGCCAGTCGTTGACCTACTACGTCATCGACGGGCCCCACCCGAAGGACGTGCTGCGCCGGTACACCGCGCTCACCGGCCGCCCGGCCCGCATCCCCGCGTGGTCGTACGGGCTCTGGCTGTCCACGTCGTTCACCACCTCGTACGACGAGAAGACCGTGACCGAGTTCGTCGACGGGATGGCCGAGCGCGGACTGCCGCTGTCGGTGTTCCACTTCGACTGTTTCTGGATGCGTCAGTTCCACTGGGTCGACTTCGTCTGGGACCCGGCGACCTTCCCCGACCCGGAGGGGATGCTGCGCCGGCTGCACGAGCGCGACCTGAAGGTGTGCGTCTGGATCAACCCGTACATCGCGCAGCGCTCCTACCTCTTCGAGGAGGGCCGCGAGGCCGGCTACCTGGTGCGCAACCCGGACGGCTCGGTCTGGCAATGGGACAAGTGGCAGGCCGGCATGGCGCTTGTCGACTTCACCAACCCGGACGCGGTCGCCTGGTTCACCAGCAAGCTCAAGGTGCTGCTGGACATGGGCGTCGACTGCTTCAAGACCGACTTCGGCGAGCGCATCCCGACCGACGTGGTGTGGCACGACGGTTCGGACCCGCAGCGGATGCACAACTACTACTCGTACCTCTACAACAAGGCGGTCTTCGAGCTGCTGGAGACCGAGCGCGGCAAGGGCGAGGCGGTGCTGTTCGCCCGCTCGGCCACCACCGGCGGGCAGCAGTTCCCGGTGCACTGGGGCGGCGACTGCGAGTCGACGTTCGTCGCGATGGCCGAGTCGCTGCGCGGCGGGTTGTCCCTGGCGGCGTCCGGCTTCGGCTACTGGAGCCACGACATCGGCGGTTTCGAGGGCACACCCGACCCGGCGGTGTTCAAGCGGTGGGTCGCCTTCGGGATGCTCTCCTCACACTCCCGGCTGCACGGCTCCGGCTCGTACCGGGTGCCGTGGGCGTTCGACGAGGAGTCCGTCGACGTGCTGCGGCACTTCACGCACCTCAAGCTGGGCCTGATGCCGTACCTGGCGGCCGCCGCCGAGGAGGCACACCGCGACGGCACACCGATGATGCGGCCGATGTTCCTGGAGTTCCCGGACGACCCGGCGACGGCACACCTGGACCGGCAGTACATGCTCGGCCCGGACGTGCTGGTCGCACCGGTGCTCAGCGCCGACGGCGACGTCACGTACTACGTACCCGCCGGCACCTGGACGCATCTGGTCACCGGCGCACAGGTCACCGGCCCGGCCTGGGTGACCGAGAAGCACGGCTTCGACAGCCTGCCGGTGCTGGCCCGACCGGGTGCGGTCATCCCGTTCGGCTCGCGCAACGACCGACCGGACTACGAGTGGGCCGACGATGTGCGGCTGCGGGTGTACGCACCGACCGAGGGGCAGCGGACCCGGGTACGGGTACCGTCACCCGGCAACGGGCCGGGCGCCGAGTTCGACGTGCGCTACGAGGGTGGGACGGCCAGCGCCGAACTGGTCGCCGGCACCTCGACGGGCTACATCTGCGAGATCCAGGGGACGGAACGATGACGCAACACCACTTCCCGGAGAGCTTCGTCTGGGGCTCGGCGACGGCGGCGTACCAGATCGAGGGTGCGGCGACCGAGGGCGGGCGAGGACCGTCCATCTGGGACACCTACAGCCACACGCCGGGTCGGACCCTCAACGGTGACACCGGTGACGTGGCGGCCGACCACTACCACCGGTGGGCCGACGACCTCGGGCACATCGCCGACCTCGGGCTCGGTGCGTACCGGTTCTCCATCTCCTGGCCCCGGGTGCAGCCGGGCGGCTCGGGCCGGTTCAACCAGGCGGGCATCGACTTCTACTCGCGGTTGGTTGACGGGCTGCTGGAGCGGGGCGTCCGCCCGGTCGCCACCATGTACCACTGGGACCTGCCGCAGGAGTTGGAGGACGCCGGCGGGTGGGCGGTACGGGAGACCGCGCTGCGCTTCCAGGAGTACGCGGCGGGCATCGTCGGTGCGCTGGGCGACCGGGTGCACACCTGGACGACGCTCAACGAGCCGTGGTGCTCCGCGTACCTGGGCTACGCCTCCGGGGTGCACGCGCCGGGTCGGACGGAGCCGGCGGCGGCGCTGGCCGCGGTGCACCACCTCAACCTCGCGCACGGCCTCGCCGGCCGGGTGGTCCGGGAGCTGGCCCCGTCCGCCGAGCTGTCGGTGACGCTGAACCTGCACGTCATCCGGGGTGCCTCCGACTCGGCCGCCGACCAGGACGCGGTCCGGCGGATCGACGCGTTGGCGAACCGGGCGTTCCTCGGCCCGATGCTGGACGGGGCGTACCCGGCCGACCTGCTGGCCGACACCGCCTCCGTCACCGACTGGTCGTTCGTCCGCGAGGGTGACGAGAAGCTGATCGCGGTGCCGCTGGACGTGCTCGGGGTCAACTACTACTCCAGCACGCTGGTCCGGGCCTGGGACGGGGTGTCGGCCCGCTCCGACGCCGACGGGCACGGCGCGTCGACCTCCACGCCGTGGGTCGCGGCCGACGACGTCGACTTCCTGCCGCAGCCCGGCCCGTACACGGCGATGGGTTGGAACATCGACCCGCCGGCGCTGACCGAGCTGCTGCTGCGCCTGCAGCGCGAATACCCGAATCAGCCCATGATGATCACCGAGAACGGCGCGGCGTTCGACGACGTGGTGTCGGCCGACGGCCGCATCCACGACGACCGGCGCATCGACTACCTGCGTCGGCACATCGGCGCGATGGCCGACGCCCGCGCGCAGGGCGCGGACGTTCGCGGTTACTTCGTCTGGTCGTTGCTGGACAACTTCGAGTGGGGCTACGGCTACGACCGTCGCTTCGGGATCATCCGGGTCGACTACGACACCCAGGTCCGCACCTGGAAGGACAGCGCCCACTGGTACCAGCGCCTGGCCGCCACCGGAAAGCTGGACTCGGCGCAGGACTGAAGTCCCCCGCCACGCCCGCACCGAGCTTGCGGCCATGTCCTGACGAGCGTGATGCCTGTGAGTCATCTTGATGACTCACAGGCATCACCTGCACCGCGACGTGAAGGAGTTCGCTGGGCAGACGCCCACGGCGCTGGCCGCGGCGCCGCGGCTCGCGACTGACGACGCGGCGTGGCCCGTCCTCTTCCACCCCGACTGAGACGTCCACTGCCGTGTCACTTTCCGTGGGTACGGCGTCATGGCGCCACGGTGGCTCCGCCGGCAGACTCAGGGCATGGTTGAGCGCGTCACCGTCGTCGCCTTCGCGGGCATGCAATCCCTCGACGTCACCGGGCCGTGGGAGGTCCTGGCAGGGGTGAACCGGTACCGGGCGGCACGTGGTGAGCGCCCCGCGTACGACCTGCGGCTGGCGGGCGCGGAGGCCGAGGTGGTTTCCGAGAGCGGCGTGGTCATGATGGCCACCGCGCTCGGAGAGCCGGTCCGGACCGGTACCCTCGTCGTGCCCGGCGGCCGTGCGGCGACGGCCGAGGACGGGCACGCCGAACTCCTCGCCTGGTTGCGGGAGTGCCGCCCGACGCGGTTGTTGTCCATCTGTTCCGGGGCGTTCCTGTGCGCGCGGGCCGGGTTGCTCACTGGTCGCCGGGTGGCCACCCACTGGTCCCTGTCCAGGGACCTCGGTCGGCGATTCTCCGACCTCACTGTCGACCACGACGCCCTCTACGTGCACGACGGCCCGGTCTGGACGTCGGGTGGTGTCACGTCGGGAATCGATCTGGCGCTGGCCGTCGTGACGGCAGACCAGGGAGCACGGGTCGCCCAGGAGATCGCCCGCTGGCTCGTGATGTTCCTGCACCGGCCCGGCCAGCAGGCTCAGTTCTCCGGCCCGGTGTGGTTGGAACGCGCCACCGAGAAGCGGGTGGCCGCCGTTCAGCGTGCCCTCGACGCCGACCCGGCCGCGACACACCGGATCGACGACCTCGCCGCGCAGATCGCCATGTCGCCCCGGCACTTTCAGCGGCTCTTCGCCCGGGAGACGGGACTGACCGTCGGACGCTACCTCACCGAGCTTCGCCTGGAGGCCGCCAAACGCCTGCTGGTGCAGTCCGACCTCGGCCTCGACGCGGTGGCGACCAGGGCGGGATTCGGATCCGCCGAATCGATGCGCCGCGTTTTCGGCGAACGGCTCGACACCACCCCTGGCGCTTTTCGCGCGCGCTTCTCGACCCTCTGACCGCAGCCACATCGACTGTAGGAGCTTCCGGTGACCCACGTCGTCATCCCGCTGTACGAGCGTTACACCGCGCTGGACGTCATCGGCGTCTACCAGCCACTGGCCCTCACCCCGGGCATCGACGTGCTCCTGGTCGCCGAACGCCCCGGGCCCGTGCGCGACGATTGCGGAATGGTCTCCCTCGTGGCCGAGTCCGCGTTCGACGACGTGGTGGCGACCGACGTGCTCGTCGTCCCGGGAGGACCGGGGACGGTCCAGGCTCTCGCCGGGCCCTTACCGGGCTGGATCAGGCGGATCCATGAGACGACGACCTTCACCACCTCAGTCTGTTCCGGCTCGATTCTCCTGGGAGCAGCGGGACTAATTCGGGGACGACGGAGCACCAGCCACTATCTGGTGGCGCGGGAACTGGTCCGCTTCGGCGCCGTGCCGACGGCCCAGCGGGTCGTCGAAGAACTGGACGCACGGATCATCACCGCGGCCGGCGTGTCGAGCGGCATCGACATGGGACTGAGACTCGTCGAACTCCTCACCGACCGGACGACCGCGGAGGCGGTCCAGCTCTGGATGGAGTACGACCCACAGCCGCCCTTCGACAGTGGCCACCCCTCCCGCGCCACCCCCGAGGTGATCGCCCGAGCGGCGGCGTACGACAGCGCGGCCAGAGTGGCACGTTGACCTGCCGGTCGGCGCCCCTGCTAGACCCCGACGCGCTGCGGCGGGACGGTGAGCCCGTAGAGCTCCATCAGCTCGGGGGTGTCGATCCGGCTGCCGTCGGCGACCGAGTCGCAGGCGATGTCGACGATCTGGTCCTTGTGCGCCAACAGGTACGGCCGGGCGCCCACGTCGGCGCTGGCCAGGGTGGCGATGCCGGGCCAGTGCCGGCGACCGAACAGCATCGGATAGCCGCGCAACCCGTCGTAGGTGGCGCAGACCAGCACGTCCGGGTACGGCAGCGCGGCCACCCGGTTGACCGCCGTGGCGGTCAGACCCGGCATGTCGACCGGGACCACCACCACCGCCTCGATGCCCTCGTCGTCCATGGCGGCCAGGCCGGCCCGGATGGACGAGCCGACCCCGGTGCCCCACGCCTTGTTGATCACAACGGTGGCCTTGCCCAGGTCAGCGGTCTCCTGGACCTGGTCCGCTGCGGCACCCAACACGACCACGATCTGCTCGCAGCCCGCCTCGGTCATCGTGTCGATCATCTGATTGACCAGGGGTTTGCCTCCCTGGTGCAGCAGCGCCTCGGGACCACCGATTCGTCGTCCCCCGCCTGCGGCGATGATCATTCCTGCGATCCGGTTCAGCTGCGCCCCCTCAAGCACGGAACGGACCGTGACCGATCCGCCCCCTCCTACGGACACTGCAACGAGGACGTCCAGCCGAGGGTGGCGGGGCGAAAAGGAGAAATAGCACAACCGTTACACGACCGGCATCCGCCGACACGGACACTCCGTCGGTCAGGCCGCGTCGGCGTAACAGTCGACGATGGACAGGTCCAGTGGGAACCGGACCGGTGTGGCACCGAAGAGCAACGCGGAGGCACGCTCGCCGGACCGGTTGACCGCCTCGGCGACCGCGTCCGCCTGATCGGCGGGCGCGTGCACGACCACCTCGTCGTGCTGGAAGAAGACCAACTCGGCGTCGGTGCCGGACAACTCCGTGCGCAGCGTGGCCAGCAACGTGGAGGCCCACTCCGCGGCGGTGGCCTGGATGACGAAGTTGCGGGTGAAGCGCCCCCGGGACCGCGCGGCACGCGCCCGCGGGCTGTGCGGATCGGCCGACCCCTCCGGATCGGCGGGCTCGTCGTCGATGTCACCGAACCCGGCCGAGCCGGGCGGGCACGTCCGCCCCAGCCACGACCGCACCAGCCCACCCGTCTCACCGGTGCGCGCGGCCGCCTCGACGTAACCGAACGCCGTCGGGTAACTGCGCTTCAGCACCGCCAAGGCGGGCACCGCGGCCCCGCCGGTCTGCCCGTACATCGCGCCCAGCAGGGCCACCTTGGCCTTGGCCCGGTCGCCAGCGAACGAGTCCCGGGCAAGGGCCGCGTAGAGGTCGCCCGCACCGCCCGCCGCCGCCAACCGCGCGTCGCCGGAGACCGCCGCCAGCACCCGGGGCTCCAACTGGCCGGCGTCGGCGACCACCAACCGCCACCCCGGATCGGCCACCACCGCCCGCCGGATCACCTTGGGGATCTGCAACGCGCCACCACCCCGGGTGGCCCACCGGCCGGAGACCACACCACCCGGCACGTACTCCGGTTGGAACCGGCCGCCCCGCACCCACTGATCGAGCCAGGCCCAGCCGTGCGCCGTCCAGATCCGGTAGAGCTCCTTGTATTCCAACACCAGCGGCACCGCCGGATGGTCCACCCCGCGCAACACCCAGGCCCGGGTGTTGGGCAACTCCACCCCGACCCGGGCGAACGCCTTCAGCAGCTCGGCCGGGGAGTCGGTGTGCAGACCACGTACGCCCAGCGCGTCGCCGATCCGGGCCGCCAACTCGGCGAGCCGGCGCGGTGGCCCACCGACCGGGGACGCCTCACCGAGCAGCTCGCGCAGGATCTCGTTGTGCACGTCGGCACGCCAGGGCAGCCCGGCGACGCCCATCTCCACCGCGATCAGCGCGCCGGCCGACTCGGCGGCCACCAGCAACCGGAACCGGCCGGGGTGCTCGGTCGCGCCGACCCGGGCGAGCTGGTCGGCGTACACCCGGGTCAGTGCCTCGATGCCCGGCCCCGGCGGACCGGGCAGCGTGTCGAAGAGCGCGCCCTGCCCGTGCCCGGGTGGCGCGGCGGCGCGCGGCGGCGGGTCGGGCGGCACCGCCGCGCCGGTCAGCCGGGCCCAGGCGGCGGCCAGCGAACGCGGCTCACCCCAGCGACCCGCGTGCCCGAGTAGCAACGCCTCGGTCAACTCCACGTCGTGACACCGGTCGACCCGGACGCCGGCGCGCAGCAGCGGCGGGTAGACCGCCGCGGCGGTCGACCAGACCCAGCGCGGGTGCTCGGCGGCCTCCCGGGCGGCCACCGCGGCGACCAGGTCGGCGACGACCTCGGGCGGGCCGGACGGCTGGCCGGTGGCGTCCAGCGGGCACAGCACTCCCCCACCCCGCTCGTCGGACACCACCGCCACCAGCACGAACGTGATTCTGCCTCTCACGTCCGACAGAAACGGAGGCGCACCTCACCATGATCGGGTCGGCGCGGTGTCCGGGCCGGTCGGTAGCGTGACCAGGGTGCCTATCCAGATCCCGCATCCCGATCCTGGCACTCCCGACACCCGAGGCCCGATGCGGTACCTGTGGTGGCTGGTCCGCTGTCAGCCCGGGCGGGTGCTGCGCGGCAGCCTGATCGGCACGGCCTGGATGGTCGGGCTCTCGGCCCGGCCCTACCTGATCTCCCGCGCGGTCGACGACGGGCTACGCGAACGCGACACCCGCGCCCTGGCCTTCTGGGTCGTGGTGATCGTCCTCGCGGGTGTGGTGGAGTCCTACCTCGGCATCATGCGGCACCGCACGATGACCTTCATCCGGGAGGACGCGAAGGCCCGCTCGGCGGAGGTCCTGCTGCGTCACCTGTCCCGGATCGGTGCGGTGCTGCCGCGCCGGGTCGGCGCGGGTGAGGTGTCCACCGTCGGCGGCTCCGACATCGACTGGGCGGCGCAGGTGCTGACGCTGACCGGGCCGGGCGTCGGCGCGGTCATGGCGTACGGGGTCATCGCCGTGGTGCTCTGGTCGGTCTCCCCGCTGCTCGCGCTCTGCGTGCTGGTGGGGGTGCCGGTGGTCGGGCTGGTCGTCGGGCCGCTGCTGCGCCGACTGGAGCGGGCCGAGTCGGTCTACCGGGGGCAGCAGGGGGCGCTGACCGCCCGATCCGGCGACATCGTGGCCGGGCTGCGCGTGCTCGCCGGGGTGGGTGGCCGCGACCTGTTCGCCCGACGGTACGCGGCCAGGTCCCAGGAGCTGCGCGCCGAGGGCTACCGGGTCGGCGCGGTCAACAGCTGGATCGAGGCGGCCACGATCGCCATCCCCGGGTTGTTCCTGGCGGCGGTGGTGTGGCTGACGGCCCGGATGGCGGTGACCGGGGACGTCACGATCGGCGAACTGGTCGCCGTCTACGGTTACGTGGCGACCCTGATCGTGCCGGTCTGGTTCCTGCTGGAGGGCAGTCACCAGCTCATCCGGGGTCGGGTCGCCGCGCGGCGGATCGCCGACCTGCTGACCGTGACACCCGACGACGTCGGCGGCCCAGGTCGCCGGTGGCCGGGCACCAGGCCGCAGGCGCGCCAACCGGGCACCGCGCCCGAGGCACGCCGACCGGGTGAGCCGGTCGCACCCGACGGCCCGGCCGACCTGCACGACCCGGTGAGCGGGCTGACCGTACCCGCCGGCCAGCTGATCGGGGTGGCGGCGGACGACCCGGCGGCGGCCGTGGCCCTGGCCGACCGACTCGGCCGGTACGTCCCCAGCGAGGTCACCTGGGGCGGCGTGCCGTTGAGTGGGGTCGCCCTGGACGAGGTCCGCGCCCGGGTCCTCGTCGCCGACCACGACTCGTACCTCTTCGCCGGCACCCTGCGCGACATCCTGCGCGCCGGGGCCGACGACCACGACGAGCGGATCGGCGTGGCCCTGCGGGCCGCGTCGGCGCAGGACATCGTCGACACCCTGCCGGCCGGGCTGGACACCCCGATCGACGCCCGGGCCCGCACCCTCTCCGGCGGTCAGCGGCAACGGCTGCGCCTGGCCCGGGCGCTGCACAGCGAACCGGAGGTGCTGATCCTCGTCGACCCGACGTCGGCGGTCGACGCGCACACCGAGGCACGCATCGCCGAACGGCTGCGGGCGGCGCGGGCCGGGCGGACAACCGTGGTGATCGCGACGTCGCCGCTGCTGCTCGGCCGAGCCGACCTGGTCGCGCACCTGGTCGGTGACCGGATCACCGCCACCGGCAGCCACACCGACCTGCTCGACCGTGACCCGGCCTACCGCCACCTGGTGGCCCGGGGCAGCGACGACCCCGACCTGGACAAACCCGCCGACACCGAGGAGGTGTACCGGTGATCGGGCTGCCGGTGGCCGACCGCCGCACCGTACGCCGGGCCCTGCGGGACCTGATCAGCCGGCACCGGCGCGCGGTCGGGCTGGTGCTGGCGCTGCACTGCGCCGCCGCGGTCGCCGGCCTCGCCCCGCCGTGGCTGCTGGGCACCATCGTCGACCAGGTCACCGCGGGCGCGGGGGTGGCCACTGTGGACCGGCTGGCGCTGGCCATCACCGGCTGCGTCGCGGCGAGCGCCGTGCTCACCCGGTACGCCCAGTACGCGGGCCACCGCTTCGGCGAACGCGCCATCGCCGAGCTGCGCGAGGAGTTCGTCTCCCGGACCCTCGGCCTGCCGGTCTCGGTCGTCGAGCGCGCCGGCTCCGGGGACCTGGCGACCCGCAGCTCCGTCGACGTCGCGACGGTCGGCACCACCGTCCGGGAGGTGGTACCGACGATCGTCATCGCCTCGGTGCAGTTGACGTTGCTGTTCGGGGCGGTCTTCCTGCTGCACCCGCTGCTCGGGCTGGCCGCGCTGGCCTCGCTCCCGTCGATCCTGGCGGTGACCCGTTGGTACCTGCGCCGGGCCAGCCCCGCGTACCTCGCCGAGGGCGCGGCGTCGGCCGAGCTGACCGAGACGCTGACCACCACCGCCGAGGGCGCCCGCACGGTCGAGGCGCTGCGGCTGACCGACGACCGTGTCCGGCACGGCACCACCCGTGTCGCCGTGCTGTGGCAGGCCCGCCGGGCCACCCTCGCGCTGCGTACCGTGTTCTTCTCGGTCGTCGAGGCCAGCTACCCGCTGCCGGTCGCCGCGGTCCTGCTGGTCGGGGGCTTCCTGTTCGCCAGGGACGTGGTGTCGCTCGGCGCGGTGGTCGCCGCCGCGCTCTATCTGCAACAGGCGATCGAGCCGCTGGATCGGCTGTTGATCTGGACGGAGCAGGCGCAACGCGGCTTCGCGTCGTACGCCCGGGTGCTCGGCGTCGGCCTGGTCCCACCGGAGCCACCCGGCACGACCGCCTCGTCCCGGGGTGAGCGGCTCGTGGTCCGGGGGGCACGGTTCTCCTACTCCGACGACGGGCCGGACGTGCTGCACGGAATCGATCTGGAGGTGCAGCCCGGTGAGCGGCTGGCCGTCGTCGGCCCGTCCGGCGCCGGGAAGTCCACCCTGGCCCGGCTGCTGGCCGGAATCGACGCGCCCCGGCACGGCGTGGTCAGCATCGGCGGCTGCCCGGTCACCGACCTCGACCCGGCCGAGCGCCGCCGCCGGATCGCCCTGGTCACCCAGGAACACCACGTCTTCATCGGCTCGGTACGCGACAATCTCTCGTTCGCCGCGCCCGACGCCTCCGACGGCCAGATGCGCGCCGCGCTGCTCACCGTGGGCGCCCAATGGTTTGCGGACCTCCCCGACGACCTGGACACCCAGCTCGGCGACGGGGCCCGTCAGCTCGGCGCGGCCGAGGCCCAACAGCTCGCGCTGGCCCGGTTGGTGCTCGCCGACCCGCACACGTTGATCCTGGACGAGGCGACCGCCGCCCTCGATCCGACCACCGCCCGACGGACCGAACGCGCGCTGGCCGCCGTGCTGGTCGGACGGACCGTCATCGCGATCGCGCACCGGCTCAACACCGCGCACGACGCCGACCGGGTCGCCGTGCTCGCGGACGGCCGGATCACCGAGATCGGCAGCCACGACGAGTTGGTCGCGGCCGGTGGCGCGTACGCCGCCCTGTGGCGCTCCTGGCACACCCGGGTCGACGAGCACCCGAGATGACGAAGGGGCACCTCGTTCCCGAGGTGCCCCTTCTGATCAGGCTGGTTACTTGCCGACGCCGGCCGTGAGGCCGGACTGCACCTGCCGCTGGAAGATGATGTAGACCACGAGCACCGGGAGCATCGCCATGGTCACCCCGGCGAAGAGGCCGGACCAGTCGGACTTGTAGCCCTGGTTGACCGAGAGCTCGATCAGGCCCTGGGCGATCACCTGGTTCTTCTCCTCCCCCGCGACCGACTGCATGAGCAGGGTCGGCAGGTACCACTGGTTCCACTGGCCCAGCACGTTGAAGATGCCAATGCTGATCAGGCCGGGCTTGGACATCGGCAGCATGACGCTGAAGAAGAGTCGGCTGTGCGATGCGCCGTCCACCATGGCCGCTTCGGCGATGGTGTTGGGCAGCGTCCGGAAGAACGAGTGCATGAAGAAGACCGTGAACGACAGCGACCAGGCGACGTAGACCAGGATCAGCATGAGGTGCTTGTTCGGGCCGAGCAGCGGTAGGTAGACGCTCGTGTTGTAGACGCCCTTGAACAGCGGCACCGCGGCCAGGTAGATCGGCAGGGTCAGGCCGGAGAGGAACACGTAGTAGATCAGCCGGTTGCCCCGGAACTCGTAGCGGGCCAACGCGTACGCGGCCATCGAGCCCAGCAGCATGGTGAGGGTGACACTGCCGGCCAGCACCAGCACGGTGTTGAGGAAGAACGACCCGAGGTGCCCCGCACCCCAGGCCCGGGCGAAGTTGTCCCAGTTGAGCTTGGCCGGGATCAGGGACAGCGGCTGGCGGATGACCTCCGAGTCGGTCTTCAGCGCCGACATCACCACCCACAGCAGCGGGTAGATCACCATCACGGCCCAGACCAGCAGGAACACGTGGGAGAAGCCGTTGAAGAACCTGCCGCCGACCGCCGCCGCGGACCCGCCACCGGCACCACGCTTGGGTGGCGTGTCCGGGCTCTGTTCGGGACGGGTAAGACCATCGTGAGTCGCTGTGCTCATCGTCCAGCCTCCTCAGTACTCGATACGCTCACGACGGGTGATCCTGAGCTGCGCCGCGGCGAGCAGGATCGTGAAGATCGCCAAGGCGACACCCATCGCGCAGGCGTAACCGAACTGGCCCTTCTGGAACGCGGTGAAGTTCAGCACCGACGCGAAGATCTCACTGGCGTGGTTCGGGCCGCCCTGGCTGGGCGTCATGACGAAGACCAGGGCGTACATGTCCAGTGCGATGAAGCCCAGGTAGACCCAGGCGACCGAGACGGTGTCCCGCAGCAGCGGCAAGGTGATCCGGAAGAAGGTGTGGAAGCGGCTGGCCCCGTCCAGGAGCGCCGCCTCGTAGATGTCCTTCGGGATGGACTGCATCGCCGCGCTGAAGAGCACCATGTAGAAGCCCGCGCCGCTCCAGACCGCGATCAGCAGCAGCCACCACAGCACCGCCGGCACGCCGAGGAACGGCTCCGGGTCGGAGGTGAAGGCGATCGGGTTGTCCGCGTCGACCAGACCGATCTTGATCATCAGCCCGTTGATCAGGCCCTGACCGTCGCTTCGGTAGATCTGCTGCCACATCACGGCGATGACCACCAGTGACAGCACCTGCGGGAAGAAGAAAATAATCTTGTAGATGCCGGAACCGAACACCCCTCGGATGCCGGCCCTGTCCTCACGTCCGCCCACATTGAGCAGGAACGCGAGGAACAGGGCCAGCGCGATGGTGAACAGCGGCACGGTGATCAGGAAGAAGACGTTGTGCCAGAAGGCCTTCCTGATCAACTCATCCGACAGCAGCCGGACGTAGTTGTCCAGACCGACGAAGTTCTGGGTGTCCGAGTAACCACCCCAGTCGGTCAGCGAGTATCCCGCCGCCTGCACGAAGGGCCACACCACGTAGAAGAGGTACAGCCCAAGCGGCAAGGCCAGGAAACCCGTGACGAAACGCGCAACACCGTGCCGCATGGTCACTCACTTCTCTAGCTGATCAGGCCTGTCAGGCGGTACGGGTCTGCTTCTTGACCGAGGAGTCCTTCGCGACCTTGTCCGCGGCCGCCTGCATCTTGTCGACAAACTGCTGTGCGGTGAGGCGCCCCGCCATCAGCTCCTCGGACAGGTTCTGGCTCTCCTTGTCCAGGTCGGCGTAGAAGTCCGGGAACTTGACCGAGATCAGGTCCGTGCTGCCGCTCTTCATCAGCGTGTTGGCCGACGCCAGCGCGGAATCCTGCACGTTGTCGCCGGAGCCCTTGGTCGACGCCAGCGACTTGGTCAGCTCGGCGAACTTCGCCGACCCGGCCTTGGACAGGATCGCCCGCAGGAACTCCTTCGCGGCCTCCTTGTTCGGGGCCTTGCTCGGCACCACGAAGCCCTCGCCGGAGGAGGCGAAGACGTCCTTGGCGGCCTTGTCACCGGGCTTGCTCCAGTAGTCCGACAGGGTCATCTCGAAGCCCGGCGGGATGGTCGCCGCCATCTCGTTCTTCAGCCAGGTACCGACCTGGATGAAGGCCGCCTTGCCGTCGAGCCAGGCCTGCTGGGACTGGGTGTGGTCGAGCTTGCCCGGCAGGAGCAGCTTGTCCTTGACCAGCTTCTCCCACGGCTCCAGCGCGGCGACGATGCCGTCGGCCTTCCAGGCGTTGTCCTTCAGGTTGTCGATGTCGATGATCGGCTGCTTGCCGACGGCCTTCCAGATGCTGGCGAAGAGCGCCCAGCGGGGGTAGTAGCCGTGGGCCGCGTCGTGCACGTACGGGGCCATGCCCTTGGCCTTGATCTTCGGCGCGAGGGCGAAGAAGTCGTCCCAGGTGGTCGGGGCGGTCCAGCCCTCCCGCTGGAACAGCGCGGCGTTGTACCAGTTGCCCCAGACGGTGTAGGCGACGTTCACCACGTAGAACTTGCCGTTCTGCGTGCCGTCGGTGACCGTGCCGGGCAGCAGCGAGTCGGCGACAGTGCCCTCACTGTCCCAGGCGGGTGCGGTGAGCAGGTCGTCGAGCGGTTCGATGGCACCCTCGTTGATCAGCGTGCTGCGGTCCATGATGTCCGCGCCCGAGTTCATCACCAGGTCGCTCGGCTGGGTCGCCATCTTCGGCTGTTCTTCGGTCTTGATCTTCTGGGTGGAGCTCATGTTGACCGTGATGTTCGGGTGCTTGGCGTTGAAGATGACCTTGTCTTCCTTGGCCCACTGGTCACCCAGACCGCCGTTGAAGACGACCACCTTCACGGCACTGCCGTCCTTGACGCCGAACGGGTTGTCCTTGCTCTTCGCCGCACCGCTGTCGGCGGACTTGGTCGGCTCGCTGCCGGCACAGGCACTCAACATGCTCGCGGCCGGAACGGCGAGCAGACCAGCCGCCGCGGCGCGCTGCAGCAAGGTCCGGCGGCTCAGGTCACCGATGTTCTCGGGGGAATCCGACATCTTTGACTCTCCTTGTGGTGTCGGGTCAGGCGGTACGCCGGAGACGCCCGGCGTACCGCGACTCGAGGGCGAGGTTGTGCTCGTCCCCGCCGGGGACGTTGGCGGAGAGGTAGATAGGGGGTACCTCCCCGGCCTGGTGGAACCGTCGTACGACCTCAGCGGTCAGCAGCTGCGCCAGCAGCGCCGTGGTGACCGAGGAGACCGCACAGACCGCGCCGCCGCCCTCGAGCGGCAGCAGTGCATCGCCGTACGGCGCGCCGTTGTCCAGCACGACGTCGGCGAGGTCGGCGAGCCGATGCCCGGACGGGTGCCGTGGAGCGACCCGTGCGGTGTGCTCGACCGAGGTGACCGCGATCAACGGGTGACCGCGCCCGGTGACCAGCGCCGCCAGCTCGACCACCGAGCCGTTGATGCCGGATTGGGACGCCACCACGAACACGTCGCGCGGCTGGGGCGCCGCGAGCGCGTAGATCTGGTGGGCGATGGAGGGATCACGTTCCAACTTGGGGTCGGCGAGCACGTCGCGCGGGGCGTCACCGTGCATCACCAGGTCCCGCACCGAGAGCCGGTTGGTGGGGACCAACCCGCCGGCCCGGGCGACCAGCTCGGCGGCGAACGCCTCCGAGTGCCCGGCGCCGAACGCCTGGAGCACGCCACCGTCGCGCAGGCTGTCGGCGATCAGGTCGGCGGCCCGGGTGATCCCGTCGGCCTCCGAGTCGAGCAGCCTGTCGAGCACTGGGCGGACGGCGTCCGCGTACCCCTGGGCGCTGATCATGAAAGGGCCTCCTCAGAGGCTGTCGGGGATCGCCGGCTGGACTCCGCCTCGCTCGCCCCGGGGTTTCCCGACAGCCTCTTGGCTGCCTTGTGCCCGTCGACGGCCTGCGCGGTCCGCCGGAAGGCCGCGTGCGCGCGGTCGTGCGTGCGTTGGGCGACGGCGATGTAGAGCAGGTCGAGCACCACCAGCTGGGGGTGCCGGGCGGAGAGCGCGTCCGGCCGGAAGGTGGTCGCCTGGCTGGCCGTGAGCAGCACGATGTCGGCCAGCTCGGCCAACGGTGAGCGGGGGAAGCCGGTGAGCGCGAGCGTGGTGGCGCCCCGACTGCCCGCCTCGGCGAGCATCTCGATCGTCTCCCGGGTCTGCCCGGTGTGCGAGATGCCGAGCGCCACGTCCCCCGACCGCAGCAACGCGGCGCTGGCCAACCCTTCGTGCACGTCGTTCCACGCCCACGCCGCCACGCCGATGCGATGCAGGCTGAACTGCATCTCCTCGCCGACCAGGGCGCTGCCGCTGGCGCCGAAGATGTTGACCCGGCTGGCGCCGGCGATCGCCACCGCCGCCCGCTCCACCTCGCCCAGGTCGAGCAGGGTGGCGGTGTCGTGCATGGCCCGGGTGTCGGCGGCCATGATCTGGTCGAGCACCCGGGCGAGCGGGTCGCTCGGCTGGATCTCCCGTCCGATGTCGATGGTCCAACCGGCCGAGCGCGCCCGGCCGGTCTCGGAGGCGATGCCCAGTCGCAGGTCGGCGTACCCCTCGAAGCCCATTGCCCGGCAGAAGCGGGTGATGGTCGCCGGTGAGGTGCCGCTACGCTCGGCCAGCTCGACGATTGTCGAGCGGGCGGCGGCCTCCGGGTCGCTGAGCACGTGCTCGGCGACCCGACGCAGGGCGCCGGTCAGCTCGCCGAGCCCGTTGCGGACCCGGGCCAGCACCCCGTCGGATGCTGCCCTGCGGTCGAGCACGTCGGCGTCGACCACCGCGGTCCCCGCGGCGGTGTCCACCTCGTGATCAACCATGAGTCGCCTCAGCTTTCCGAAAAGACTGTTAACTGTTAGTGGTAAAAGTTCTTACTGAACGGCCCTCCGTGTCAAGACTGTGGGCGAAGTTTTCAAACTGTTACCTGGCGCACAGCCCCTCGCGCCCGCCACAACTTGCCCCGCGCGACGCCGCCGACCAGCATGAACAAGCCAGATCGCCGTTCCGCGCAAGGAGACCCGTGCCGATGTCCGACACCGTCGTACTGGGTCTCGATGTGGGCGGTACGTCCACCCGGGCGACAGCCCTCACCCTCACCGGGCAACGCGTCGGCACCGGCCGCGCCGGTGGCGGCAACCCCACCAGTCACGGCGCCGAACGCGCCGCCGCCGAACTGCTGAGCGCCCTCCGCGAGGCGCTCGCCGACATCGACCCGACGCGGGTGGCCGCCGGCACCATCGGGCTCGCCGGAGCGGGCCGGCTGCTCGCCGACCCGGCCGGGCGGGCCGCCTTCGACCAGGCCTGGCACGACGCCGGCCTGCGCTGCCCGTACGAGGTGCACGGCGACGCCCTGGTCGCCTACGCCTCCGGCACCGCCGCCCCGGACGGGACCATCCTCATCGCCGGCACCGGGGCGATCACCGCGCAGGTCCACGAACTACGGCTCGACCGCATCGCCGACGGCCACGGCTGGCTCCTCGGCGACGCCGGCTCGGGCTTCTGGCTCGGTCGGGAGTCGGTGCGCCGACTGCTCGCCGACCTCGACGCGGGGCGTACCCCTGGCGGGCTGGCCACGACGATCCTCACCGAACTGCTGGGCAGCGCCGACATCGCCGCCCGCCCACGGGACACCGTCGACGCCACCATCCAGGCGGTGACCCGTCGACCGCCGATCGAACTGGCCCGGCTCGCACCGCTGGTCGTCGACGCAGCCACCCACGGCGACCCGGTAGCCACCGCGCTGATCACCGACGCCGCCGCGCACCTGACCGAGAGCATGAGCCGCATCCGCCCGGCCGGGGCGGTGACGCCGGTCGTGCTGGGCGGCGGCCTGCTCACCGCGAACACCCCACTCGCCACCGCCGTCCGGGCCGAGATCGCCCGACGCTGGCCGGCCGCCCCTCTGCGCACCGCTGGCGACGGGGCCGCCGCCGCAGCCTGGCTCGCCGCCCGCGGCCTACCCGAGGTGACCGACCCGGCCGCCCTGCACGCCCGCCTCTTCCCCACCCCCTGAAGCCGTCGGCGCTGGGCGCGCGCCGCGCAACCCTCGCCCCGCAACACGCGCACGCGCCCCGCGCACGCGCCCCGCGCACGCGCCCCGCGCACGCGCCCCGCGCACCGCCCCGCGCACCGCAAGTCGGATCGTA